>JAHLWH010000033.1 GCA_019058015.1 Promethearchaeota archaeon | reverse complement strand
TTCCAATTGAGGCAAACAACGAGTCATTTACTCTTCCTGAAAGTGCGGAAGATAATATCACTCCATCAGGGTTAATAATTGCCGAAGCTTCTATATTTTTGTCTAATCTTGATATATTTCTTAATATTTCATCCAAATTATTAGAGCTGATTTCTTCATATTTTATATCCAGTTGAGTTTCAAGAGATTCTTGTGAAGTTCTCATCGGTTTCTTTTTAGTCGTAAGATTTTTTGTAAGAGCTTGCATTGCACTCGTCATTGCCGAAGATATCTCTTCTCTTTTTGGAGGCTGAATATTTTGAACTTGGGAAGATTGCTTTTTACTATTAGTTAATGGAATACTTTGAAGTGAAAAGGGTTGTGGGGGTATTTCTTGTAATATTGAAGTAGGTCTTCCTTTTTTTATAGAAGGCTCATCAATTTCTGAAATCTTTGGTATTTCTCTGAGATTAAAATCATGTCTATCATTACTCGAAACATCTGGAGTCCATATATTATCTTGCTCTTTTTGTTTTGGGGATACCCTCTGAATGGGTTTTAAATCATTTCTAATCTCTCGTTTATCCCCAATAATTTCTTTATTTGCAGAATTAATGATCGGAATTTTTACTTTTGGTGGGGAAAAAACATTCGAAATTGCGGTACCACATTTTCGGCAGTATTGGGACTGGTTATCATTTGTACAGCCACAATTGGGGCATATAATCAATCAAATCTCACTAATCTTTAGTTTCCTTGTCGTTCTTTTATTATGGAACACTTTAATGAAGGAGAAACAAAATTTCTCTAACTAAAATATAATAATTAGAAGTTATATATTTTTTCTTCAATAATCTAATAAAAATGTAGATATATTCGAATTTTTATAAGAAACGAGTTTTTATTGTTTTAAATTGTAAAAATATCTTGGAAAATTTCAACAAATTCATTTATTAAATTTATATCAAATTCATAAGTATCTTTCGCAATCAACAGATAATACCGTCCCCCAGGATCAGAACGGAACTTAATTTCTTTAAATTGAAAATATTTTCCAAATCTTTGCACAACCATTCCCTCATCCTCTTTTTTTGTAGAACCTTCGATGTCTGCCTCATTAAACCTATCATTTAATGTTAGGAAATATGGAGAACTTGCACTTAAAATCTGCCTAATTTCATCATTCGAGTAATATCTCCCAACAAGTAATGAATTATCATCTAAGATCATAATTCCTTCTGCTTCAATTTTTTTCCCAAATTCAGAAAGAGTCTTATCAATAAGGTTGGATTTTGGATAAAGATTAAGTAAAATTTCTGAAATAGCTGCCATGATAGAAAATAAATCATAAATAGATGTCTCATAAAAATTAATTTTTTCATATTCTATAGCATTATTAATTTTTTCAGTAAGATCTAATATTAAATTGTTTAAATCTATCTTTGATTCTTTAATTAATGCTGGATCAACTTTATGGAAAAAAATAAAGAGTGGAGGCTTAATTTCAAGTTCTTTAAATTGCTTAATAACATCCTTTAAATATCTAATTGCATCATCAAAGCGTGCTGAATCTTGAATGTCAATTACATAAATTGCAATTTCAGTCTTATCAAAATATTTACTCGGATTTCGCAAATAATTAATTCTGTAAGCCTGCTGACCTCCGAGGTCCCAAGTACTAAATTCATATCCTAAAAAAGAGAATACACTCCTCTCTGCGCCTCGAGTAGGTTTGAGTATAGATATCTTTGAAAATTCTTTCTGTAGAGCAAGAATAATTGAGCTCTTTCCTGCGAAGTCTAAACCTGTAAACAAAATCTTTTTTGCTAATTCTTCACTTTTGAGATATTGCATTTCATCGGACTCGTTTTTGTTATTCAAGTAACTAATAATTCTAACTATTATATATATTTTTTATAATCAATCAATTAAAGAATCAATTTAATCGAATTAGAGATTCTTTATTAAAAAAATTTTTAAAAAATTTTAGGGTGAAAATTTAGGGGAAAATATTTACTTCTTTGGGAAGTTAATCAATCTAGACTACCCATTGGTCGTAAAGAACGAGGAATGGGATGGCATATCTTAACATCTTTGATATTTACAATATTACATTCTTTTTTTCGGCTTTAATAATGCGAGGATTTTTTAATTGGTTATTTTGTTTTTTAAATTGTTAAAATATTTTTTAATTAAATCATCAAGGATTGCAAAAGAAATTATAATAAGAGGAAAAACAATTGTTAAATAGGTAAATTTACCTGTATACTTGTAGCTATTTATGTCGACAAAGAGGAAAGAAGTTTCCGCTATTGTCATCGCACAAATAAATATAATTAAATGATCTAATTTTAGAGGGAAACCATTCTTTAATTTAAGTGTGTGATATTCGTCTTTAGTTATTATTATAATTATTGATGCAATAAAAATAAGAATCAATCCACTAATTAGAATATTAAAAAATAAGATCGGAGATATTTCATAGAATAGAATCACAGGTAATACAAATAAAAAGGTTCCAATTATAGTTAATATTAATCCTGTATCTGATAATTTTGACATTATTATAATATTTATATGACATTTTCTTATAAAAATATTTTATTTTAAAATTTTAACCTATATATTTTTAATAAAACAATTTCGCCTATATTTATATTACGATAATATAATAAAAAAAACAAATTTAAAATTTTTTGATCAATAACTTATTAAATCCATGAATGATAATAATTTAATTATTAATTTAATAGATTTTTAGGATAGTTGAAAATGGTCTCTAAATATATTCTTACTGATTCTAAACGTACAGTATTTTTACATAAAGTAATGCCAACAATATTTATTGGATCTTTAATTTGGTTAATTAGTGAAATCTTTTTTGGCGTATTTTTCACAGAAATAGCGTCATTATTGGATATTGGAGTCATATATGTCATAGTGGTTATCCTAAATGCTATTTTATTCGTTTTATTTTACATTGTATCCCGAAAAGGAAAGAATATTTCTGGACTCATTATTTATTTTATGTTCGCTTTTACTGCCGGAGTCCTTAGTGTTCCTATATTCATATGGCTTTCGGATTTTTCGATATATGTTCATGTTTTTGTGAGTTTGGCGGTATGGGGAACAGCAATTATATTAATAATAGGGCTTATCTTAAGGGATAAATTTCTTACAGCTGGATACTTTTGGCTTCAATTCTTTTTAATAGCAATAGGCATAATATTGGTGTTATTATTTTATATTTTTGTCATGGCAATCACTAATTGGATTGTAATTATAGTTTCTATGATATATTTAATTAGTATATCCTTAATCATTATGTTGTATGGTACAATAATGACAAAAAAAATAAAAGATGATTTTTGGATATTTATTGCATTCAGAATCTTATGCTTTTTATTGATATTTGTTGTTATAATTCTAATTGTTGTTCTCATTATTGTTGCAGCAATTGCAGGTGCTGATGCTATTGGAGGTTCTGGTGGATGGTCTTCGTCAGGTAAAAAGAAGAAAAAGAAGGAATATCATACCTAGGACTTTACAAATTTATTTTTGGAATATTTCATTCATGAGCTTCAATTAGTTCAATAATCTTTTTTACTGCCTCTTCTGGAGTATTAGCTCCATGAATTTTTTCTTTTCTTCTATAATCTAATTTCTGATTTGCCATTTTAGATGACCATCCCTTCACACTAGTCAATACACAAATTGGTTTATTATATACCCATGCAAAACAGATCTCACTTAAAGTACCAGCATTTCCAGCTACAGCTATAATTCCATCACCTGTTAAAGCAACTATTGTATTTCTTGCATGCCCAAGCGCTGTTGGAATTTTAATATCAACATATGGATTGGCATTATATTTATTTCCTGTCGGCAAAATTCCGATAGTTAAACCATTTTCTTCTTTACACCCCTTACATGCAGCTTCCATTACTCCTCCCATTCCACCACATGCTAAAATATAATTATTCTTAGCTATTAATTTTCCAATTTTTCGAGCCTTTTCTGCGATTTTAAAATCAATATCACTTGACCCTATTACGGAGATAATTCCTTTGTAATTAAAATCCATTTTTAATTCAGATCATAAATTCTTTTAAATTTTTAAATTAAAAATAATTGTTTAGATTCATATTGTTGAATATTGATAAAATCAATTATTTAAAAGCATTTCATATTATCATGAACGTAAAGCATTATCATTATTACTTCTTGTTCCGATATTTATATACTCCAATATTTATTAATATTCCACTAATAAATATTGGTATTACTCCAAAATTACCCAAAAGTTGAAATATTAAGCTATTATACAAATAAGGTCCATGCATTATTATTAAAATCAACAAAATAAACGAGATTATAATAATTAAATTTCCTATATTTGACCATCTTTGCTCAATATGTTCAATTTTCTTTATACACTTCTTTACTTTAATAGCTTCTGAATGTAATATAACACGGAGGTAAAATATTGATAATATACAACAAAAGATGATAATAGTAAAGATAATTCTCTCATTATAAGCAGCATAAGGAGATATAATGCCCAGATTAATTTGTACTAAAGATCCCAACATCCCATCAATAATCCAAACAATATATACCAATAAATATACTGGGATTAAGGGTGTTGCAAGAATTATAATACTGCCAACAAGTGAATATTTCCAAATATTATCTTCAATATCATCCATAAATTTTCACCTGAATCTTTTTTAAAAAATGCTTATAAAAAAATACAATTATTAATAAGAAAAGATCTAATTTAACTAAAATATATATTATTTTTCGGTATTATAGATAATTTCTTATATTGAAATGAAAGTGCATCGGATATTTTAAAAAGCCTTAATTATTCGGAGATTTATATATATTGCTAAATAAATTTAAAAATTATATGAAAAAATCCGAATAACGATAAACAAATTTGCCTAGATAACTAACTAGGACCAGTGGTCTCCGGACGATATCTAAGGAATTCTGGAATCCGTTTTCCGCATTCCGGACAAAATATAAGTCCTTCATCGATGACCTTTTTGCATTCTGGACATTTAATCTTACCTTGAGGTGCGTCCAAAGCAATTTCAATTTGTTTTTCTGACTCATAGGTTAAAATCTCTTCTTTTATAGTCTCTTTTTTGGTAAGAATTAATATAAATGATATTCCAAATATAATAATCAGCACTATCAGCATTGGAAGCCCTAATCCAACATTAATCTGCAATTGGCTAGATAATATAGTAGTTTCGTCAGTGGAATTTATTAATGGAATATAATTAATAATAAATGATAAATTGTACACTCCGGGAAACAGATACATTTGAGGGATTATTGGAATTTCAGAAACCTCATTTTCTGAAGTATTGGAAATTGGAATTATTTGCTGTAAATTCTGAAAATAACCTCCTCCTAAACCGTCTGATAAATCAATTTTTAAATATCCTGATATATTACTAGATGTTTCTATTACAATATTGCCACTAAACCAAATTAATTGACTATAACTTTTAATTTCCACACTTACGTTTTCACTCGCTTCAGATTGAGAAATTTTCGGTATTTTCTGAGTTTCAAAATTGATTTCATATGAATCAACATTATTAAAATTGAGAAATAATAAATTTATTAAATTAAATGAGAAGAATAGAATAATAAATCTCGATAAATCTCTTTTTGAGATATTAAATTGCATTCGAATTTTCACAAATAATTTCATACCTATAGATCAAATAAAATAGTTTCTTCCTTATTATTATATATTTTTACAATAGGTTTTTTAATTACTTTACCAATTTTATGTGCTTTTAGATTATATCGTTTAAACAAATTAATTACCTCTTCGGTATTTATCTCCTTGCATGTAGTTATAAAAGAAGTAGTTAAATACATTTTAGAATAATCAAAAATTGAATAATTTAAATCTTTCAGAAGCTCTGGAAGAATAATTAAATCTATATCGATCTCAGCTCCTACTTCTGAATATGTTAGTAATTGGTACAATGTGCCAAAAATTCCGCCGTTTGATATATCTTTAGAAGAATTTAATAAATGCTTAGCGGCGATTTCATTCATACTTTTTCTTGAATACAATATTTGTTCTGAAGTTTTAAACGTAGCCGTATCCCAATAATATTTGCTGGCTTTCCCAGGTTTTCCATCAAAATCAACAATTAATATTATGTCATCATCAATTTGAGCATTTCCGGCAGAAATATAATCTTCTTTTTTTATTTCTCCAACCATACTTATTGCTAGAGAACAAATCGCTGAGTTTTGATTTGTATGTCCCCTAATAATTGGAACTTTAAATTTTCGGGAACCTTCGCAAGCTCCTCTAAATATTTCGTTACCAATTTTTTCTTTATTATAATTGACCACTAAACTTGCTGCTAGAGGAGTTCCTCCGCATGCATAAATATCGTCAACGCTTACCATGATCGCACTAAATCCCGCTCCATATGGAAAATTTTCAATAAATTCGGAACGGAGTCCATCTGTTGTGAATAACAATAATTTCTTATTTTCTTTAATAGAAGCACTATCTTCACCGTAATCGCTGTAAATCCTTTCATTTTTGTATGATTTTGCCCTAACAAAATCTACAATCGGATTTAATGATTGTTTTTGGATTATCTCAACATTATTTCTTATATTTTCAGCTAATTTCTCAATCATACCTATGGTTGATATAATTATTCAATATTTTTATGCTTATTAGAAAACAAATTTTTTTTAGCCATTGGTTGTATAATATTAACTAATGAGAGAGATACCAGAAATAAGTTGTATAAAAGGAGTTATATTTTCTATTTATGGTGACCGTGGCCCCGAGCCTAAATATATATTTCCTGAATCAATCTTGTCCAATTTAGATGAATTTGATAATAGCCAAAATGAAGGTGGGGTATTTAGGCAGAGTTTAAGAGATATTTATCAAATTTCGATTAAAAGTCTTTCTTTATTATTTACTGATAATGAAATTTCCGATTATAATTATTTCGGAATTATACCCTTTCCTGATTTTCGGGTTTCCAGTTTAGTATTTTTTCATTTTATAAAAACCAGCTTTTTAGAGAGACCAATTGCCTCAACATTATCAATACTAATTGATGAAAATAAAAGAAGTTTTATTTATAATAATATTGAGAGGTTAAAACCATTTATATTGGAAGCTGTAGCCGAAATTGACGAAAAAATTAATAGTGGTTATGTAGATAACAAGATATTAGAACCTACTTTTTTAAAATTAACCAATAATTTGCTTGAAATTGAGGAAAACCCTACTTTACCTCTAACCTCTTCAAGAAAATTAAAAATCATTCTTGCTGGACTAGATAATTCTGGAAAAACATCCTTTTTGTTAACTATCGATCGAAAATATTCCAAATTATTAGGTTTAAAACCTACATTAGGAGCAGAAATTAAACATCTTGAAACATTCGGCAGTCATGTTTTCACGTGGGACTTATCTGGCCAAGAAAAATCAAGGGATAAATTTCTTAATAGAGCTCCAATCTATTTATATGATGCGGATTTAATTTATTATTTCCTAGATGTTAGAGATCCCAAGAGAATCAATGAAAGTCTTCATTTTTTTAACCAAATTCTGGAAAATATTAAATTTTATGAACAAAAAATTCCTGTGTTAATCATAATTTCCAAAGTTGATCCAGATATAAAAGAAACAACTGAAATAAAGGATGTAGTCTATCAAATTGTCGAAAAAATTGAAGAGATAAATCAAGAAAAACAATTAAACATTGAATATTTCTTAACAAGTATTTTTTCAGTATATACGATATTGAGAGCATATTCTCATGGATTATCCTTATTATCTCCTAATAGGAAATTAATAAACTTTAATTTAAGTAGATTCTCTGAAGATATTGGCATAAAAATCTCAATGTTAATGAATGAACAAGGGATAGTACTTGCTGATTTTTATAGTCCTTCATTACTTGGCGAAATAAAATATATTTTCTCTGAATCACAACCTTTAAAGGCCTCTGTTAAGAGTGTTTTTGAAATATTGGCACCACAAATAACTAATTTATATAAAATTTTTGAAAGGTTTAGAGAAACGGATATAAATGAAGCAATTTATAAAATAAGTCCTGATGATATAATAATAATAAAAAAGACAATAATTGAAAATAATCCAATGTTCTTTCTTTTTTTCGTGGATAATGAAGAAAAAAATGAAAAAATTGATGAGTTCTTACCTTTGCTTTTAGAAAAAACTCAGGATTTAATTATTCGATATATTTCCTAATTATCTTAATCTCTAAAGATTTTATATAATGGATTATTTTCTGCTATCTCTTTTCGTAAAACTCTTTTTCTATAATAAGAATTCATTGATACAATCAAGGCAATCGATGGAACTATATATTTTCCAAATTTAATTGGTCCAAATAAAACAAAATCACTTCCTGAAACTATACAATATATCGAAGCGGATGTAATTGCACTTATCCTTGCTTCATTTCCGAATTGTTTAATTGATTTCCATGCATAAATAGCATTTGCTGGAGCGCATCCGGTTGGCAATCCGAATTCATCTTTTATCATAAATGAAGTATTTGCATTTATGGAGATAGAGGGTAAATCTAATACTCCAGTATCAATAAGACAATTTTCTATTCCCGCTTTATTTGCTTTTGGTAATAGAGTTTCCCGTAAAAATTTTAATTTCTGCTTTGGAAAAACATAACGAATCCCAAATGTTAAAATAACTGCATTTTTTACTCCAATTTCTTTTAATTTTTCAAGGGATTCATCCTTAGTACTTTCATCTATGCTGTTTAAAATTGCCCGATCTAACAGTCCATTCTCAGCCAATTTCTCCATAACTGGAACTCTTGATGAATCATTTAATCCATCCACTAAAAATGGACAATCCACCAAATCTGCTATATACATACATTCTTTATATAATGGTTCCTCATAAGAGCCAACAATATCAATGATAAATGGAATTGAATTTTTTTCACAAACATCAACAAATTCATTAAGCTCTTGTTCTACTAACTTTTTGTCGATTTTACCAGTTTTTTCATTAAGAAGTGCGGAGTGCCCCGCATAAAAAACAGAACCGATACATACATTCGGATTTTCTCCTGGTTGACCACCAATTTTAATATTTCCAACCGTTAATACTTTTTGTTCCTTTTCAAATTCAATCATATGTGCAATTCACAGTGATTAGTTCTTTTCAATTTTATTTTGTTCATTTGTGGTAGTATTTAATTCAACCTCTTTAGAACCTTTAATTTTTCTTTTAATTAATATTCCCGCATAAATAATTGATATGATAAATTCGGGAATCCATTTATGAAGCAATAAAATAATAATTGCCGCAATAAATGAACTTGCCGCAGAAATAGAGTAGTGTATATCATCCCAAGCATAGCCAATATAATATAAATAGAGTTGTATAACCATCCTGATAATATTTACAATATAAAATATTACAGAAGAGATAATTAGAGCTTTAAGTTTTCTCCACCATATATTTTTACTTGTGATTGGATCTTTTGAGTGTGGAATTGAGATAATAATTCCTGCAAATATAGCGATTGCTTGAATCCCCGTGCAAAATGTCTCGAAGCCAATATTCGGCTTTCCGGGGACCTCAAAATGCCAATAGGGAGGCCCATAGGGATTATAAACGGCTTCAGCCCCCATCCCTGTCAAAAGGTTCATAACCCATACTGTTTGTTTAATTACAATTTCATGAAGCCAAACCCAGTCATGGCTGAAATATATAAGTAATGAAATTATAGGTATTCCTACTGCAAAAATAATTAAAGATTTTACAGAAAAAATGTAATTTTTACCTTCAAATTCAATTTCTGGTGACTTCATAAATAATCTTTAAGATTTATTTTTCTAATTAAAAATTTTTGAACTTATTTATTTTTAATTATAAATTTTTTTAAATCAATTTAGTAAATAAATTATAGTATTTTTTCTTTTTGAGATATATTAAAATGAAAAATATATTTTTACGTGGGATATATTCAACTGCTTTAACCGACCTCTTTTTAAAGGCTGGATACAATATAATCTATCCATCTCCACTAATTCAGAGAAGATTTAATTTAGCACCGGACAAGGAAAATAAAATAAAGGAAGTATCTATTCAAGATCGCGATGATAATCAAGGAATAATGGTTTATATTTCTTTATTTAAAAAACACATTGAAAATCCTTTAGAATTGATCTCACAATTACCTTTAAATCAAAAAGATTTTCCGGATTTGGTTACTCTCGTTTCGAAATATTCACGTAATTCAATCTATAAAGGAAAAGTCATAAGAACGTATAAAAATCGGGGTTATTCAATTGTAGATTTAAAAACAGAAAATGATTACGGTAAAGATAATCAACTTCTCTCAGCAAATAATTATAAACCAGATTATGGAATTATTTATTCCTATTACGATAAAAATTTCGAAGGTTTTTTTCAAGTAATTCAGGAAGATTCTGGAAGAAATCCTCCCATTTTAATGCCTTTTAACTCATTAAGTGGAAATTATATAGTATTATTAATAAACGGTAATTCAAGAATCTTATTTAGTAAAAAGATCCAATCATCAAATCTTAAATCAAAATTATTTAATTTAGGAAAATCATTTGAACTAACAGGAATTGATATCATTTTTCGGACTGCTGCTATGCAGGCTAATGAGGAAGATCTTCGAGATGAATTTGATGAAATATTAGAATTAAAGAAATCAATAGATTTAAAAATGAAACAAAAACAAGATATTGGACTTGTATATCGAGACACACTTTCATGTCATTACTTATTTTCTGGAAATATAAAACAAAAAATGGATGAACTTAGGCGTAAAACATGTAAAACTATTCAATATCATCATTCATTTAAATCAGGCTTTAACCCTCAATCTCAAAAATTTGAAATGATTATTGATTTCAATGAATATCTATTGGAAAAATTTCCTGGAGAAGAACAAAGAATAAATTCTTCATTTATTGAATTTATTCATGAGAAATATTTTCAAAAACACACTTATATTCCAATAAATCATCAAAAAATTTTATTTAAGGTTGAATCTTTATCGCCAGGGAAGATAATTGAAAAAAGTGAGAAAACTCCATTCGAACTCAAGGTAAAAAGGGAATTTAAATCGAGAGGGCATTATGATGGTTTAGATATTCCTATTGAAAAAGGAGATTATGCTTTAGTTCATTTTATTCGAGGAAATTGGAGTTATAAGAATGAGTATTTTGATCGTAATGATTCCTTTAAGGGTGCATATTATAATATTAATACACCTATTGAAATTCGTCCTACGGAAATTCATTATTTAGACTTAGAAGTCGATGTTGTTGAATTTGAGGACGGCAGAAAAGAGGTTATTGATAATGAGTTATTTAATGCTTTATATGAACACCAAATTATTTCAAAGGAAACCTATGAAAGGGCCAATCAAGAAATCTCAAGAATTTTACAAGATTAATACTCCCGTTAGATCACTTAATAGAAAAGATTTCAATAAATTCACTGTATGAATTATATCTGAATATTGAATCGTTTCTACATTTGTATGCATATATCTTAGTGGGACTCCAACTAACGCACATGGAACACCAGATTTAGTCATTTGAATTACTCGTGCATTTGTAGGGGTTATACTTGGCTCTGCTCTTAAAGTAAAAGGAATATTTTCTTTTTTAGCCAGATCAATTAACGTTTTACTTAATTTTGAATGCATATTTGGACCTACTCTTATTGCTGTTCCAGATCCCAATGAACATTCAAAATATTTTTCCTTATCAATTCCGGGAAAATCAATTGCGTGATTTACCTCAACCGCTATTCCTATATCAGGAGAAATCTTATATGATCCAACAGTTGCCCCTCTTGTTCCTATTTCTTCCTGACTTGAAAATAAAAATATTAAATTATGAGGTAATTTATCGGAAATTTGAGAAATTTCCATAATTAATTTCATAAGGACAAAGCAGCCTGCTCGGTCGTCGAATGATTTAGCAAAGATTCTCTGATTTTTTATCAATCTTGAACACTCTTGCTTGAATGTAATGTAATCCCCTACAGAAACCAATTCTTTACATTCCTGTTCATCTTTAGTGCCGATATCAATAAATAGGTCTTCTATTTTACTTGTTTTTTTTCTTTCTTCTTGTTTAAGAAGATGTAACGGTTTTTCTCCAATAATTCCAATAATATCTTGTCCCGAACTCGAATGAACAGTAACTATTTGCCCAGGTAGAATTCGTGGATTTTGGCCACCTACTTGAGAAAATCTGATAAAACCTTTTTTGTCAATAAACCTTACCATAAATCCAATCTCATCCGCGTGTGCATCTAATAAGATATTTAATTTTGCTTTAGTTTCTCCTAATTTTTCTCCATTCATGAAACCAAATAAATTACCAATAGAATCGATCTCTACCTTCGAACAATAGGGTGTAATTATTTTTTTTATGTATTCTCTTATTTTCTCTTCATTTCCTGAACATCCTTGGATTTCAGTAAGATTTTTTATAATTTTAAAATCTTCTTCAAAATTCATTTTACAAACCTCAAAAAATATTAATTTATAGAAATTAACATAGTATTTATTTTTAAAAATAAATCAAAAGGTAAAAATTTTTTTTTGATGTTATTTTAACTAATTTATAATAATTGAGGAGTTATTCAAAATGTCTGAAGGTTCAAATAATGAAAAAAAAGAAGAAAATGAAGAAGTAAATTCTAATGAAAGTAAAGAAACTGAAGTGAAAAAGGAAGAAAAGAAGAAAGCGAAATTTACATTTAATTGCACAAGATGTAATAAATGTTGCGCTGCAAGAGGTCCTGTTCCTCTCACATTTTGGGATTTAGAAATGTGGGCTCGAAATGGAGTATTAATAAATTTTATGCCATATTTAGAACTGTATAAGAATCCCGCTGGAAATTTGGATCTTATACTTAAACCCATCCCAATCCCAAAAGATGATGCAGATCAAAAAGCCACTTCATTAGATCCGTTTACATCTACTCCAATTGAAGAATTACTGGATGAAAAATGCCCTTTGTATAATATAGAGAAAAAAGAATGCTTAATTTATGATAATAGACCTCTCAGTTGTAGGACTTATCCATTAGAATTTGACGGAAAAAATTATTCTATTGTCGATGTGGATTGCCCCGGAGTAGGTCAAGAGGGAATGACTAAAGAAGAATTAGAAAAAATGAGAGAAACTGCCAAACTGATGTTCACTGAACTTACAAGGATAAGAATTAATATCCCCGTATTGCATCAGATAATTCAAAAGGATGTAATGATGGAATTAATCAAACAAAATAAAGAAGCAATGGAAAGTATGAGCGAAGATGATAAAAAGAAAATTAATGAAATATTTGGCAAATCACGAGACGTTTCTGAAAAATAACCATTTTCGCAAGATATGTTCAAAACCAAATTGATGATTAACTAATAATCAGTATAAAATTAATATTATTTAAAGAAAATAAGGATATGAAAAGTTTAAAGATAAAAAATTCGGTTATTGAATTAAAACAAGGCGATATTACAGAATGCAATACTGATGCAATAGTTAATGCAGCTAATTCTCAATTAATACTTGGTGGTGGTGTTGCTGGAGCTATACGTCGCAAAGGAGGCTCCAAAATTCAAGAAGAATGTAATAAAATCGGTGGGACTCCAGTTGGTACTGCAGTCATTACTACTGGTGGGAATTTAAAAGCACGATTTGTTATTCACGCTGTAGGTCCTCGAATGGGAGAAGGAAATGAAGATGAGAAGCTGAAAAATGCTACTTTAAATAGTCTTAAACTAATGGATAAGCATAATTTGAAATCAATAGCGCTACCTGCCCTATCTACGGGGATTTTTGGTTATCCAATTGATAAATGTGCAAAAATCATGCTCTCCACGGCAAAGCAATATCTTAATTCAGAAACTCAAATTCTTAAAGTAATATTTTGCTTATACACTAAAGACGATTATGATATTTTCAAGAGAGAATTAGAAGATATTTGTAAATAAATGATGTCTCAATTCAACCAAAAATCAATTTATCAAATAGAATTTCTTCATATTCAAAATCATAATACCTATTTTCGGATAGGTTTGGAAGCAAATTTTCCCTCAAATCTAAAAATATTAAATTTTAATTAACCAATTATTTAAAGGATAAGAGCTATATCAGAAAAGTTCTCCAAAAATTACACAAAAAGAAGATGGTAATATTACATAGAGTTAAGTTAGATCTGTACTAATCCTTAACTGATAAAGGTAAAAAAAATACTTGAAAATGAGAAAGGATTAATATGAAATTGGAACAAATATTTTAATATGAAATTTTTTGTTTAGAGAAGGATGGTACATATAAAGAATTTGAGAAAATAATTCTTAATTTTGAATTTTAAAAAAAAACAATGCTTCTTTTATAAGATTTTTATCTTTTATTAAATAAATAAAATTGAATTTAATTTCAAAAAAATAACATAAATATATATGGCAATTTAAGAAAATTATGTAAAATAAATTATAATGAAATAAGAATAATACTTTTCATTCTAAATGAAAATTTAGCATAGATGATAATCTGATGGATTTGGAAGATTATTGGCTATTAATGTAAATAATACTAAGAATTAAGCTCTTTGAGAATTTTATAAATAAAAGTAGTTCCCCTTAATGCCTATACTTTTATGTGAAAAATTAAAGTTAAATATAATAATATTTAAACTAAATTTATGTCAGATCAAAAAATATATTATAAACATTGGCCTAAAAGTGTTCCTAAAGAAGTTAATATTCCAAATAAAACTCTTGTTGACTTTTTTGAAGATTCAGTTAAAACTTATCCTAATAATGTTGTAACTTACTTTATGGGTTTTGAGCTCACATATATTCAATTACAGGATATAGTATATCGTGCCGCCACAAAATTAACTGAGCTTGGTATTAAAAAGGGTGACTGTGTAGCAATACATTTTACTAATAATCCAGCATTTGTTGCGTATTATTATGGTATTTTAAAAATGGGAGCAGTAGTTACAACCATCTCTCCATTATTTAAAAGTTTGGAAATTAAAAGGCAATTAAATGATAGTGAAGCTAAAGTCTATATTGGTTGGGAGGGTTTTAACTCGATAGTTAATCCAATTATTGATCAAACAGGGGTTAAACATAAATTTTTTAGTAATCTTGGTCCTTATTTATCACCAGACCCAATGGCAAAGCCTGAATATCCGACTAGTGGTGAACCTACATTTGAAGGAATACTTCGTGAGACTAAGCCAAATCCTCCGGATATTAAAATAACTCAAGATGATGTTGCCATGTTGCAATACACAGGAGGAACTACGGGATATCCAAAAGGTGCGATAATAACTCATGGAAGTATTGTATCTAACGCTTTTCAAGCGGAATCATGGTTTCCTGAGAAGGAACTTGGAAAAGAAGTTCTACTCGCCGCATTGCCTTTTTATCATATTTATATGGGATTTATGATGAACATTGCCATTCATTGTGGATGGAAACTTGCTTGTGTGTTTAATCCTCGGGAAGCTCATGAAGTATTGGAAGTTATTGAGGCAGCTAGAGTAACGTTCTTTC
Organism: Promethearchaeota archaeon; assembly: GCA_019058015.1. Classification (GTDB taxonomy): domain Archaea; phylum Asgardarchaeota; class Lokiarchaeia; order Sigyniarchaeales; family SOKP01; genus 6H3-1. The sequence continues at coordinate 37,969 of JAHLWH010000033.1, read as the reverse complement.
CTGGTGTTGCTGCGTTATATAATAATTTAAATAATTATGAGGGAATAGAAAAACATGATTTATCTTACATAAAATATTGTGTTAGTTCTGCAGGTCCACTTCCAGATGAGATAGGAAAAAGATTCGAAGAATTAACAGGTGCTAAGCTCCGGAATGCATATGGGCTAACAGAAATGTCTCCTCTTGTTACAGCAAACCCATTTGAAGGAATATTTAAAAATGATACAATAGGAATGCCAGTACCTAACACTGATGTAAAGATTTGTGATCCTGAAGGAAATACTCTTGGAATTAATGAAGTAGGAGAACTGGTTGTAAGAGGTCCACAAATGATGAAAGGCTACTATAAGAGAGAAAAAGAAACAAATGAAACGATAAAGGATGGGTGGTTATGGACAGGTGATTTAGCCTTAATGGATGAAGATGGATATTTTGTAATAAAAGATAGACTTAAAAATTTGATAAAATATAAAGGGCATTCCGTTTATCCCGCAGAAGTCGAAGATTTATTATATCATAACGAAGTAATTGAAGAATGTGGTGTAATTGGGATTATCGATGATGTTGGTAATGAAAACATAAAAGCTTATGTTATTTTAAAGGAAGAATTTAAAGATAAAGTTTCTGAGCAAGATATAATTGATTGGGCTAAAGAAAATATGGGTTTTGATAAATATCCGCGATATGTGGAATTCATTGAAGAATTACCCAAAACAATAGTAGGAAAAGTCCTTCATCGAGAATTAAGAGAAATTGAAAAGCAAAAATAAGAGTTCAATTTAATATTTCTTATTTTATATCCATTTTTTTTTGCAATATTATTTCTGAAAAGAATAATTAATTTACTTTAGACTTCTCTTTGTGTTTTATTATTGGATTCTTTATAAGAAACCTATCAATAATTACCATTATTATGTTAAGAATGATTAAAGCAATGAATCCAGATAATCCAGCCACCGAATTTATTAAATCATTTCCGCCTTTTAAGACTATAGAAATTCCAGCAATTGCATTAAGTGTTCCATGGAAAACTGAGGCAATGAAAACTGATTCACCCTTTAATGTTAAATACGTTAGAATTGGTGATAATAATACTGTAAAACCAACCATCATAAAAACCCCTTCAATTTGGTGTTCGGGATAATTAAGCCCAAAAAATAAAATTAAAGGTGCGTGCCAAAAACCCCACACAATTCCAATTAAAATTGATGCCTTCCAAAATCCAAATCTTTTTTTATACAATGAATCTAACATAAATCCTCTCCAACCTAGCTCTTCACCAAATGCAAAAAATGCATTATATGTAGCACCAATAATAATTGCATTGGGAATATTTATTAAAATATAAATCTTGGCGGGGTCTGGCAGCGATAATAAATATAATGGTAAATCTGCATATTGTTGCAAGATCTCCAAGTTTTTATCATACTCTACTCCAGGAAAGGAGAGAGCAATAAATAATGCTAAAAATACAATTATAAAGCTTAAAACAATTGCAATTAAATAATAAGTGAATTTTCCAAATTTTAACCCCTTAATATTTAAAATCTTTTCTTTTCGGATAAATTTTTGGATAATTATTGCTGTTAAAGTTGGCAGAAACATATATGCTAAAACGAAAATGTTAATTATTTCACTAGATAAAAATTGGAAAATAAGTCCTAAAACATAAAATACTCCAAATATACTAAAGGAAATACCTAGTACAATAATAATATAAAGAGTTAAATCATTATATTTTATTTCTTTTTTAGAATTTTCTGTTAACTATACCATCTCTTATTTATACGTAATTTTTATTTTTTATCTATATTAAAAATTTTAACTAAATGATTAAATTTTAACTATACTAATCAAATATAAAAATCAAAACAATCTTATAATCAAATTGTTTATTAAAATACTAATAAATTAATTTTATCAAATCAATAATTAAATTTTAATATACTTATGTCGTCTTTAGACAATTATCGATTTATTAAGTTCTTTGAAAACGTCAGAACCACTGATATCGATTTAGTTGGCGGCAAGAACGCCTCATTAGGAGAATTATTAAGTTTTGGTATACCTGTTCCATTAGGATTTGCAGTAAGTGCTAGTGCATTTGACTACATTTTGGAAAATAATTATTATACAATAAAAAATGAAGAAATTACACTAAAAGAATATATCCGAAGGCAAATTGGTTCAATAAAAAAAGAACTACAAAGTGAGGATATTTCGGCAATACAGAGAGTAGATCAGATTTGTGCTAGCATTAGAACTGCAATTGAACAATCTCAAATACCTGATAGTATGCAAGATGAAATTTTAGATGCTTATCATAAATTACTAGAAAAAATTGGAGAAGATACATCATTCGCAATCCGTTCCAGTGCAACTGCAGAAGATTTACCGGAATCTAGTTTTGCAGGGCAACAAGATACTCACTTAAACATTAGTGGCGAAGAAAATATTTTAAGATATATTTTAAAAGATATGGCCTCAATCTTTACTACGCGTGCTACAGCTTATAGAGAGAGATCGGGTTATGATCATTTTGATGTTAAATTAGCTGTTGGAGTTCAAGAAATGGCAGGTGGCTTAGGTGGAGTAAAGTCATCAGGAGTAATGTTTACAGAAGATCCAGATTCAGGAAATGAAAATGTTATTGTTATAAGAGGTGTATGGGGTTTAGGAGAATTAATTGTCCAGGGAGCGGAAGAAGGAGATGAAAATGTTATTTTCAAACATAATCCAAAAGGTCTTACAATAATTGCTAGTGATCTTGTTACTAAAAAGAATCAATTAGTATTCGATACAGAAATCGGCGGAACAAAAACAATTCCAGTTCCTGTTGAATTGCAAAATAAATTCTGTTTGACTGGAGAACAAGCAATTGAACTTGCCAAATATGGTATGAAAATTCGAAAACATTATGGAAAACGGATGGATATTGAATGGGCTATAGGAAATAATGATAAGATTTATATTGTCCAAGCCCGTCCAGAAACAGTTCATTCGATAAAAGGGGATAAAGAAGAAATCTATTATTTAATCGATAATCCTCAAGATTTAAAAGAAAATAACAAATTGATAAGTTCAAATGGTACTGCTATTGGTCGGAAAATCGCAATTGGTAGATTAAAAGTAATTGAAGATATTAATTATGCTCATCTTTTAGAGGAGGGAGATATATTAGTTACCTTAGAAACCAATCCTGATTGGACTTCTTATATGCAAAACCTAAATGGAGTAATAACTGAAAGAGGTGGACCAACGTGTCATGCTGCCATTGTTTCACGTGAATTAGAAATAGCTTCAATTGTAGGTGCTGATAATATTGTCCAAATTCTTAAGGAATATGCAAAAAAAGGGAATTTATCGATTACTATTGATTGTTCTGAAGGAGAAGCAAGAATCTGGGGCGGAGAAGTAGAGTTTGATTATGATACAATAGAGTTTAATAACTTGCCAAGAACTAAAACTAAAATTTTAGTAAATCTTGGGATTCCAAAAGGAGCCTTATCATCCGGGAAATATCCCGATGGAACAGGTCTTGCAAGATTAGAATTTATTATCAACGATTTGATTCAAATTCATCCTAATGCATTATTACATTTTGATGATTTAATCATTTATATGCATGAATTATTAGAAAAAAAAGAACAAATTGAATCATTAAAAAAGAGCGATTTAATAAAAAAAGACCCATTCTTACAAAAAATCGAGAATTTAAAAAATACTTTAGAAAAAATTGCAGAACTTACAGCTGGATATGATAATAAAGAGGAATACTATGTTCAAAAGTTAGCTGAGGGTATTGCAACAATAGCTGCTGGAGTTTGGAAAACTTTACCCCATGGTTCTATTGCTGAAGCTGTGGTAAGGCTTTCCGATTTTAAAACAAATGAATATAAAAATCTTATTGGCGGCTGGTTATACGAACATGATGAAAATAATCCAATGCTAGGATTTAGAGGTGGTTCAAGATATGTTTCTGAAGATTTCGAGGAAGCATTTCGTTTGGAATTACGTGCTATTAAAAGAGCTCGATCATGGGGTTTAACAAATATTATTCCTATGGTGCCATTTTGTAGAACTCCAGATGAAGCAGAAGCAATTATTAAATTAATGCAAGTAGAAGGACTTGTAAGAGACCAAGATGGATTAAAAGTTTATGTAATGGCAGAAATTCCATCAAATATATTTCTAGCTGATATTTTTTGTAATTATTTTGATGGATTTTCAATTGGTTCAAATGATTTAACACAGCTTATTTATGGTTGTGGTAGAGATAATCAAAGATTATTACCTCTCGCGGAAAAATATAATTATAACGCCAATAGTGAAGCAATTAAGCGAGCTATTGAACATTTAATCAAGGTGGCTCACGAACGCTTTAAGAAGGTTGGAATCTGCGGTCAAGCACCAAGTGATTATCCGGAATTTTTAAAATTTTTAATTAAACAAAAAATAGATAGTATATCTTTGAACCCTGATACTTACGCTAGAGGTAGAATTTTAACTTGGAGAACTGAAGTTATTGAAGATTCATTAAAGGAAGGGGAAAAAGTACTTGCTTATAATTTACTTATTCATTGTGATAAAATGATTGAAGATTTGCGGATTCCACGAGGTAAGTTAAGAAATTATATACAAAAGAAAAGAAAGAAGATTGATCCAACCATAATTGAGAAGGATAAACAAATAAATCGTTTATTTAGGGAACTATCTGAATTAGGCGTTAATTTCGTGAATAAAATTAAAAATAAAAATTATGATAATTTTACTGAACTTAGAGATAACTATAAACAAAAAATAGTTGATTATTCTAAAGAAATCCCCAAAATATTGAAAAAAATAAATCAAATTATATAAATTATCAATTTTTTAAATAGTTTATATTCTTTAAATTGTAGTAAATAGATAAATAAATCAAAAAAGTTATATTTTAAAATTTATTTTATATATTGTCGATGGATACTCTTTTTGATATCAACATAGGTGAATTATATATGAGCGATGTATGGAGTAAATTTAAAAAAGAGATAAGAGAAGCTTTTGCAGACGTTGCAACATTAATCGATATGCTTCTTCAAGATCGCACAGTCCCACGTAATATAAAGAGAAAAGCTCAAAAAGCTCTTAATGATTTAAAAGCTGGTGATGATTCCCCTGCTGTATTAGCTAGTAATGCGCTATCGCTGATAGGTGATTTAAGCACTGACCCAAATTGCCCATTCCACGCTCGCACAATGATTTATCGCTTAATAAGCCTACTAGAAACAATTAAAGATTGATTACTCCATTAAATTCAAGAATTATTGGAACTAACTTCAATTTTTTTTATTATGATCTAAATAAATGGGAAGGGTGAGATTTGAACTCACGATCCCTTGGTTCCGAACCAAGATTGAACGCTATGAAGTTGAGAGCTTAATAGAATCATACCAAGCTAGACTACCTTCCCATTATTATATTGCTTTCTCCCCAATTATGCGAAAATAATCAATAAAGCTAGCTGGCTTTATGGAAAAGGATGACAGTGGAAGATTTAATTTAATTAATTGGTTATAGGTCTTCCTGAATTGTGAGAAATCTTTTAAAAATAATTTAATTTGATTTCTTCCAGAATGTAATACAAATTCCACGTTCTGTAACCTCTTAATTACTTTAATTTGATTCAAATCAAGATATTTGAATTTACATAAAATTATTTTTCCCCCTGATGGAAGTGATTGAATCATATCATCAGCACTACCAAAACTTCTTAATTTTCCTTTGATTAAAACAACAATCAAGTCACAGTAATCAGAGATTTCAAGATTATGACTGACAATTACAATAGTTGTGTTATATTTTCTATTTATTTTTAATAAGAAATTTAGAACTGCAAGTCGAAGATGAGGATCTAAACCCGTGGTCGGTTCGTCCAAAAATAAGATCTCTGGGGTATTAATTAATCCAACAGCGATACTAACTCTCTTTTTCTCTCCACCAGATAACTTTTTTACTGGTTTATGCATTAATTCTTCATCAAACCCCAAAACTTCTAAAATTTCTTTTGCATTCTCTCTAATTGTATTTTTATCTAATTGATAATTCTTTCCAAAAAAGATGCAATTATCTATAGCATTAAATTCAAAATATAATGAAAGATATTCTAGTTGGGGAACGTATCCAATCTTATTTATTAATTCTTTGTTATTTTTTAGAACATCTATACCAGCAGTTATCACATTTCCTTTATGTAGGATTTTTCTATCTAATTGACCTGTCATTGCTCTTAAAATAGTGGATTTACCAGCACCACTGCCTCCGATAATTCCAAGAATATCTCCTTTTTTAGCCCTAAATGATATATCTTCAAGAACATTTTTTCCACTCTCATAACTTGCATATATCTTATTTAAAATTAGGCTAAAGTCTGAATATTCATCTTTTAAATTATCAATTTTGCCAGAAGCTTTAATCTTGGACATATTTACTTGAAATATTTTAAGAAATATTGAACGCTTATTATATTTAAAATTTTTAGAATATTTATTTATATTCTTATTGTCTTATTTTAGTTTATAGGAGAATAATAGAAATAGATTATGAGTATCGATATTAGATCTTTAAAAGAGCGAAGGAAACGAATATTTTCATTAATTAGAAAGGAATTGGATACATTACTTAAAGATAAAATTTCAATGTTTATTTTATTTATAATTCCTATTTGTATCATAACTTTAATTGGGTTAGGTGAATTTTCTTTAATGGGCGGCTCGGCAGACCTTTATATTATCGATTATGATGATTCTGAAAAATCTCAAGAATTCATTGATATGTTTAAGTTTAACACAACAACGGATGTTTTTGTGAAAGTTAAAGAAGATTTCAATATGAACGCAACTGAATTCGAGGAATATGCTAAGGAAAAATTACCAACAGTAGAAATTGTAGCATACATAATTTTAATTGAAAATTTTTCTGAAAATCTAGAAAACAACAAATCAACTGAATTACCAATTTATATTGATTATATTGATTTTTTTGCTGCATTTACCGCTCAAGCTTCAATTTTGGATGCAACTGTCCATTACCAAATGATAAATCAACAATTTGAAAGTGATGTTTTCTATTTTCCCATAATGAAACCACAAGAAACAATAAATATCTTACAAATAGCTGCTCCATTTCTCACTACTATAATGATTTTTGCATGCTTGAATTTGATCACAACACAATGTATTGTAGGAGATAAACCATTAAAAAGACTTTTAACAACACCAACATTCAGATTTGAAGTGATTATTGCAAAAATCGGTGCTTATTTAATTTTAGCCTTATTTCAAATTGTATTAATTTTATTATTTTTGGAATTTGGATTTGGGATCCAATATAGATGTCTCTTCATTGAATTATTTTTAATATTATTAATTTTTGCATTAAATAGCATAGTCATTGGAGTGTTCTTTTCTTCTATCAGCTCTACCCGATTGCAATCCTCACAGTTATTTCTATTCTTTTTTATAATGATGTTATTAATAACTCAAATTGTAAGGATTCCAGCAATTGTTAATTTTTTACCACTGGAACAAGCAACTGCCGCATTTATCGACTTAGCATATCGAGGTAAATCTTTATTTGAAGTTTGGCCAAATATATTAAATTTATCGATTGTATCCCTGTTCTTTTTTGTTATTAATATTTCATATTTTCAATATATTAAAAAGGAGTTTGTTTAAAAAAAAATCATTTATATAAGTGAGCTCAATGGGAAAACTAAAGAAATTAACAAAAAGCATTTCTAGAATCCAAGGACTTTATTTGAAAGAATTGAGAGTACTGATGAAGGATATTTTTGCAATGCTAATAATTTTTGCTTTACCAATTTTTTTAGTTCTTTTTCTTGGTGGTGTATTCGGAGGTGGTGGACTGGGAGATGATGATGCAGGAGGAGGCTTAGCTTCAATGTTGGGTGGAGGACTTGAGATTCCAATCATTGGATTAATTGATGATGACAATTCTGAAGGATTTCCAAATGTTGATTTATCAAAAGTGTTTGTAAATAAATGTAGTCAATATGAGGAAACAGGAGAAGTGGAGATTATCGAGTCTAATAATCAAACCGAATTAGAAATTTTGTTAGGGAAAGGCGTGATAAGTGCTTATATAATCATTCCTGAGATGTTTGAATATAATTTATCAATTCATTTTCCAGCAATATTATTTGTCGTAATCGATATTTTAGAACTCACAAAGCTTCAAGCATCTCAAGGTATAATTGATATAATAATTGAAGATTTTAGAGAAGAAAATAAATTTACCGGGGTCTTTAACTATGAAATTACTCAAGCAAATATCCCTGAAACAGGTAGACAACTTTTTTCTGGAGCACCATTATTCTTTCCAATGGTTATATTTGCAATTGCATCTTTAACGGGTGCTCAATTAATTGTTTCTGATATTCCTAAAGATAGAATGGCATTAACACCCGCCAATAAATTTGAAATAATCTTTTCAAAATTAATTTCATTGCAAACTGCAATGACACTCTTAATTATAATTCTTTTAATATTATCTTATTTTCTTGGATTACAAATAAGAGGCTCAGTTTTTGATTTTTTCTGGATTTTATTCTTATGCGCTTTATTAGGAGTTATATACGGTTTATTTATGTCTTCTGTAGCCAGAGAACCCTTAGAAGCATTGCAGCTTTTTATTTTTGTTTTTATTTTTCAAATAATTAGTGTTTTATTTGTTCAAAATGAGTTAATTTTAAGTTTATTACCCTTATCTAATGCCAATTATTTAATTGTATCCATTTCACTAAGAGGACAATCACCTTTATCTGAACCAATTTATTATTTAATTCAATATGGTGAATGCATCATTTTATTTCTTGCAGCATATTTATTTTACAAACGTAGAAAAGTATTATTATAGATTTAAATTTTATTGGATAAAAAATTATAAAAAGAATAAAAAATGACAATAAGAAAAGTTGGTGTGGAGGAATTAATAGAGGAGGCAATCTTCTCAGCTAACCAATTTAATGAGATTTTTCTTTGGTTAAAAGATCGGCAAAATTATATAATTGACATTGAGGTTACAGGGACTTGGTTTAACTCAGAATTTATAAAAGCAAAAGGTACATTATTGAGAAAATTTACATCCCAAATTTTTACTGATGAATTGTATCTATTGTTAGAAGAAGGTGAATTAGGTTCTGAAAATATTCTCATTGGAAGACATATAGTAAAAATTCCAAGAAACTTTAGAAAAACTAAAGAAAGTTTATTATTATATCCAAGTATTTTTGTTTTAAGGAATAGTTTTAAAGTTGATCGTCAAGAATTAATTTTCTTTAGAGGTAAAGAATATCATAACGCAATAGAGTGGTTAGAAAGTTTCCTACCAAAATATCGAATTACATGTTTAATTGATGGAATTCTATTATCAGAAAAAAAAGCTGAAAAAGTTGTTGTTTATGGGACCATTAAAAAGGTGGAAAATAGAGAATTTATCATCGAAGTGCTTGATGCATTTAACCGAGAAAATCCATTAAATGAAGAATTTAAAGAATTTGTTAGCTTAGAGTGGGTTGTTCAAGTGTCTAATAAATCTGACATTGGAAAAGTTCAACCACAAAATATAGCATTTCAAATTGGGGAAGAACTTGCACTCAGTAAAAAAGTATTAGAAGTAGAGGATTTATTCGTCAAGTTAGGAGGTAGAACTATAATTCATGATGTAAATTTTGAATTGAATCGGGGAGAAATTTTAGGAATTATAGGAGAATCGGGAGCTGGTAAAAGTACAACATTAAAAGCAGTTCTAGGAGAATATGATTATAAGGGTAAAATTTCTCTATTTGGATATAATGCAAAAGATACAAAGACAGTTTCTCCGTTTATAGGATACATTCCTCAAGAGTTAAGTAGAATGTATGGAAACTTTAACGCATTAGAGAATATTGTTAGTTTCGGTAGGCAATACGGAATTCCCGAAGACATAATAATTCAACGCGGAAAAAAGATTTTAGAAGATCTGGGAATTGCTAATGTTGCAAATCAACCAGTCGATTCACTTTCTGGTGGTCAAAAAAGAAGAGTTAGTATAGCGATTTCTATGGTACATAATCCTCATGTTATTTTTTTGGATGAGCCAACTTCTGGTCTTGATCCTCAAGCTCGATATGAACTTTGGCAATACTTGGATTTGATTAATAAAGAATATGATATTACTTTAGTGGTTATCTCTCATTATTTGGATGAGATTGAATACTGCGATAAAGCGGCTATATTTTTAAAGGATATCGGGTTTTATGATTTTGGAACTCCTGAAGAATTAAAAAAAAAATTACCGGGAAAGGGTTATGCAGTAGAAATTGAATTCAAGACCATACAACTTGATATACTCGATATCTTAAAAGATATCAAAGAGATTGATTTTGTTATACAACGTGGTGAAAGAATAAGATTGCTTTCAAATATGCAACGAGAAAAATTAATGGATGTTATCTTAGCAACACTTGAAGAGAACCACATCCCAATCGACTCTGCAGATATTAAAGTATCAATTGATATGATCGATTATTTTACATACGTGAGCAGTGTTAAGCCAGAAATAGATAAAGCAAAAAAAAAAACAAATAAAAATGGGGAGATGGAAGTCAATTAAAAAAAAAAATAAAATAAATCTATTGACGTTATTTATTTTTTGGATATTTTTACTTTCAAATTTAATGCTTTCAGAATCAACAAATTTGAGCGCTTTTGCAGAGGAAGACAACTCAATTCTTCTCAAAAATCCAATAGAAAAATTGAGTGATAAATTGAAAGAATTATATTTTCATGTAATTGAAAATAACTTGGAAGATGATAAAAAAATTGAAGTAATAATTCTATTTGATTATTTAAGGGGAAAGCAAAATGAATTAAAAAATTTTGAACTATATTTAAAATGGAATGAAATCCAGTTCGAAATTAAAGAAAAATATACAATTATTGATGGCATTTTATTAAAAAGTTATATCTCGGATCTTAAAAAAATTGCGATTTATCCAAATATAATTTCAATTTGGGAAAACGGGAAAATTGAATTAACTCAAAATATTGAAAATTATATAAAACAAGCAAATAGTGGGAGTTCTGACTCATTTTGCAATTTTACAGAGATCATTGGCGCTACGGATTTATGGGATTTAGGTTATAACGGATCCAATATTATAATTTCTGTATTGGATACCGGAGTTGATATTACTGGTCAATATGATGGCGACTTAGGTTTCCCATCTGAAGATCATACCACTCTAAAGACCAAGGTGGTCGGTTCTGTTTCCCTAGTCCCAGAAGAACCATTATATTACTCTGATTTTAATGGGCGAGGTACTTTTCATGCAGGAATCGCCTGTGGAATAGGAAAATATAACTCTTCATATAAGGGAATTGCTCCAGGCGCATCATATTTAAATGTAAAAATTTATGATTCGATTGGTATTACTTATTGGTCTTTTATTATTTCAGGAATAGAGTGGTCTTTAGCACATGGGGCGGATATTTTATTGTTTTGTGCTAGTATTCCTGGTTTTTATGATGATCCTGTATCAATAGCCATTAATAATATTGTAGATAAAGGTATTATTGTAGTTACGCCAGCTGGAGATGAGGGGAGTAGTTATTTGAGTTTAGATACCCCTGGAATGGCATTAAAATCAATCACAGTTGGTGCATACAATCACTCTAACCAAAACGCTGCAGACTTTAGTAGTAGAGGTCCCTCCTTAGACTTTAGAATGTGTCCTGATATTCTTGCACCTGGTGTAAACCTAATTGGTCCAAGATCAAAAATATTTTCTGGCTCTTTAGAAAACTTTTCAATCCTAGGTTATACACTTGATGATTTTGGGTATGAAAATTTTTATATCCCGGAAGGGACATTTCCAGAACCAGAATATGGAACTATAATTAATGAAAATTATACAATGGCCAGTGGTACAGGTGCGGCAGCAGCTGTAGTAAGTGGTGCTATAGCCTTATTATTGGAAGTATTTCCATTAGCAACACCTGAATTATTAAGATATGCTTTGGTAAGTACAACTATTCAAGTTTCTAATGATAAGAATACTGTAGGTGCCGGATTAATCAATATATATGCAGCTTTTAACTTTCTACTTGATTATTTTACAGCAAAACAATATAATGTCTTGAATTTACCAGCTCCATTAATTTATCCTGGAATTATATATTCTCAAGATTCAATGAACTTAGCAGATTCAATTAATCGGCCTTCAGATTTGCATGCATATGATATTTCAGCTCTTTTAAGTTCCCAAATAATGCTTCCAATATTGATGATAAATAATGGTTCTGATTATAATTTTACGACAATACATTTACTCTTAAATCAATTTGGATTAAGATACAATAACTCAAGAACTAATTGGTTCTCGGAATTTATTGTTATCCGTGAAATGCATCAAATAACACTAGTACCTGTTGGCTGGGAGAAGTATAAAAGATATTTAAGTATTTTAAAAGTTGAGGATAGTGAACTCTATATAGTAGCTATCGTTGAATCTTGGGATTATTCAGCAGAATATGTGGAAGATACTTATGTTTTTAAAAATTATACCAATCGAATAAACGCATTTCAATTTAACTTGCACTTTTTCAATTTAGGTTTTTCCCAAATTAACAATCTACAACTAGTCTCATTTTTTAAAGTTGATTTATTTTTAAATGAAACTGCTGGAAATATGACAAATTATATGGAGTCTAATACTGCATCTCTTGATGATATTTGTAAATATGATGTAAATGATGAACTAATTTATATCTATGATGAAAATAATAATACATATTATGATTATACTTCTAATTTTACAGCTATCGGATTTAATTCAACTTCTCATAATTTGAGTTCTTGGGAAATCGGAAATAGCACTAATTTAATAATGGATTTAACTTTAGAAGATACTTCATATAATTTAGCGAACGACTCTACATATGAGCAATATCTAGAAGATCCTGGATTTGCAATGATTTGGAATATATCGGAATATTTTGAGCCAAATGATCAAGTCAATTTTACAGCAATACTTGGAACAGGCATTGGAATAGATAATAATTCTGCTTATAATGCAATGATTGATCAAATGAGAAAAATTAGTTCGAACATCACAATTTACAATAATGTAACTGACTTAATAGTTCTTGAAGTTGACTTTTCTAGAATTGGGAAACTTAATGAAAGATATGAATCCTCAGTAAAAATAATGAATGTTGGATCAACACTTGTAAATTCAACTGAAGTCATCTTTGCTATTAATAAAACGAACGATTATGGTGTTTTAGAAGTTTTTTCTGTTATTTTTCTCATAGAAAACCTTAAACCATTTGATATTCTAGAATTTAACGCTAATTGGACGCCAACAAGCGTAGGAGTCTATACTTGTGGCTGGATTTTAGGTTTAGAACTAGTTATTAGTTTAATTGAACCCGCTATGGGACTCTTCGCATCTAATATTGATTCGATGCTTTTTAATAATTACTTAGTTCGCAACATTTATATCATTGATTATATTCAATATCAAAATTGGAATTTGAATTCCTTATTCATATCACCTGGAAAAATTGACCAAATCCCCTTTAAAATATGGTTTCCCGGAGATCTTGGTATTTATAATATTACGATTTACTCATTAACTGAGATTCCGGATTTATTTGTTACAATAGACGATTTCGGGAAACAATTTTGTGATTTTATTCTGCTAAATTTTAGCGCAGGATTATCAGATCTGTTAACAGGGTTCGGAAATAAAGATAATAATCAAACCGACCCAGCATTTACTGTTGATATGACTTTTAATAAAACTTTAAATTATGATCTTGTTGATCCCTATTTTTGCATCCCATTATTTGTTATGGCACCTCCAATATCGAGACCGGGAGAAATTGCATTTAATATTTCATTTTATTCACAAAATGTGAAATTTTATGATCTTTTAATAAATTTTACTATAAGTGATTATCGTGGAAGAGCACTTTTTGACGTAGTTCATAATAATATAACACTATATATGAATGGAACTGATATAAATTTTGAATGGGATGAAAGATATGACCATCCTTATGGGAATTTTTATGGATTGCGTGAGTTATGGGGTAATTTGAGCCCCAAGGGTGCAATAATTATGACGCTTATGCCAGGTATTGAATATGAATTGGCAGCTTTGAATCTGGGTTCGATAACTGAAGATATGGAAGGAATGGAGAATTTATTAGGAAGTGTTCTCGGCGCATATTACCTAGAAAATGATTTTATCACTACGAATTACATAAATCACGATATTCTCCAACTTTTCGATGTACTCATTTTAAATGATCCAGAATCAGCTTATTCAATAAATGAAACTGACGATATTATAGAATGGGTTGAAAATGGTGGAGTGCTAATCTTCTTTATTGAAAATGAATTTGAAAATAATATTACTACAATTAATGATCTCTTATCAAATTTTAATCTTACTACTTCCGGATATAATTCAGGTAAAAAGTTTATATCTAGTAATAATCGCACCAATTTATATAACCTTTTTGATGATATAGGCACTATTAAATTACAAGATCCGGTTAATATTGAAAATTTAAATCCTAATTCCGAGAATGTAGATTTATTATGCGATTATATTGCATTAGCAACATATGGAAAAGGAAGAGTTTTAGCCATAGGAGATAAGGATATGTTTGGAATTTCTGGGCTTGAGAGCTATGATAACAGTAAATTTACCCAAAATATTGGAAAATGGGCGTTTGACAAATTTTACGACTTTAATTTATCTGTCAGAAATAATACAGTTAAAACGGGGGATAAAATATATTTAACTGCGAGTTTATTGAATTATGATGAGATAAAAGAGTATTTAGATGATGATTTATTCTTTATTTCAGGATATGTATATGAAGACGGGACAATGATAAACGCCTCATTAATGGGTTTCGAAATACCGATCCTCCCGATGTTTGAAACACAGCCTGGGAACTTCATGGTCTATTTTGATACTACTTGGTATGATAAAACAGGTGATTATTATTTTGTTTTACTTTTGGATCATCCAGAATTAGCTGCGGAAACACTAACATTCAAATTTACTATTATATCTCAAGATCCCGAGCCACCATATGAAGAATATGAATATCCTAATCCTAGATATTCTCATATTTTTGATATAATAGCTATCTGTATGATTATCGGAATGACGGGATTGCTTTGGGTTTATAATTTTTCAAAATTAAAGAGACGCCTTTCAATAACGCCATTAGAAGGTAAATTATTAAATCAAGCAAGAACCTATATAAATCAGGCAAATACTTTATTTAAACAGATGAGATTAGGTATTGGAATGCCGGATATAAAGGAAATCGATAAAATAAGGCTATTATTATCAAATAGGAAGCGAATTGGTTTGTTATTAGATGATTTAAAAAAGTTTGGAGAGGATATAGGCGAACATTATTAAAAATATTATTAAAAGAAAAATAATGAAATAGAATTAGGTTTAAGGAGTATTTAATATGAGAAAAAGACTACGTATGAGAAAAAGACTACGTAAAGAAATAATTTTTGATCGTATCTTTTATGGAATATGTTTATTTGTTATATTCTTTAGCTTAATAATTCTTGCTTATTTCTATTTTACTCTTCAAGAATTTTATGGATTTCCGATGATTCTTTATTCCCTCTTAATTATAATAGGGATTATTGGCATAAGGTTATACAATCGACATCAATAAATTTATTTTAGATTATTTTAATTAATTATAAACATTAAAAATTATTCTTATTATTATATTTAAATATCATAATTTAAAAAATATTAAACATAGAAGGTGTTATTGAATGCCGGATTTAAATATTGAAATTACAATTTTTGAGAAACCTGGACCAGCCAATACTGAGAAAGCGCTTCAGATTGCTAAAAAATATGCTGATTTATTAAATATTAAAGATATAGTTTTTGCAAGTACTACTGGAACAACTGCGGAAAAAATTCTTGATATTTTTGATCCAACTCAATATAATTTAGTTTTAATTACCCACACTTATCATTTTGTAGTCAGAGGTGAAAAATCAGTGCCCCAAGAATTCGATGAATTAAAAATGGAAGAATTAAGAAAAAAAGGCCTAAAGATTTTTTCAGGGACTCATGCTATGGCGGGAATAGAGCGAAATATTAGAATGAAAATGAATCAATGGTGTTTTGTCGAAATGATGGCATATTTTCTACGTGAAAACTTTAGCCAAGGTACAAAGGTTTGTATAGAAATTGCCTCAATGGCGGTGGACGCTGGGTTAATAAGAGCCCTAGATAAGGATATTATCTGTATTGGAGGAACAGGGCGTGGTGCAGATACAGTATGTTTAATTAGACCTGCTCCTACGAGTATGTTTGATACATTGCGAGTAAAAGCGATATTGGCAAAACCACAATAATTTACTAAAATTTTTCTGTCATATAATAGTATAAATTTCTTTTTTTTCTTTATTTAATTCGTTTAGAAGAATTTCAATATGAGTAACATATTGGTCTATTGTGATTTCCAAATTATCATACCGCTCCTTGAGATTTTTAAGAATAAAAATTGGAAGGAAGCTAACAAACCTTATATCAGAAAATAGATATATCATACCTTTTCTTTCAAGAATAATCGTTTTATCCAAAAGATCATCAAATAATTCTTGTTTATCTTCTAAAATTATTAATGCTTTTTCAACTGGAATATTTGTTTCTCTTAATGATTTTATCAGATTATAAATATTTTCATTAAAGAAAAGTGCATATAACACATTATCTTTAATTTCACTTATAATATCAAAATTAGTGAAAAATATTTTTAATTTATTTATGTAATCTTTATAGAATCTCTTAAAACTTGCTTTAAGCTTTTTTCCGGCTATTTTCTTATTACCTAGATTTAGAGTCGTAAGATTTGGTGGAATTTTTATACATATTAAGTCTTTAACTAGAAATATACATTCTTTAATTCCAGGTAAATCTTTTTTAAGAATTAACCCTTCCTTTAAAAATGAAGATAATAATAAATCAATATTTTCACCAGAAAACCCATAATTTTCCTTTAATTTATTAATTAATTCAGCTTTTGAAATCACTCCATTTTCAAGAACTTTTAAAATATGAGTTTTTATTTTATCTTTAAATATATTAATTATGTTTTGTTCTTTTTCTAATTTAACAAAACCTTTAATTTGATTATATCCTTCGGATAGAGCTCTCATAAATTTATCAGAATGAATTAATTCAATAAGGTTTTTGCTAATAGACCCTAATATTTCAGAATAATCTTCAAAATTTTGGTCTTTTTGTAATCTCTCAATCTCGAGAATAAAAAAATATAATTCTCCTTCATATTGTTGAGTAACTGTCAAATAATTTTTATCTTTTTTATCTACGTCTTCTATTGTAAGCATGATGATAGATTTTTCTTTTTGTAATTCATATTTTGCCCAAATTTTTACAAACAAATCTTTCTTAGGCATTTCCTTTGCTGGTGGATATTGTATTATCGGCTGAGGTCCTAGTTGGGTATCCCATCGGATTATGATTATTTTATCCACAAAAAATCACATTTTATTTCTGACCTTAAACTTATAATATTAATAACCAGCTAGGTTAAAAAATATTTATTTATTAGCCAGAAGAAACAGAAAGGAAAAAATTTGTTAATTATATCAGTTCTTTAACTTCAGAATCAATTTTTATAGTTAATCCTGACCAATGAACATTAATAACACCGATTTCTTTAGCAATTTTAGAGAAGTATTCCATTTTTTCATCAGTTAATAAAGGTTCATCCTTTAATACCCATGATATCCCTAATCTGGAATATTTTCCCGAGCAAAGTGAATTGAAGGCCAAAAGATCCCAACGTTCAATTTTATTCCTTAAATCATTTACAATGAAATTTCCTATTCCTTTGATATTTTCTTCAGTAGCAGTAAAATTCGGAATTAAAGGCGTTCTTATCCACATTTTCTTATTATGCTTTTCTATATAATTTAAAATCCAAATTGCCTTTTCTAAAATTCTCTCATTAGAAACGCCAGTATATTCCTTATGTTTTCTGGGGTTAATCTCTTTAATATCAAAAAGGACTAAGTCTAAATACGGTAATAATTTTTGGTAAACCTCTTTGGATGCATATCCACAAGTATCTAGTGCAGTATTGATGTTATTTTCTTTACATTTCTTTAGAAAATCTTCTATAAATTTCGATTGTAATGTAGGCTCGCCTCCTGAAACTGTAATACCTCCTTTAGATGTGGTATAATAGACTTTATCTTTCTCTATTTCATGAAATAAGTCATATAGATCCCATTTTTTACCAATCATATTTAATGCAGTACTAGGACACTCATCGGTACAATTTCCACACGAGATACATTTATCTCGATCTATTTTTAATCCATCTTTATCAAAAGATAAGGCTTGTTGCTGGCAAGTTTCAATACATGTATTACAGCCAATACATTTATTTTTAAACCATTGAAGTTGGGGCTCCTTTGAGATCGATTCAGGATTATGACACCACACACATTTTAAAGGACAGCCTTTAAAAAATATTGTTGTCCTGATTCCCGGACCATCCTCTGTAGACATTCTCTGAATTTCAAATATTAATCCATGTTTAGAATTTATCAAATTTACCATTTTAAGAAAACTATTTTATAATGGATAAATAATGAAAAATGCTATAAAAATAAAGATTGTTTAATTATTATAAAAAAAAAATATTAAAAAATAAAAAAAAAATTATAATAAATCATTTATTTTTTAGAATTATCTTATTCTTCTTCTAAAATATCCCTAGCGATTCCAGTAATTTCGCCATAGGCTATTGCACCTTGCAAATCTCCTTCTATAGTTAAATCACCTGACATATAGGCTGAAGTACCATCAACTTCTCCTGTGCCCATGCCGGTCATAATAGCTGCGGTGCAAGACATTGTAAATGAAGGATTCTCTATCTCGCCTTCGCCATACTCAAATTTGCCTCCTCCAAATTTAATCCAGAACTTATAATTAACATCTGTAATTATATTTTGAGCAATAATTTCATCAAGATCCTCTAATTCTTCTTTAAATTCCTCATTTTCTTCTGCTAATTTCTTCATTTTTTCTAAAAATGCGAGTTGATCACTTGACATTTTAAATTTTTCCTCATTTTTTCTTTTATAATTTTTAAATATTTCTTAAATAAACAGTTTATATTTAAACCGCTTAATATTTAAATAGGTATTGTTTCTATAAGAATTCAGTAAATTTTACCAATAATAAATCAAAAACTCTTAATATTGAATTTTTTAATTCCTCTTAGAAAATCAATTTCCTTCAATTAATTATTTAAAAAAATGAAAAATTAGATTCTAAATGTTAATATTTTTATTAATACTAAAGTTAAGGAAAAAAAAGATAATTATAATTGAAAATTTGTAACTTTAGGTCGTGTTTCTATTTCCGGATATATTTTTCCTATTAAAGGGGGACAACTATTATAAATCTCTTCAATTTCAACTACACCAAACTTTATTCCCCTAAATTTTTTAAACCCTAGAAATGTTCCATTAACTAATTGACTAACTAAATCTGTATTATTTCCAAAAACAGCGATTTTAGAATTAGGTGGAATTTTCTTTAAATCTTCTTTTAAAACTGTAAGTGGAAAGATTAAGCGATTATGATCAGAGGCTTGTAATTGAATACACGGAATAATAACAGGATACCCATCAGAAGGATCAATATAAGAAATAAATTTAGGATTTAATGCACCTTTAAAAAGCTTATACCCAATAACATTTAATCGTTTCTCAGGAAGTTTAGTTTTTGTTGCGCCCCTTCCAATCATATCTAATAAAATTCCTTTTATAACACCTAGTAAGGATAATTTTCTTATTGGAGATACCGCTATAACATCGTTATAAAAAACTTTCCAAATATTCATATATGGATTATATCGCATAAGATCTAATTTATTAAAATACTCGATATCTTCTCCTTCTATTTTCCAATGACTAAATTTTACCTTTGCCTGAAGAAATTTAAATGGCATTTCTGCTGTCATCCAAAATATTCCTTGTTTTGGATTCTTTTCCACATACTTCTTGCTTAATCCTTCAGTAAATTGTCCCCACACTACTTGGTTTTTAGTTTTTGCTCGATTACTAGAAATAAGAGTTATATGAGGCCAACCACGGGGATCAATTGTTGAAATTAATTTTACCATAATTTCTGGTTCTGTAAAAACAATTGCTTCTTTAGAAAATTCCGGATACCATTCTGTTAATCCTTTTTTTTTAATCATTTTATTTTTCAACTCTTTTTTTATTTTATTTATCGAAATCCATATGTTTTTACATTTGATGAGACTCCCTAGCAATTATCTCATCTTGAAGTTCCCTTCCAATCGCATGAAAGTAGGCGTTATAACCTGTGACTCTTACAAGCAAGTTTTTGTAATTCTGAGGGTGTTTTTGAGCATCTATTAACATTTCAGCATCTATCATATTTATTTGCAAAGCAGTACCGCCATTTTCGATATATCCCCGTAAATAAGCTTTAAATTTATTTATATGTTCGGGATCTCGTAACATACTTGGATTAAACGATATGATATGACTTGATCCATTTGGTAAATAATTTATATATTCTCCATCCTCAGTTTTGCCTCCTAAAACTTTTCCTACCGAATTAGTTACCGCCGTTGGACCTTTTATATCCGCTCCATTTGTAGGACAAATTGCATTTGATAAAAATCTCCCTTTATTCCTACCATCTGGAGTTGCTATTGTATTAGCAGCATCAGCACCTGCCCAATAGTTCCAGGAAAGCATTCCAGGACGGAATTGGAAATTAGTTGGAGTTTTATATTTCCAGCATTCATCTGACCATGTTTTCATTACCATCCTACCTAACTCATCAAACTCATCGTCGTCAACTCCATATTTTGGAGCCTTATTTTTGAATAAGGTTCGCATTATAGCATTCTCTTTACCTTGATAATCTTCCATTAAAGCCTTTTTAACTTGAGCAATTGTATATTTCTTATCTTCATAAACGTATCTCTTAATTGATAATAAGGAATCTACTGTAGTGGCATATCCAACACCTTCAATTGTTATAAATCTTAGCTCGGGACCACCTTGTCTAACATCCAATCCATTCTCAGCACAACCTCGGACGATTGTTGATACATATGGTGTTGGAAGGAATTCTCCGCGAAGTTCTTCGGTCAGATTGTTTACTTCAACTGTATATCTTATAATAAATTTCATCTGTTCAACCCATGCGTTCCAAAATTCTTCCCATGTCTCAAAATTTTCTGGATCTCCAGTTTTTGGACCAAATTGTTCTCTTGATTTTGATGTGTCACTTTTGTCAGGCATATTTTTACCATTCCATAGAGTGAGTTCTATGCTTTTAGCTAAATTTGGATTACAATTTACGGTGCCTGAGCGATCATTACCCTGCATAGTATTCTCTAAACAACCAACACAAGCATAATCCCATGCATCCTCTTTTGGAATACCTTCTGCAATCATTCCAGCAATGCTTCTTTCATCAAAATTTAATATGTATGGAGCTCCTTGTGCTCTGAAAATCATATCAACAATAATATCAAGTAATTTATCAGGAGTATTCCGATGTAAACGAACATTTGGCTTAGGTTCTAAGATTGGGCTCCACTCATCTATAACTTCTAAAATTGTATAAGTAAGCTCATTTGCTAAATCTTCTCCATTTGATCCCATTCCAGATAACGTCATTAATTGACCGAAACCGGAGGAAATACCTTGATTCCCTCCAATCTTTATTTGGGCATCATATACAGTATTACAGTGAAACCAAAATGAACCAAGGATTTCCTTAGCGAATTCTTTTGTAATATTTTTCTCATCAATCACATCTTTTTTATATAAATCCCATAAATGTTGATCTGTTCTTCCAAAAGAAACTCCCGGCCCAGGATAGGATTCTTCAGCAATTATTAACATATGAATAAGCCACAGTGATTGAACTCCTTGCCAAAATGTTTCAGCAGGCTCCCATGGTACTATTTCCAAATTTTTTGCCATTTGTTCAAATTCTTCTGCACGTTCGGGAGTTGATGCTTCATTTTTTAATCTTCTACACTCTTCAGCATATTTTTTAGCCAATTTTCTAGGAATTTCTGCAGAGATCATCATTGCTTTAAGTTGGTGTCCTTTAAAGCCTTTTTTCTCTTTTTTACTTAATTTTTCATAATTTTTTTTAATATTTTCGTAAATGTATTTAAATCCCTTCTTAATAACTGTTTCATAATCGGCAATAATATGACCTCCGGTGGCACCAACATTTCCAAACCCATTTTTATGAAATTTAAAAACAGCATTTCTATTTCTTATATTTTTTTTCCAAAATATTTTTGCCTCTTTTTCATTAAAGCATTTACTTAATTGAGTGTGAAATCTCCCTCCTGCGATTAAATCATTTTCCGAAATAATCTCTTGTGGAATATAATTTAACATTACTTCCTCAAAAAATAAAGCTCTACGTACTGGTAAAGGTTTATTCCAAAAATTTTCAGGCAATTTAACCAGAATTGCCATAGATCTAAAAGAAGATGCAAACGGTCCTCTATCTTTAATACCTATATAATAGTACATTACAGGCACAATATAGAAATTTCCTTCGTTAAAAATAATATCCCAGTCAGTATCAGTTGTAAAAGGTGTATATTCATTATTCCATTCTCTTTCAACTCCTTTAAAATAATATTCTCTGAGCCATTTTGATCTTGGTAATAAATCATGAGATTCCGCGACGGGAAACTTTGGTTCTTGTTTTTGAACTTCTAATTTTTCATTAATTTTACTCATTTTTTTATTTCCTTAAGTAATTTTTATTTAAATTTATGATTAAAGAGAAATAATGAAAATTTAAAAACAATTCCCTTAATTTATCGAAAAGAAGTATTAATCAATGAGTATAAATGTTTTATCATATGGTGAAAGAAATATAATTATACTCTTTAAATTCTTTAAGAATTAACTCGCTTACTTTCAATTCTTATTATGATTCAATTGTCTCTTTTCTTCATTTGACCATTGGAAAATAATGTAAAAAAATATTACGAATAAAACAACGGAGATTAATGTGATAACATCTTGAAACATTATGCCTATGTGTTTAAAGTCAGTATAAATCATTATAGGCCAAAATGGTGCTGCTTAAGGAATACTTATTAAAAGTGAGAATACAATTTGTTTTCCTATAATAATATTATGTAGAAATCCTGTTACAACATAAATTATCCCAATAATGAAATAGGCAATAATTATAGATATTAACTTATGTTTTTAAACAAACTGAAATCCTTTAATTGGTCTTTTAATTTTAGCTAGGAAGTTTGCCATTAAACTTTAAAAAAACAAGATAATATTTAAATTCTTTTTAAGAATTACAACCAACTAAATTTAACTTTCATATTTGAAATATATAAAGAAAAAGTTGAAGTAAGGGAAAAGAGAATTTGGTCAGAATGGATTTTATCAACCATGAGAGAACTCATTGATTTTTCATTTGAAAATATTATTTTTCCATTTCATTCTCCTTCTTTAATTCTTTCGCTCGAATTAAAGGAACTAATACAAATAGCATTATAATTCCACCTACAATAAAGATAATTGGCGGTGGAATGAAACCGGGTATTCCATCGATTACTATTGGAGTTCCAAATTCCTCAGAAAGAAATCCACCAATTAATGGACCAATAGTCATTCCAATCAAGACATTAAATAAAATATAATAGCCGGAGAATTGTCCCCGTTTCTCTTCAGGATAAAGATCTTTAATCCAAGTTTTTGAAGCAATATCAAATATAACCATCCCAAATACCCACATAACGGCAGTAATAGCTATGAAAATAATATTTTCGGCTAATGCAAATAGAATTAAAGAAATAGATTCCAGACATACCGAGCCGATTGCTAACTTTTTCCTACCTAACTTATCAACTGCCTTTCCAATAGGAAATGCTGCGATAATTGAAGTTAAAAGTGCTATAAAAACTAATATTGATGCTATGTTTATACTGATGTTTAAATAGTGCTCTAAATAAATCATTAAGAAGGGAAAGAAGATATTAAACGATATACCCCATATAGCTACAGCAATTAAAATAATGAAATAATTTTTATTATTTTTCAGCTCATTCTTACTAAATGTAATTCTAATTGTCTTCCACCAACCGGCTTTTGAAGGTTTTAAGTTTTCAGGCTTTGCTGCTAGAATTGCCCCCGGGATTCCAATTAAGCCGACAACAGCACCGATTATATAGAAGAAAATATAATACCCTACACTTTCAATGATAAAACCTGCAAATCCGTAAATGATTAAAGTGGCAATAAGAAACATAATTTCTAGGATTGACCCGATTTGACCTCGATTTTCGAGTGTTGTAACATCTGTTACATATGCATTAAACGCTGCATCATTGGCTGTTGCGCCAAAAAAGGTCATTATGCAATCAAATAAAATTGCAATAGTAACCGCAAGCACGACAGGCTGAAATAGACCAGCAAGTGGAAACATCGCAGTAGTAATCGCCCATAATGAGTAACCGACTAATAAAAAAATTCTTCTTTTTCCCTTTACGTCACTAAAGGCACCCATAAAAATTGCTGTTAATGTGGAGATAATTGCGGTTATTGCAACTAATAATGAGATATAAAAAGGCACTGGGGCAATCTCATTATATATAAAAAGATTAAAATATTGATTTTCTACAGCCCACGCGAGTTGACCTGCAAGACTTAGAAGAATAATAGCCCATTTTATCTTAGAAGAAATTTTTGCTGATTTTGATTCATTCATCTTTTAATACCTAATGATCCTAAAAATAAATTTATAGAATTTTTTAGCAGTTTTTCATATGCTTTATTTATTAAATAATAGTTTGTAAAAATTTTGAATATTTAAAAAAATTAACCAATTTGATTTAAAATTCTTAATTTAATTTTATATGAAGTGTTTTAATCTCAAAAGGAGTAAAATTAACATTAAATTCACAATTATCTTTAATCTTAATAATAATTTTATTAAATATATCAAGTTCAAGTAAATCCATTTCAAAGACTGCTTTTAATTTAAAAAAATCATTAAATTTAATACGACAGCTTGTTATTTTGCCTACAGTCTCGTATAACCTTAAAATCAATCCTTCTTTGATATCTTTTTGAAAAATTTTTTGACCAAATTTTCCCATTGGAATTGTTTCATGAGGTTTTATAACCTCTAATATTATATTTGGCTCACTTATTTCAATTAAAGAATTTTCTTTTTGAATAAATTTGATTATATCTCGTCTAGTTTCTGTATCTAAACATTTTTCAATAACTCTTTGATTATCATAGTCTTTTTTAATCTTCTCAAATAATAGAGGGTAATTAAATTCATAACCAAATTTCCAAACTTCTGCTTTTACCCAATTACTTTCAAAAATTTTCAATGCATAATTTATAATATGATGTCCTTGATCAATATATTTCTTTCTTTCTTTTCTCGGAACTCGTTTAATATAAGAAAAAAATGGATCGGTTGGGTAATGAGGTGTATTTAATAAAGTCATATATAAACCTTTTTTCGTAGAATTGAATCCGTATTTACTATCATTTACTAATACTATACCGCAATTTTGATTTGAAATGGATACCCATTTTTGTGCAGGAAACTCCCATTTAGCTTTTTCAAATTCTGTTTTAGGAATAATTTTTCTTTTTAATGCACCATATGGAATTTCAGTAATTAATTCATTCGTGTTTAAGTCAAATGGAAATCTTATTTTAAAAAGCATATTTTTATCAAATATTTCCATTTCAGTTCGAAATTCAATATAATCTGCTTCTGCATGCAAAATAATATATTGAATAATTTCAGAATTTTTAAATACAAATATAAGTTTAACCATAATTTTATTGTTGTTTTCCTTTATTACTCTTAAACCTTTGACTCCACCGAGTTTTATTGGATGACGTGAATACTTCTTATCGAAATTCCAAACACAATATTTTTTTTGAGGTTTATTGTGAAAAACATGAAAACCAATTCCATCTCCCAAGCGTATGAACTCTTTTTTAAATATTTTTGAAACTAATGATGAAATCTTTCCTGAATTTTTATCTATAGCAAACTTAATTTTCTTATTTTCCAAAATAATTTGTTTTTTAGTTTCTATTGCAATTAGACTCTCATTATTTTGCTTAATTTCATTTTTTAAGAATGATATATCTACTATTTTAAAAGATAATGCAGGGATCCTTTTTACTTGGTATTCAATATATTTTTTTCCATTTTCAATTTTAATTGTCCCGTCTCTTGTCCAACTTAAAGGATTAAAAATTAGAAATTTATTATCGTCTAATATTGATTTATCATTGATAAGTGCAACAGAGATCATTTGGATTATCATTTTTGAGGAATATTTTGTGTCATGAATAACATTGTGTAATTCTGGTTCTTGTTCATAATAAACATCTTGAATACTTGATCCCGGTAAAATATCATGAAATTGATTGAATAGAACTATTTTCCATAAATTTTCACTTTTTCTCCTTGGGTATTCATATGTTTTAGAAAGTAGAGTAAAAAAGGTATTTAATATTTCAAAATTTCTTAAATTAATTTCTGCTAATCGATTTAATTTTTTAATATTTGATTGACTTGTATAGCATGCCCGATGATTTTCAAGATATAACTCATCATTCCATATTGGGATTAATTCATTGCATTCTTTTTTCAAAATCTTAAAAAAATTTTCAATTGTTGTAAATTTTAATAATCCCAATCTACCAATCTCTGAATATAATGTAATTTCCTCTTCAAAAGGACCCATTGCTCCATCTCCAAATCCATAAAAAATCCCGCATGTTTTTGCACAATTCTCTTGGAAATCAGTATTAATTTCATTTAAATTCATAGTTGAATTGAAAATTATACCTGATTTCTTTGGAAGTTTAGCTAATTCCTTGTATTTTGAAAGATGCCATAAAACTGAAATATTATAAACAAAACAATGAGTAAAGATTGAGCTTCCATCAATTCCTTGCCAAAAAAAGTTAGTAAAAGGAAATCTATTAAAATCATTCCAAGTTATCTTTGTAGTCCAAAAATATTCTGCTCCCGATTTAGTTAAAATTTGCGGTAAATTTCCAGAAAAACCAAAAGTATCAGGCAACGCCGCTACTTTACTCAACTTTCCAAAATTTTCTAAATAAAATAATTGCCCATAGAATCTCTGCCGTACAAGCGATTCTCCAGAAGGTAGATTTGTATCTGGTTCAATCCACATTCCACCAATTAATTCAAACTTTCCTTGTTCTGCAAACCTTTTTAATTCTTTAAATAATTTAGGTCTTAATTTCTTTATCCAGTCAAAATATTGTGGTGAAGTTTGACTGAAAATAAAGTGAGGATATTTCTTTAAATTTTTTATTGCCCTCTCAAAAGTTAAAATTGCACGTCGAATTGAGGAAAGCTTAGTCCATTTCCAACATGCATCAAGATGTGATTGTCCTAAAGCGTAAAGATTAAATTCATTAATATCATAATGAAATATTTTTTCAAAAAATTTTAAGATTAAAGGTGTTCGATAATACCAATATAAATTTCGAAATCTTCGATCCCAAGATTTCCTCCAGCCTTTTCTATAAAGAAATGCATCTAAAAGTCTATCAAGCTTAATTTTTAAATGTATTTTTTCTTTCTTACTTTTCACAATACTTCTCATCAGTTAAACGGAATTCATTGAACATAAATTGTATTTTAAATAATTTTTAATTAACAATATTTAATCTTTTTAAAATATTCATACACTAAAATAAAATATAATTTCTACTTATTCAAAATTTGTGAATGATTAGTAATAAAAACGTTTAAATTCTTAGAAATCGAAATAAAATTAGAAAAATTAGGAATATGAGTTAAAAAAATGGATCAAAAAATTATTGGAGTTTTATTGAATCCCACTATTGATGAGGTAATCGAAGTTAGCGGTTTTAGAATTGGGAGAACATTCAAAGCTTTAAGAAGTCAGAAATTCCCACTAGGAAAAGCAATTTCTTTCGCATTAAGCGCTAATACGTTAAGTAAAGCTCTAATCCGAGAAAAAGATATTGAAATTAAAGTTTTAGCTTGTATAGGGAAAGAAGATATTCCAATATACAATTCATTTTTAGATTCAAAACAAATTTCCTTTCAATTCAATCCAATAGATGGTCATACAAGATCTAATAAGACGATAATTGACCCTAGAACTCATTCGACTACCCATATAAGAGAAAAAGGATTTACTATGAATAAATCTGAATTAGATGCTTTTATGGATTTAATTACTGATACTGTTAATCGGGATGATATTGTTGCTTTTTGTGGTTCTATCCCTCCTGGAGTCCCTAATTATATTTATTTTGATATGATAAAAATATGTAAGAAAAAAGGAGCAAGATGTGCATTAGATACTAGCGGACTTGAATTAATTGAAGGATACAAGTCAAGACCATGGCTACTAAAACCAAATTTAGAAGAATTAGTGACTCTTTTTCCAGATTCGCCAGAAATTCAAAAATATATAAAAAATCCTAATGAAAATATTGAAAACATTGCAAAAAAATCAAGAGAATTATTATCTAATGAAACAGAAATAGTTATTACTACTTTAAATCGTTGGGGTGCAATTTGTGTTTCTGCTTTACAAGATATATGTCTATATGGAAAAATTGATGTGGACAATCCTATAAATACAGTTGGTTCAGGCGATTCTCTGTTAGGTGGTTTTATTGTCGGATACTATTTAGGAAATGATCTTGAACAATGTTTTAAATGGGGAATGGCGTGCGGAGCTGCAAATACCTTAATGTCTGGGGCAGGATTATTCTCTAAAAAAGATGTGAGAGAACTATCTGAAAAAATAAAATTTGAAAAGTTTGTGTTATAGTCAAATAAAATTCAATTTTTTTATTTATATATTCTTTTAAAGAATAAAAACAAAATTACAATCAAAAAAGTTTTTTAATTAATTTTAGGAGAATTTAAAATGGAAAAAAAGGAAAAAGTATTTAATAAATTTTTACGCAGGCAAGTTCTTATAATCGGAATACTTTTCGCTGGCGATCAGATATTTGGTTTCTTCGAACAGAATTATTTAAATACATATTTAGATCAAGTTTTGAATTTAGCTCCACTTTTTATATCGGTAATGGTTATTTTATCAGCGATTTGTGGACTTATAATGAACCTTACATGGGGAATAATTAGTGATAACACACGTTCAAAATTTGGTAGGCGAAGACCATATTTACTATTTGGAATTATTGTAGGAATTTCAATGATTACATTTGCCTTTTCTTTAGATCTTGGTGGAGGAGATGTCATGGTTGCTTATACTATTTGTATTATATTGGATGTGGTGATTATTGGTATTGCTTCAAATGCTTATTACGTCTCTGAAAGATCATTAATCCCCGATACAGTAGAGTTAGAACTTAGAGGAAGAGCGAATGGGAGAATAAACATAATTGGATATTTAGGTTTATTGATTGCTATTGCAGCTTTTTTAATCGCAGATCTTATATTTGGGCAAGAAGTGGCTGGAGAAACAGTTATAGGACAAGAAGGGCATTTATTTGTTCTTTCAATAGGAGGAGTTAGTATTATAATTGCTGGTCTGATAGTCTTTCTTTTTATAAAAGAAAAAACTGTTTCAGAATTACCTCCAAAAAAGAAATTTTTTGTTGAACTTAAAGAAATAGTGAATATAGAACAACTTAAATCTAATAAAGAGCTTTTTAAAATAATTCTTGCCATTACTATCTTTAGATCAGGAATTTCAACGGTAATGCCTTTCTTGTTTATTTGGATTTTTGCATTGAACTTATCAACAATAGAGTTACTTCTTGGAGTTGCATTAGGATTTCCTATTTTGTTTATAATAACTGCATTCTTAGGAAAACTTGCTGATAAATATGGACGTAGAAAATATATACCAATTTCAATCATAATTACATGTATAGGTTATTGCTTAGTACCATTTGTAAAGATTGGAACAGATGTAAATTATATTTTATTTATAGTTCTACTTCCATTTATTCTAATAGGTGTTTTAGGAATTGTAACACCAATGGATACATGGTCTCAAGATTTATTACCTAAAGATCAAAGAGGAAAGTTCTTTGGAATATTTAATATAGTTTATACGATATCACAAGTAATAGGGGCTTTCGTTGGAGGATTAGTAGCAACTTTTTTCATAATCACAGGATTTGTCCCAGAATCTTTTGTTTTTATTTTCGCACCAATTTTCTTTATAGGGTCTATTCCACTCTTTCTTAAAGTTAAGGAGACTTTAGTTAAAGAATAATTTAAATTAAAATTTCATTTCTTTTTTATTTTGTTATTTTTTTTGCGGTTCAACAATAATTTATGCTGTTGTTGAAATTCCTCAGTATCAAGAATTGGTTGAGCTATATTACTCCAAGAGCCTATTAATACTTCATCTTTACCTTTTTTACATCGTTCAATAACTCTATCCAATATATGTTGTTGATATTCACGTTGAAGCTGAATCGACCAAAAAGTATCAGCATAATCCCAAGTAATTCTTGTAATTCCACCACAAAGCCCTCTATCTTCTATTGCATCTAATTGGTCAAGAATCTTTTCCATAAACGCGATATCAAGACCGAAACCTGATGGACCATTCATATCACCTCTATAAGAATGATAATAATTAATATAAGGCGATAAAACAAGATAGATTTTTTTTTCTTCTAAATTCAAATTATATTAACACATATAGATTTTACCGATATAATTAAGAATTGTAACAATTAAGATTCAGGAACATCTAAATCATCAATTTTTCTAAAAAACATTCCAATTCCTAAAATTTTAAATGTATCTTCAACATTTACATTAGTCTTTACAGAAGTCTCCACGAATGTGCATCTAAAATTCTTCGCTTTTTCCATTCCTTCTTCGGTTGATATTTGTCTTTCATTTTCTAAGTCGATTTTATTTCCAATTAATACAAAAGGTATATCTCCCAATTCCTTTTTAGCATCTTCAAACCAAAAGTCTGCTCCCTTAAATGTTTCTCTTCTTGTTATATCATATACTACAAAAACTGCTTGTGCTCCTGAATAATACATATGTCTAACACGCTTGAAAAATTCTTGCCCAGCTAAATCAAAAATTAAAAAACGCACTACAGAATCTTCAAAACCTTGAATATTAAATCGCATAGTTGTTATGGAGATCCCTAAAGTGGGTCTATAATCTGTTGAAAACTTCCCTTTTACAAAACGAGAAATCATACTCGTCTTTCCAACTGCAGCATCCCCGATAATAATAAGCTTAAAAAAGTTAACTTCTTTTTTTCTCCCTATAAGTATCTCATTATTTTCCGTTTTTACAAAGGAACTTTTTAAAGTATTATCAAAGGAATTACCAATTATTAATTTTGGTATCATCACTGTGTTATATTTTAAATCAAAACTCTCTTCTATTATCTGAACAACTTTTTCAACAAATAAATAACAATATGGTAAGATTGAACTTATTTCCAAATCATACACTGTTATGATGAGAACTATAGCTTTTGGACCTGCTTCTAGAAAAATTATGTGATGATCTAGAGTTTCAAATGTGATTGAACCCAATTCTCCAATTTTATATTCAGAATTAATTTTTTTTAATAAAGGATCGAATATACTAGCAAAAGCGCCATAAATTTCTTCTCTTTCATATTCATTTAATCCATCTTTAGATAATTCTGCTCGAGCATACTTGCTAATCAAAAGACCTTCTCGATCATACATCCAAATAGCCTCTATTCCATTTATTGCTTCGATAAAATTTCTCATTAAATCTAAAAACAGTTTTTCTTTTTGACCTAATCTCATTATTTTTCCATAATAGACAGAATTTGTTTTTAATTAATTTTAATATATTAATTCGTAAAACGCATTTAAATAAAATATTGTTATTGGGAAGTTAATTTTATGAATTAGAACAAAATAAAATTTAGGTAAAAATTTTTTCCATTTGAATAGTTTCAGTCCTTTCTGGACCAATTGAAATTATTGAGATTTTATGATTTAATATATCTTCTATAGTTCTAATATATTTTTTCATATTTTCAGGTAAAGCATCATATCCAATTCTAGCAATTTCACCCCATTCTTTTCTACTTCTCTTTCCCCAACCATCCATTTTAATATAAATTGGTTTGCATTGTTCAATAATTTCTGATTGGATTGGCCAACTCTCAAGAGAATTTCCATTAAACTCATAATGAGTACAAATATATAAAGGATTTATATCTTCTAAGGCATCCAATAAACTTATAAAAAGATAATCTACGCCATTAATCATTAATGAATATTTCAAATTAAATAAATCCAACCAGCCAACTCGCCTTGGACGTCCAGTAACTGTCCCGAATTCATGTCCTTGTTCCCTTATTTGCTCTCCGACCTTACCAGTCAATTCTGTGGGTAAGGGACCATCTCCAACCCTGGAAGTGTATGCTTTCATAATTCCCACAATTTTGTTAATTTTCTTTGGAGGAACACCTGTCCCAGCGCATACTCCCAATGCATCCGCGTTTGATGAAGTCCCAAAAGGATACATGCCATGATCTATATCCAAAAGAGCACCTTGAGCACCTTCAAAAATCACTTTCTTTCCAGCGTCAATTTGATTGTTTAAATAAAACGCTGTATCAACGACATATTTTTTTAATATCTTTCCATATTCAATATATTGTTTGTAGATTTTATCAAACTCAAAATCCCAAACACCATCATAAAGTTTTACGATTTTCTTTTTAAGTTCAAAGAGATTCCGTAGTTTTTGTTTAAATTTTTCTGAATTTAATAAATCATAAATTCTTATTCCATATCTAGAAGCTTTATCAGAATAAGTCGGGCCTATACCTCTTTTAGTTGTTCCTGCTTTATATTTCTCTTTATACGTTTCTTCAAGACCATCAACCGTTTTATGAAATGGAAAAACAACATGAGCAGTAGAACTGATTTTTAAATTAACACTTTTACCTAATTTTTCAAGAGTATCTATTTCTTCAATAAGAATTTCAGGATCTATAACACATCCATTGCCGATTATAATTTCTTTTTCTATCACAGCCCCCGAAGGAATGAGTTTAAATTTAAATTTTTGACCTTCGCTTACAATAGTATGACCAGCGTTAGCTCCACCATTGAAACGGCATACAATATCTGCTTCTTGAGCGAGATAGTCACAAAACTTTCCTTTTCCTTCGTCACCCCAGGATAAACCAACGATCGCGATCGTGTTAAATGTCATTTTTTTCACAGTATCTATTCAATAAAAGATGTCCAAAATTCTTTGTGAATTACAGATTAAAAAGTTTTTTTGAAAAATTATTAGTCATTTAACCTCTCAAAAAAAAAAAAGAAAAAAAATGTTTATTAGCTTTAATTACTTACGGAACCCCATCAGCACAGCCGGGAATCGCTACTCCTGCCATGGACATATTGATTCCATATGCAACCGCTAATAAAATTGCTAATGCAATAATGCTTTTCTTATTCATTCTAAACCCCATAGGTTAAATTAAATAAACCTATTGCAATCTCTAGAAGTTGATATTTAAACCCCTTTTTTTTTCTTTGAATTAAATTATTCCTAAATTAAACAATGTTTTCGTAGCTTTTGGTGTGTCCCATTTAATTATTACATTTATGACGGAAGTTTTTCCCGAATTGACAGCCCTCTGTAAGGCAGGTTTAATCTCTTCTGGTTTTTCAACGGTTTCAGCGTAACAACCGAATCCCTTAGCAATTGCTGCATAATCTATATTTGGGATATCTACATTAAAATATCGTTTTCCTGAAAACATTGATTGTCCAGACTTAATCATACCCCAAGCGCTATCGTTAGCAATAACTACAATAAAGGGTAAATTATATCGTATTGCAGTTTCAAGCTCTTGAACATTAAATAAAAAGCTTCCATCACCTTGTATAACTACAGTCTGCCTATCTGGATAAGCCAACTTAGCACCCAGCGCAAAGCCGATACCAGCACCAAGATGTCCCATACCAACTGAAGCTAACGTACTTCTTGGAGGGCGTGGTTTATATAAATCCATTTTTTCTGCCGCATAAAATGAAGTATTCCCACTATCCATGATAATAATTGAATTTGATGGAAAAAATTCAAGCGTTTCCTTGATAAACCTCTCGGGAAGTATAGGAACGTTTTCTGAATTAAATTTTTTTAATCTTCTTTTTAATGCATTTTCTTTTTGTTCCTGTTGTTCAATATTCCACTGCGAAAAATAATTTTCTGGTATTTCTCCTTCTAATTTTTCAAGTAATTGAGTTAGTATAGTCTTACAGTTTCCTACAATACTAACATCTACGGGTCTATTTTTTCCAATTTCGCAAGGATCAATATTTATCTGTATTAATTTTTGATCTTTAGGCCATAATGGTGGAAGTCCTAACCCCATTGTATAATCCCATTTACATCCAACTGAAATTACAACATCCGCATTATTTGCAGCATTCATAACAGCATCAGAAATTGCACCAGCACCTAAATGAGTTGGAGAATCACTTGAAATTCCCCCAATACCCGTACCAGATGTAGCCGTAGGAATTGCATACTTTTCTGACAATTTTTTTAATTCTTCTGACGCATTATAACTATTAACTTCTCCTCCACAAATTATTAAAGGCTTTTTTGCATTTTTTATAAGTTTTATAGCCTCCTCTATTGCTTTAGAATCACCAGCAACACCTAATTGAGGTCGATATTTATCGGGGGATAATATCTCATATTTTGCATCTGAAGGAACTTGCCCATAAAAAGCTTCTTCACGAATATCCACATAAACAGGTCCCATTTGACCTGAAAACGCAATTCTTATCGCTCTAGGAATGATCTTAGGAATTTCTAAAGGATTTTGAATTCTTAATTGAGCTTTGGTAATAGGTTTCATTAAGGTTATTTGATCAACATCGCCCTGAAGTGTAGATTTACCGTCTAATTCTCGTTTTACTTGAGCACCAATTACTAGAAGAGGTATATTATCAGACCAAGCAGCTCCGACACCAGGAACCATATCGGTTACACCCGGTCCTACAGTCCCAAAACATACACACAATTCTCCAGTAACACGTGCATACGCATCTGCTGCATGAGCTGCTGCTTGTTCATGTCTTACAAGTATTGTATGAATTCCTTTCTCCTTACCCCATCTAAATACTGCATCATACATAGGCAAAAGTTGCCCACCGGGTATTCCAAACAAATATTTCACATTTTCCTGAAGAAGACATTCAATCAATAAATCTCCACCGGTTTTAGGAGTTTTACTATTTTCACTTTTTTCACTCATTTCTACTCTCAATTTGTTTTTTTACTAAATTATAGTTTGATTATTTAAAAATTTAAAAGTATATATTTTATTTGTATAAATTATATTGAAAGATGATATGTTATGTCAATGAAAAAAAAGAAAGCAACTGAAGATGAATTAAAAAAATTAAATGTAGATTCTTGGGGAACATGGTCCAAAGAAGTCTCAGAGTTTGATTGGTATTATGATGATACAGAAACTTGTTATGTTTTAGATGGTGAGGTGGAGGTTACTGGTGAAGATGGTTCAAAAATATCTTTTGAGAAGGGTGATATAGTTCAATTCAAAAAAGGATTAAAATGCGTCTGGAAGGTAAAAAAACCTATTAGAAAAAGATATTATTTTGGAGATTTAGATATTGATTAAATAAACTTATTTTTTTTTCTTTACTTTTATTAACTCCTAGATTAAGATAATATATAAAAAAAGAATTAACGCAAGCTCATGTTAGAAGACTTTTTAAATAATCTAATGATAAAAAAGATTCAGGAATACGGTAAAAAGGAGAATTTTAAAAAAGTTCTAGATATTGGGGGGAAAAATGGTAAATATACATCTAAAATTTCCGAAGAATTAACAGTTTTAGATTTGAACCCTCAAAAAATAAGTTCTAATATAAAATACATAAAAGCTGACATATTAGAATTTGATACTGCTGAAAAATTTGATTTAATTGTTTGTTCAGCTGTTTTGGAACATTTTAAACGAGAAGATGGATTAAAAATTGTCAAAAAGATTAATAATTATTTAGAGAAAGATGGTTTAGCTTTTATTACATGCCCTAATGCGCGTAGTCTTAATCGAGTATTGGGAGAAATTCTCGGAATGGGCAAAATATTGGAGTTATCAGAGGCAGACATTAAAGTAGGGCATAAATATTTGTATAATCTTCCCAGACTTGAAGATATAACAAAAAATATTTTGAAATTTGTGGATTCAGGATCCTATTTTTTGAAACCATTACCTACTAGTGATATGGATAAATTATTTGATACTAATGCTTTTAAGGCTTTCGGTTCAATTAACTCAAATACATATCCTCAACTAAAACAATATCTCGCAGAAATATTTATTGTTGGTAAAAAATTAGAAGAATAATCTCTAATATACATTTTCTTCTATAATTTTAGGGAAAGTAAACAAATTCACGTAAAATGATTTTAAAATTAATTAAGATGCTCTTTTATGAAATTCCACATCATATTATTTACTTTTTCTGAATCTTCAATTGTAAAGGCGTGTCCAAGACCATTAAACACTTCTAACCTTGAGTTAGGAATTATTTGGTGCATGAATTCTGAATTCATTAGTGGAACTATTCGATCTTTAGTTCCAACCATAATTAATGTAGGTTGTTTAATTATATTTAAAGAATCACGTGTATCGTGACCGAGCATAGCAGTTCCATAATTACTGTAATCTTGACTACGAGTTGGATCTACGATTGGTGTGATAAAAATAGTATCGTTTTTTAAAGCATCAAACAAATTGATATCTTCTTTTAATTTTTTTCTAAAAGATCTTGAAAATAAAATGGGAACAATTTGTAAAACTCTTTTTTCTAAATCTATTCTTTCTAAAAGTTTGATTTGACTTACAAATTCATTTATTACATTTGGTTCGATATAAGCAGAAGTTGCGCATAATATTAAGGTTTTAACCATATCTGGATACTTTAAAGCGAAGTTCTGAACAATCATTCCTCCCATACTGATGCCACATAGATGAATCTTTTCTTGAATATTCAAGTAATCTAATAAATTTTTAAGATCTTCAACAAAAATATCCATCGTATAAGGATAATTTGGTCTAGAACTTTTCCCGACACCGCGATTATCTAAAGCAATAACCTTCATTTTTTGTTTAAAAAATTGTATCTGGAAGTTCCATCCACCCAGTTTTGTGCCAAAACCATGAACTAATACAAGAGTTTCACCAATACCTTCTTTAATATAATTAATTTCAATATCATCGGATTTAAATATAGGAATATTTTACCACCATAATTTTCAATTTTAAAAATTAAATAATAGATTTTTTTATGAACTCTATTGTTGTTTTACTCGAATAAATATATTTGCATTAATTTTTTCTTATTCAAGATGTTCTTTTATGAAATTCCAAATTAAATCATTAATTTTTTCCGCATCTTCAACTAATAAACTTCCATGTCCAAAACCTGGAAATTCTTGTAAAATCTTATACATCAAGAACTCCCCTCTGGAATTAGATTATCTTCTAAAGCGGATGTAAATTTGGTGTTGTTTTGATATTGAATGTCTCTTATAAAAATAAAAAAAAAGAAATTTATTTATATTATTATACGGTAAAATTTGCTTCTCAACTCAAAAGGGCCATTATCTCCCCTAATTCTTTCATTTTTTTCATTCCGCTAATTTTTAACTTTCTGGTAAGCATTTTATTTAAATTGTTAATTTTGGACATGTTTGCAAAATCTAATTAGTATTCAGCAG
>JAHLWH010000032.1 GCA_019058015.1 Promethearchaeota archaeon | reverse complement strand
GTTCAAAGGAATTTGTACAAGGTAAAGGAAAATACGGAAAATTTTTCGAATGATTAAATACTTTATTTGATTTGAGAAGATTATTTCTAATTTTAAAAATTACTGAAAGAACATTTCTAAAAATCCCGAATATCGATGATAATTAAAAATTAATAATTTTACATTATTCTTTATATTTCTTTTTGAAAAAAAGTTGAAAATCCAAAAAATAATTAAATCTGTCAATGAAAAAAATAAAAAAAAAAAAGAAAGTTAATTTTTATATTATATATTATTATTAGCCCTGATTCCTTTATGTTCTTCTAGATAATATTAATACAACTACACCGAGAGCTGCCAAGCAACCTCCTCCTATAGCCATTCCAAGGAATAACCCACTACCTAGTGTATATGGATCTGCTGGTAATCCCATTTGTTCTTTCGCGAGAGTTGGGACAATTTCATCTCTAAAATTCGCTAACCAATTAGTGATCATTCCCATTTGGGTATCAGTCAAGTCAAAAGTTGCCTTTAATTCACTGTAAGCATCAGAGGTCGGATCTGCCGCTGCATACCATTTCTGAAGTCCATTCTCATTAACTAACGCTAAGGTATTTGTTGAATCCCAGAGATCCTGAGCTGTCGAAAGCAAAATATTACTTGGAGTTGGAATACCCACTTCTAAACCTGTTAGTGTAACGTTTCCTATCGGAATTTCAATTCCATCTGGGATAAGTGAACAATTAGACAACTGTCAAAGGAACAAGATTACTGCATAATCTTCTATTGACATTCCTAAATTTTCGGCAGCAAGAACTGGGACAACATTTTCTTTAAATGTGGTAAATAACCAGGTAAGAGTTAAATTCAATTGGCTCTCACTTAAAGAAAAAGTTGTTTTTAATTCACTATATTCATCAGAACTATAATTTCCTTCCGCTTTAACCCACTTATCAAGTCCAATTGCGTTGACAAAAGCAGAAGAATTTGCATCATCAAAGAGAGCTGTAGTTATCATAAGCGAAATATTGGATGGACTTGGAAGACCCACTTCAAAACCCGTGAGTCCACTATCTAAAGGTAATCCATCTGGAAGAACCGTACCATTAGCCCATTGTTCAAAGAAGAGAATTCCAGCATAAGCATTTGTTGACATTCCTTGACCAGCTTCAAAGAGAGGTGGAACGACATTATCTTTAAATGATTTAACCCATAACCAGTTGAGAACTAATCCTAATTCAGTTGCATTCAATCCAAAAGTTGAGATTAACTCTGCCTGAATTGTTGTATCTGTAGCTGCATCAAGCCATTTCTCAATTCCAGAATCATTAACGAATGCCGAAGAATCTGTTGAATTCCAGAGAGCTATAGTTATTGTGAGCGAAATATTAGATGGGCTTGGGCATCCCACTTCTAACCCTGTGAGCCCTCCACCTAAGTCAAGCCCAGTCGGATAGACAGGCATACCATTCATCGTGCAATTTGCCCATTGTTCATAGAATAGATATTCTGCAAAAGTTGTTGCTGAGATTCCTCGATCAGCCTCAAAGAGAGGTGGAACAACGTTGTCTTTAATTGTGGTAAATAACCATGTGAGAATTATGGTAAAATTGGCTGGATCCAGACTGAAAGTTGTCATTAATTGAATCTGAATGGTAACATTTGGAGATGCTGCTTCAGCCCATATCAGAATCCCAGTATCATTGACAAAGGACGATGGATTTGTCGAATTCCAGAGAGCTTCAGATGTCGTAAGTGAGAGATTGGATGGTTCTGTACAATTTAATTCTAAGCCCTTAAGTCCACCACCTAAGTCGATTCCACCTGGAACAACCGTACAATTAGCCCACTGCTCATAGAACATAACTTCTGCAAGTTCATTAGGCAAATAATTAGTCATTGAATAAACAACTCCAGGAACCACATTCTCCCATAAATATCCAGTTATATATCCTGCCATTATTTGGAGTTGGGACCAAGTAGCATTATAACCCGCTTGCATTGCAGCATTTATTGTCATATTTCCATCCGCTGCTAATTGATAATACCCTAAAAATTGTAAAATCCCCATACCCTGTTCAAGATCCGTTATTAAACCTGGCAAACCATAAAGTGCGTTGCCGTATAATAAATAATCTTGAGCGGCGGGTGTATAGCTAAGGTTAGTTAGTAATGGGCTTACCATATAATGAGCATATTCTGAAATACCCATAACGGGACATGTTGTATTTTTTTGGATAGTATAATTATTGAAGTAATGTTCTTTAGCTTTAGTATAATCAAATAAAAAATTATAGGCCCATAGAAAATCTATGGTTGAATTCATGATCTGAGCTGCAGTCGAAGCATTAACTGATGCATAAAATTGATAAACTACTTCCCCTTTAACTCCTAAAAGAACTTCAGGAATTGCTTGAACCTTTACCATGTCTTCAATTTCTGGAACGGCCTCCCCTTTAATTCCTAAAAGGACAGTAGGAATTGCTTGAACTTTTACCATGTCTTCAATTTCTGGAACTGCTGCATCTTGAATACCCAAAAGAACATCAGGAATTGCTTGAGTCTTGATATTATCTTCAATTTCTGGAATTACTTCCTCCCGAATTCCCAAAAGAGCAGTAGGAACGCCTTTAGAGACTTCACTACGAAGGTAATCGTTTATTACAAATCCACTTGGTATTAAAAGACCACCAATTACTAATAATATAATTGATGCTGTTAATTTTTTAGTAGACATAACATATACTAATTGGTCTAAATTTTATATAAATATATCGACAAAAATATCGATATTGGTTTTTTTTTTTTTCTCAATAGGATGTTGAAATTTCAATATTCAAATTTCAGGTTATTACAAGAAAAAATCGATATTACAAAAACAAATGTCTTAAAGACTAAATTAAATGTGTATTAAATTGACTATTACTATTTATTTTCTGAATAGAAATATCGAAAAAACCTAACATTATTCTTGAATATCTCAACTAAATTTACTGTGTCCATAAAAGTTTAGTTTAAATTAAATATAATTATTACAAAAAATTATAAAATAATTTTTAATAAAATTTTAACTTAGTTAGGGATGGGTGATTTCTCAAGAAATATTTTGTAATATTCTGAATTTATGCTATTAATTATAAAAAAAAATAATAGTCTCGAAGAGATTAATTTTTTTTTTTTATTTAACCTGATAAAACAGAGTTAGATGAATCGCGCCGTCTTTATCTTCTGACCGTGTGAATTTCACATCTTCAATACTTAATTCTACTGATTGAAGAAATTCGTTAGCATCCTCTTCTATTTTGTTAAAATATCCAAAAAATGTTTTGCATATGATCATTTCTTTTTTTCCTTCAATTTTTTAATTATTTCAAAAATGACCAAACATGAAAAGAACAAACTTAAAAAAAAAAAAACTTCTTGAAATTATACTTTCATGGATCTTAGAAGAAATTTAAGAATGAAATCCAATGAATGATTTATTAAATTAGTTATTTCTTTTTTTAAAAATATTCTAAATATTTCAAATTTTTTCGATTATCATTATATCTTCCTTCAGGTGGTTCTTTTAAAAATTGCGGGTCAACTTTATGAAATTATCTACTTCACGAATTTGGGATAAGGAAAAAAAGAAAAAAGTCAGATTCTTGCAAATCCTCATATATCACTATTATCTCCATAAAAAATTAATAACAACATAATAAAGATTTGAACATTATTTTAAGCAGAAAAATAAATATTTCTAATTTCTGTAAATCAGCCATATTTCCCTTTGTTTTGAGATGTCCTTCCATAAAAACCTTTATTGGGGCAATATTTCCATTAGCAATACCTCCAAAAAGTTCAGAATTCATTTCTATAAAGGAATTTTATTTATAATTTGAGATTAAATATAAAAAAAGTTATGGTAATCCCATTGATAAATA
Organism: Promethearchaeota archaeon; assembly: GCA_019058015.1. Classification (GTDB taxonomy): domain Archaea; phylum Asgardarchaeota; class Lokiarchaeia; order Sigyniarchaeales; family SOKP01; genus 6H3-1. Next base: position 31,963 of record JAHLWH010000032.1, on the reverse strand, counting down.
GGTTGGACAATAAAGAGGTTTTTCAAATTTCGGGATTGATAAACCATTTTTCATGGGCTTTAACATAGTAACATCCATGCACTGTTGAAAGAGTCCTATATTAGTAAGTGCTTTTCTTAAGTCATCATCAGATTTTGCACTTAGATATAAAAAAGCTCCTTCTTTCCGTCGAACAGTTGCTTTAAGAATTTTATCAATTAAATATAAATACCCAAAATGCAAATCCCTTTTATTCATGAAATATGTTTTGTCAAGATAAATTTCATGAAGAAGGGAGAATCCAAACTTGAATTTTAGTTTTTTTGAGACCAATCGAGAACTTGTGAGAGTTGCTCCTCCAATTATATCACTATTTTTTTTGATGAGAATATAAGTTGGTTCATAATCTTTATTGGGTACGTTGATTCGCATCCATCGATATATCCTTCGATTATATGGATAAAAACCGGTATAATTTTTGGAAAGTATTCGATTTATGACATCCATAACTTCCCAATGTCTATTATTATGCACGATTTCATATGAGAGATTTTTAAAGGATGAGTCAAATTTAATTCTTAATCGATTTAAAAATCTCCAACCATAATTTAATGTAGCAAACAGAGGAAGTGCTGGGGAAAAAAGTGGACTATCTTTAATAAACTTAAGAAAATATGGAAATCCGATGGTCGTGTACCCATGTTCAACATCTTCATATCCCATCTTTAAGTAAATTTTTTCTCGTGGAAAACCTTTAGGATCTGCTGTAAGGAGAGAGTAATCACAATCCCTTGATTGCATATAATCAAATGCCATCTCCATTAATTTTTTTGCAATCCCCCGGCGCGTATAACGAGGATCTGTGCTAACATCATTAACATCACCTACTAAATACTCATTACTATTAAAAAGCACCCTTTCAACTCGATTAACAATAACCATGCCTACGAGTCTATCATTTTCTACATCTTCAGCAATTTGAATCATCTCAGGTTCAAAATCTGGGTCAGAAGGATAACGCCAATGCCAGTTTCTCTCTGTTTCAATTCGTAAAAGACCTGTCATTTGAAACGCATCAACAAATAACTGTGCAAGTTGCTTCTCGTCTCCCTCATTATAATGACGATATGTTATATTAACCATGGTCTATTTAATCAGTTTGATTTATAAATAAACTATAATTTAATAGGAATTTGATTTTTCATTTTAAAATTTTACTATAAATAAAAATTGAAACTATATAAAAAAGATTTTTGCAAATCTATAAATTTTTCTCTCCCTTTTCATAATCCAGTTGCTTATTTCCAATTATGAAATTAAATTAAGAATTTTTAAAATGATTAGGAAAAATTTTATTTCAAAATATTAACATGTAAAAAATACGGATATTTTCGTTAAATTAAAATAGTTTTAAATTTAATTAAATTTTATTAACATATTTATAAATATAATTTAAAAATCCTATTTTACTTAGAATATAATGTGATTTTTATGGGAGAGAAAAATATTCAAGGAATATTAGAATCCTTAAAAGAAATTAAAGGCGTTCATGGAGCAGTTTTAATTGAGAAATTTGCAGGAATTTTAGGTGAAGCTCTTCCCGGCTGGATTGATAGTGATGCAATCTCTGCCATGGTTAATTTGATTCTTAAAGTGGGTCAAAGAGCTACAAAAGAATTAGAGCAAGGTTCATTTATTAGTGCTACATTAGAAAATACAAACGGTAAACTTTTATTTTCTGAAGTAGCTGGGAACATTATCTGTGTAATTGCAACTACTGAAGCTAAGCTTGGAATAATTAAATTAAAATTAGATGCCGCAAAGAAAGCTTTAGCTGGTTGATCAAATTATATTTCTATTTTTTTTATTTTATTAGAAAGTAAGTCTAATAAGATTTCCCGAGTTAATTCTGGGTCTAATCGACCCTTTGTTTTTTTCATACATTTTCCAATTAAGGCTTCTAAAGCTCGTGGATTCTTTTTAAAATCTTTTATTATATCTGGATTATTTGTAATTACTTCTCTTGCAATTTTAAGAATATATTCTTTATCAGAAATTCTTTTCTTACCTGTTTTTTCAATTAAAGCTTTAACATTAACTCCCACCATAAGATCTGGAATGAAAGATTTGGCTATTTTTCCAGTTATTTTACCATTTTTAATAGCATTTATTAAATCTACAAGATGCTTTGGTGTTATCTTGGTTTCTTTTATTGTCTTATTATTATTATTTAACCATCTCGAAATGTCATTCATTAACCAATTACAATATAATTTATATTCTTCAAACCCAAAAGATGGGTAAGATTTTACTCCTTCTTCGTAAAAATCAGCGAAATTTTTATCCAAAACTAAATTATATGAGTCAAATTCAGTCAATCTATATTCTTTTCGAAACCTTACTGATCTCTCATTTGGCATTTCTGGTAATTCACTTTTAACTTTTTGAATAAAATCGTTATTAATTTCTATTGGAACTAAATCTTGTTCAGGAAAATAGCGATAATCCTCCTCCAATTCCTTAGTTCGTAATGGAATTGTGATCCTTCTTTTATCATCCCAATGCCTTGTTTCCTGAATTAATTTTTTTCCTCTCTTAAGTATGTTTTTTTGCCTAATAATTTCGTGTCTTAAAGCTCTTTCAACTTCTTTAAAACTGTTGATATTTTTAACTTCACTGCGATCATAGCCCTTTATCGAAATATTTGCATCAACTCTAACTGAACCTTCAAGCTCGAGATTTGAAATTCCTGTATATTGAACGATTGATTTTAATTGTTTGAGAAATTCTCTAGCTTCTTCTGGAGAACTAATGACGGGTTCAGAAACAATTTCAATCAAACAAACACCAGAACGATTATAATCTACTAAAGTGAATGGTGAAGTTGATATGCTTCCCTTATGTACTAACCGTGCAGGATCCTCTTCAAGATGAATTCTATTCAAGATTATATCTTTTTTATGATTATTTAATCTAATAGTTATTTTTCCCCCATCTGCAAAAGCTTTGCCCCCTGCTTTATTATACTGGCTAATCTGGAATCCTTTAGGGAGATCCGGATAAAAATAATTCTTTCGAAAGAACCAAAATTGATTATTGATTTTACAATCTAAGGCTAATGCTAATCTAATAGCAAATTCGATTACTTTTTTATTAACAACAGGAAGTGAACCTGGTAAGCCAATACAAATAGGACAAACATGAGTGTTAGGTTCTGTACCTCGATAATCATTACTGCAGCTACAAAAAAGTTTAGTTTTAAGGTTTGTTAATTGAATATGAATTTCTAATCCAATTATTATTTCATTATTTTGGATACGCATGGTTTTTACCTCATTTTATTGCAGGCACAGTTTTTCGATAAATATTCAGTTCTTGCTCTAATTGATATCCGATGTTAAGAATACCCTTTTCGTCAAAATAATTGCCAATAATTTGAAAACCTATAGGTAAATCATTACTGTCAAACCCACAAGGTATTGTTATTGCAGGTAAACCAGCAAGGTTAACGGGACATGTTAGCACATCATCCATGTACATTTGTAATGGATCATCTACTTTCTCTCCAATTTTAAACGCTGTTGAGGGCATTGTTGGACAAACAATAAAATCACATTTTTTATAGGCTTCTTGGAAATCATTTTTGATTAAAGTTCTCACTTTCAGAGCTTTAATATAATACATGTCATAGTATCCAGCAGATAAAGCATAAGTGCCTAAAAAGATTCTTCTTCTTACTTCAGCTCCCAAACCTTCATTTCTGGTTCTGCTAAAAACATCATAAACATCACCTTTTAAATTTTGACTCATTTTTCCATACCTTAATCCATCATATCTCGCTAAATTCGAGCTTGCTTCACTCATACATAGTAAATAATACGTAGCAACAGTATATTCAAGATGTGGAATTGTCACTTCTACTGTAGTTGCTCCTAAACTTTTCAATTTTTCAATTGATTTTTTTACTGAGCTTTTTACTTCATTATTGACCCCTTCTCCAAAAAATTCTTCGGGTACTCCTAAAATCTTTTTATCGAGTGGTTTTTTTAATTCTTCGGTATATTTATCTACTTTTATATTTACTGAAGTGGAATCTAGGGGATCTTTACCAGCTATAATCTCAAGTAATAATGCTGTATCATATACACATTTAGTTATTGTTCCAATTTGGTCTAATGAGTTGGCAAATGCCACTAAACCATACCTAGAGACTCTTCCATACGTCGGTTTTAATCCTACAACTCCACAAAATGAAGCAGGACATCGAATACTTCCACCTGTATCACTTCCTAGAGCTAATATTGCTTGTCCTGATGCGATACTAGCCGCAGAACCACCGCTTGATCCTCCAGGAACTCTTGAAATATCCCATGGATTGTATGTAGGTCCATAACAGCTGTTTTCTGTAGAACTTCCCATAGCAAATTCATCCATATTTGTATTTCCAATATGAATTGCTCCCTCTTGTTCTATTAGACGTTCAGTGACGAAAGCATTGTATGGAGGATGATATCCCTCCAATATTTTTGAACAACAAGTAGTAGGAAAACCTTTTATGCAGATTAAATCTTTATTTGCTAAAGGTAATCCATAAAGATTTCCAACTTTTTTACCTTTTTGTATTTTTATATCATATTCTTTTGCTTTTTTGAGTGCTTTATCTTTTGATAAATTAATAAAGGAATAAATAAGATTATCAGTTGTCTCAATTCTGTCAAATGCTGATTGAATTAAATCTTTAACTATAATTTCTTTATTTATTATCTTTTCGATTAATTCATATCCCATGTAATTGTAGAGTTCCATTAATAACAAACCAAACTTCTAAATAATTTAGAATAAACTTCTCTTAAATAACTCATTGTTAATAATTGTATATTTCTAAAAAATTTGACTGAAGTACCACAATCAGATTTCTTTATTAAGGTGCTTTTCTTAACATAGTTCTAGGGAAAGGAATGGCATCTTTGATGTTATCTAATCCGCAGACCCAGCTGATTACTCTTTCCACACCTAAACCATAACCTGAATGAGGAACACTACCATATCGTCTCAAATCAAAATACCAGTCATAATTTTTAGGATCTTCGCCATCTGCTTCTAATCTCTGAATCATATCACTCACGGATGTATTTCTTTCTGACCCACCTATAATTTCACAATATCCTTCTGGAGCTAGCATATCAAAACATAATGCTTCTTTAGGATTTTCTTCACTGGGTGGTTTATAAAAACCCATAATTTCTATGGGATAATGTGTGACAACCACAGGAACTTTAAAATGTTCGGCTATTTTTGCTTCTTCAATGGTTCTTAAATCCTTACCCCAAGGGACATTCATTTGGTATTTATTATTAAGAATATCTAAAACTTCTGCATACTTAATTGTAGGATATTCTGTTTTCATGTAATGTTCCAGCAGCTTAATATCTCTCTTTAAAATTTCAAGTTCTTTTTTATTATGTTTTAAAACTTCTTGTATAATAAATCTGATTTCATCTTTTGCAACTTCGGTGACCTCATCAAACTTCATCCATGCAGCTTCCATTTCAGCCATCCAAAATTCTGCTAAATGTCTGGAAGTTTTTGATCTTTCTGCTCTAAAAGTTGGTCCCATATTGTAAATTTTTCCTAAGGAAAAGATCGCTGCCTCAGCATATAATTGCCATGTTTGGCTTAGATATATCTTATCTTCAAAATATTTAACTTCAAATAATGTAGCACCACCTTCAGATTGGGTAGGTTGGAAAATTGGTGCGTCAAATTCATAATAACCATGATTTCTAAAAAACCCATGAATAGCTCCAACAACTGTGTGTCGAATTTTTAAAACTGCGTTTAATTTCCTTGATCTTAACCAAAGATGTCTATTATCATATAAAAGTTCAGGTGATTGATGTTCGGTAATTGGAAACGGTTCGGCAATTTGGATAATTTCCAAATCAGTTACAGAAATTTCATAGCCGGTGGGAGCCCTCTCATCCTTCTTTAATTCACCAGACACCTTTATTGAAGACTCAATTGTTAGTTTTTCAGCTTTTTCAAAGAGTTCTGGATTTTTATTTTTAGATATAACACATTGTATTATGTCAGATTCGTCCCTTAAAACAATGAATACAAATTTGTTAGATTTTCTTTCTCTATATACCCAACCTCTCAAATTTACATTAATAGAATCCTTTTTCAGAGCTTCCTCAATTGTCATATATTTTGATTCCTTCATTTTCGAATTAAGTAAATAAAAGACAGTTTAAATCTTTTTTTAAAAATATGTTCATTTAAAATAAAATATAATACAATTTGAAATTGTGAGTAAAACTTATTAGTATGAAAAGATTTATTTTTTTGTAGGAATTATAAAGTAATTATTTATGATAATTGGTACCTCTGTAATTAGCGAAAAGGGACAAATAACAATCCCTAAGGAAATTAGGGATAGATTGGGCATTGTCCAAGGAGACCGATTAATCTTTAATTTAGAAGAGAATGAAATAATTATTAGAAAGTCTGGAACCAATAAAATCTCCGAAATATTAGAAAAGCAAAAACCCTGGAAAATTAGTAGTGTAAAGTTTCAAAGAAATTTGCGGGAAGAATGGGAATGAAGATTACATTAGATACAAATATCTTCTTAAATGTAAAAAATAAAGAAGAGCCATTTTATGAATTTTCTAAAACTATATTAAATGAAATTGATGAAGGTAATATAAAAGCCATTGTTTCTATCGTAACTATCGCTGAATTAAGTATAGGTTATAATAAAACTAATGAATTAAAAGATAAAGATGAATTTTTTGCAGGGCTATATTCCAATAAAAATTATAAAATCATTAATCTTGATCTAAAATTAGCAGATAAATCTGGAGAAATTAAGTATAAAACTAATTTAAAATTACCTGATTGTATCATAGTTGCTAGTTCTACACTAGAACGAGCATCTTGTTTAATTACAAACGATCTAGAATTCGAAAAAGCTAAAAGCCTTACGGATATCCTCACAGCTAAGGAATTCTGTGAAAATTATATTAAAAATAATAAGAAAGATAAATAAAAGAAGTATCTTTTAAGAAATTCAATCTGTATTCCAAATGTAAAAAATTTCGAAGGATTTTATTAAGTAAGAAATTCTGCTGCTACTAATGCGGAAGCCCATTCATCTCTATTTCTAACTGTTGCATATTCTGTTATATTTTTAGTCTCAACCATTTTCCTCCCATTTTAAAAACCTTGCGTTTTTCATCGTGGTTAACGTTGGGATCAAATGGGATCCCAAACGTAATAGCTAACATTTTGTTAATTTATTTGGGATAAAAATTAAATCTATTCTTTCTTTTTATCGTTTTTTTTTTTTCAGTAGATATTGTGCAAATATATTCATATATAAACATTCTTCAGGATCCATTTGCATAGAACTTGGTGGCTTATCAATAAAAGTAATTGGTGCCCCTTTAATTATAACAATGGGTGTTTGCTCATCAGCTTCACCTAGTAAAATTTGAGCTGCACTCACTAAGTCATCTGCTACAGCTCGTTGGGTAATTTGAAGTAGTCTTCCAAATAAATCGGCACGACCTCGACAATCTTCAATTGGTTCAAAACCCGAAACAGCAATAGCTACACCAATGGTTCCTTTTTTTAAAGGCTGGACCCTTGAATCCGCTAAAATTACTCCTAAATTTTTAAGATCAAATTCCTTCATAAAGAATGCTCGATATTCATTAACGGTTTTTTGAGGGTTTTTTGGCAATAACACAACAAAATTTTCACCACCCGAATTCGAATGATCAATTCCTGCATTGGCAATTAACAATCCATTGATTTCTGCTAATACTACAGTATCTATTCCACCTAATACCATATCCGCTTCGTTTAATATCAATTCTACTATACGTTCATCCATTTTATATTTTAATGCTAACTCTTTTGCTTGATCTGAAACGTTTCCAATACTGGTAAGATCTACAACTCTTCCTTGTGCAGTAGCAATAATTTTCTCAGAAATAACCACAATATCTTTATCTCCAAGAATAATATCTTTTTCCTCGAATGTATCTAAAATAATTTGAAGTAAATCATCATTGGATTTAATAATTGGCAATTTTACGCTATTAACAATCATATAATCATCTATTACGGACTCAAGACAATTTTCTTATTATAATAAAATGAAATAATTATTATTTCATAATGTTTATTATTTTATAATAAAGAACTTCTTAGAGACGTGCAGGATCATATGAGTTTAATTAACATTAAATTGTTTGATTGCTTAGAGATAGGTGATTCTTTCCCAATTACAATTATAGGAGTAATAAATCTAAGTCCAGAATCATTCTATAAAGGTTCTGTTTTAATGGATTTAAATGATTTATCTTCCATTATTGAAAATATGATTCAAAATGGTGCTAAAATTATAGATATTGGTGCGCGTTCGACTGCTCCATGGTCTGCAAAAATTTCTATCGATGAAGAATTGAATCGGATAATTCCTGTAATAAAAAGGGTATGCAAATTAATCCCACAAGAGATAATAATCTCCGTTGATACCCAATACAAAAAGATTGCAGAAATGTGTTATGAAACAATAAGTAAACACAATAAATACATGATTATTAATGATGTGTCTAATCTTAAAACAGATGTGACTCTAAAGGATTTTATAGTCAAAAAGGAAATTCCCATAATATTAATGGCATCAAAAAATATTCCCGGAGATCTCCTATTAATTGAAAAAATTTCGGATATATTACATGAATCAATTAAATCTTTAGAGGATGAGGGTTTTGCAAGTGATAAAATCATAATAGATCCCGGAATTGGAGCATGGATTAAGGAAAAAACCTTCCAATATGATATCGGTATAATTAACGAACTTTATAAGTTAAGATCTCTAAAGAAACCAATACTTGTTGCGATATCCAGAAAATCTTTTATTGGAAATGCGTTGGATATTCCCGATGCTAAAGATAGATATTTTGGATCATTATCATCTACGGCTATTGCCGTTTATAATGGTGCACATATTGTTAGAACTCACGATGTAGATAAGGATTTCTATAATTTTATAAGAATGGCTAAAATAATAAGAGATCATAGGAAAAATTGGATTTAAATGATATCATCTTTCTAGAACAGAGAATTTTCTAAATAATAATTGTATAAAATTTTGCAACATATTTCGGAAAACAATAATAACTTCTAATTTTCATTATAGATTTTGATAATTTATTTTCCAAAATTGATAAAAAAAACTCCTATAGGTTTATATCGTTAATTGTCTTATATTTATATAGAAGCCTACAAATAAAGAATACGTTTTCACCTATATTAAATCAAATATAATTAGAAAAAAATAGGTAGGAAGGATTAATTTTTGGATTCAAATAAACACCCCCAAAATCAAAACAATTCCGTTTATGATGCAGAAAGTATTAAAGTTTTAAAGGGATTAGAAGGAGTTAGAAAAAGACCTGCTATGTATATTGGCGATACTGGGGAAAATGGACTGCACCACCTTATTTTTGAAGTCATTGATAATTCAATAGATGAAAGTTTGGCAGGATTTTGCGATAAAATTGATATTATTATAAATTCTGATAATTCTGTTGAGATTATCGACAATGGACGTGGAATTCCAATCGGAAAACATCCAGAATATGGTAAATACACTCCAGAAGTTATTCTTGAGCATTTACATGCAGGAGGTAAATTTGATAGTAAAGCATATAGGATATCAGGTGGTTTGCATGGAGTGGGGCTTTCTGTTGTGAGTGCACTAACTGAAAAATTGATTGTTGAAATAAAAAGAGAGGGAAAACTTTATAAACAAATATTTTCTAAAGGCGTAAGTGTTTCCGAACCTGAAATAATAAATTTACCAGAAAATGAAGTAAATATAACTGAAACCAAAATCTCATTCTATCCAGATAATGAAATATTTGATTTTAATCCCGAAGATGATATATGGAATATTAGTAAAATATCTAATCGCGTGAGAGAATTAGCTTTTCTTGCTCCCAACACAAAATTTTCAATCCTAAATGAAAATATTGAAGAACCCATTGAATATTATTTTAAGGGGGGCTTGATAGATTTTGTATCTTTTCTTAATAAAAATAAGAAATTATTGATTCCAACTCCAATTTATCTTAAAAAAGCTTTTGTTAAAAAAAAAGAATCTGGTACGGAAGAAATTTTAGTTGAAGTAGCTATGCAATATAATCAAAGTTATGGGACAAACATTTTAACTTTTGTAAATACAATTAATACTATAGAAGGGGGTACTCACTTAACCGGATTTAAAGGTGCATTAACAAGGGTTATGAATTCATATCTTGAAAATGAAAAATTTAAGAAATTTAAAGACGTGATATTATCAGGTGAAGATGTTAGAGAAGGATTAACAGCAATTCTCTCAATAATGTTGCCTGATCCACAATTTGAAAGCCAAACAAAGATAAAACTAGGAAATCCTGAAATAAGACAAATAGTTAGTAGGATTGTATCTAATGAATTAGAAAAATATTTGGAAGAAAATCCGGAGATTGCAAAATCAATAATTTATAAAGCATTAGAAGCAAAAAAAGCAAGAGATGCTGCTCAAAAAGCGAAATCGTTAATTCGTAGGAAATCTGTTTTAGATTCAATTCGATTACCCGGTAAACTTGCAGATTGCTCTTCAAGTGAATCAGAAAAATGCGAACTTTTTATTGTAGAGGGATCTTCGGCTGGTGGTTCGGCCAAACAAGGGCGTGATAGAGAATTTCAAGCAATTTTACCTTTACGAGGGAAAATTCTAAATGTTGAAAAATCCCGAATTCATAAAATTCTTAATAATAACGAGATACAAGCAATGATTAAAACCATTGACGCAGGAATTGAGGGTATAGATGATGAACCTTTCGATTTAGCTAAACTTCGTTATCACAAAATTATTATTATGTGTGATGCAGACATCGATGGATCTCATATTGAAACACTTTTATTAACTTTTTTCTTTAGATATATGCGCCCATTAATTGAAAAGGGACATCTTTACATTGCTTTACCCCCTTTATACAAAATTCATTATAGAAATTTTACAAGATATGCATTTAATGACAAAGAAAGGGATAATACAGTTAAGGATTTAATGGAAAAATACAAAATAAAAATGGAAAACAAGGGATCTATAAAAATACAGCGGTATAAAGGTTTGGGAGAAATGAATCCTCAAGAGTTATATGAAACAACGATGAATAAAGATAATCGATCACTTTTACGAGTTAAAATTGAAGATTTGATTGAAACTGATCAAATATTTTCTCAATTAATGGGAGATGACGTCCAACCCAGAAAAAAATTTATTACAGATAAATATAAGGATGTAAAAGTCTTGGATATTTAATTTTATTTATTTTATCACTAAAAATTAGAGTGAAATTATGAGTTCAGAAAAGATTTTAGAAAAAAAAATTGGAATTGAGTTAGAGGAAAGGTATATTGATTATGCAATGTCCGTGATTGTTGGGCGAGCTATTCCTGATGTTAGAGATGGATTAAAGCCGGTCCATAGAAGAATACTCTATCTAATGTATAGAGACAATTTCCTTTATACTAGACCATTTGTTAAAAGTGCTAAAATAGTTGGGTATGTGCTTGGTGATTATCATCCTCATGGAGACCAAGCCATTTATAATTCATTAGCTCGATTAGCTCAAGATTTTTCGATAAGATATCCTCTGATTCAAGGCCATGGCAATTTTGGTTCTGTTGATGGAGATCCACCAGCAGCAATGCGATATACAGAAGCAAGGCTAGCACAAATTTCAAATGAAATTTTTGAAGATATTAAAAAAGAGACAGTAGAGTTTATGGATAATTTCGATGGATCAAATAAAGAACCAAAAGTTTTACCTTCAAAATTTCCAACTTTATTAGTGAATGGAACGAGTGGGATTGCAGTTGGAATGTCGACTAATATGGCACCGCACAATTTAACTGAAATTTGCAATGGTATTATTGCGAAAATTGAAAAACCAGAAATTTCAATTAAAGAACTCTCAAAAATTATAAAAGGTCCCGACTTCCCAACTGGAGGGATTATTATAAATCCCAAAAGCATATTACAATCATATGAAACAGGTCGTGGAAAATTAATAATAAGAGGAAAAATTTCTGTAGAAAACATTAAAAAAGATAAAACAGCAGTTGTAATAACAGAAATCCCTTATTTAGTAAATAAAACTTCTCTTATGCATTCAATTGCAAAACTCATTCGCAATAAAGAGATGCCAGATATTAAAGCCTTAAGGGATGAGTCAGATCAAAAGGGTATGAGAATAGTTATTGAACTCTCCAAGGATGGAGAACCTAAACTTGTTGAAAATATTCTCTATAAAAAAACAAAACTCCAAGATTCATTTAATATAATTAATTTAACACTAATAAATAAGGGATTACAACCTAAGATCCTAAATTTACTTGAATTAATTAAAGAATATTTAAATCATAGAGAAAGAGTTGTATATAAACGTTCTGTATTTGACCGAGATGAGGCTAAAAAGAAATTACATAAAATTGAAGGTTTATTAATTGCTCTCGATGATATTGATAACATCATTCAAATAATAAAAAGTTCTAAAGACGCAGCAGAAGCAAATAAAAAATTGATAACAAAATATAGTCTAACCAAAATTCAATCTGAGGCAATTTTAGCTATGAGACTTTCAAGATTAACAAGCTTAGAAAGACAAAAACTGGTAGATGATAAAAAAGATTTAATCATTAAGATAAAAGAACTTGAAGAAATTATTGCAGATGAAAAAATAAGATATAAAATTATAAAAAATGAGTTAATAGAATTATCCAAAAAGTTCGGTGATAAACGTAGAACACAGATCCTAGATTTATCTCATCAAAAAGAGATTAAACGGCAAGATTTAATCAAAGTTAAATCAACTATTGTTATACTTACTAGCAATCAATATATTAAACGAATCCCAACAGAAGTTTATCAACTACAACATCGGGGCGGTAAAGGAAAAAAAATTATAAAAATGGACGAGGAAGATTTCATACAAGATATTTTCTCATGTGTTACTCATGATTTTATCCTATTTTTTACTAGTAAGGGACGAGTTTATTCCTTAAGATGTTATAACCTTCCAAAACAATCACGAACATCTAAAGGTCGTTCAATCATTAGATTACTAAAATTAAAAGAAAATGAAAAAATCGCCCATATGATTCCGATCAGTAAATTCTCAGAAGATGATAAACTTATTTTTGTATCTAAAAATGGGTTAGTCAAGAAAACTTTATTAAAATATTTCTCAAAAATTTCTAAAAGTGGAATAATTGCAATCAAAATCAGACCAAATGATGAGTTGATAACAGTATTAAAACTCGAAGATGAGAATAAAGATATTTTTATTGGAACAAAAAATGGTTATGCCGCTAGATTTGACGTTAAACAACTTAAAAATCTAGGAAGGACAGCAATGGGCGTGAGGGGTATAAAATTACGTGAAAATGATGAGGTAATCGGTGCTTTATTAACGGATGAGAAAACTAAAATTCTCACTTTAACTAAAAAAGGATTAGGAAAATGTAGTTCGGTTAAAGAATACAGAAAAACCTCAAGAAACGCAAAAGGAGTAATAAATATTCATTGTAAATCGAAGGATGATGAAGTAATCGCAATACAACGGGCTGCAGGGAAAGATTTATTATTAGGCACAAAAAAAGGACAAGTTATAAGAATCCATTGTGATTCAATTAGAGTTAGCCACAGAGTCACACAAGGAGTTAAAGCAATGGATCTTCATGAGGATGATGAGGTCGTTACTATAGGAAAATGCATAGAAGTAGCAAACGACAGATCTAAGTAATAAATAACAGATTAATGAAAAAAAGATTATAAATAACGAATTTCAGGTTTAATTTTCTCCTTTGATAAAGTTAAAAATCCATATGAGTTAATGTCCGTGAATTTTTTATCAGTTGGGGTCCCTGGATTAATGAAATATTGATTCTCAACCTTTTCAGTTAATGGCTTGTGTATATGTCCAAATAATATAATATGATATTTTTCCAAATCAACATGTTTCTTTAAACGTCGTATCACCATATTAGGACCACCCCAGCCATGTAATAACAAAATATTATATCCATACGCAGTTAATTCTAAGCGATCAGGTAATTCTGCATTAATTTTCGAATCATCCATATTTCCTCTAATTCCTATGACCTTGTGCTTTCCAAATATATCTTGTAACTCTTCATACACACGATACTCAGTAAAGTCGCCCAAATGAAACACATAATCCACACTCTTATCTAAAAAATCATCAATAATTATTTTAGGAATTTCTACACATCGGGAAGGGATGTGTGTATCTGCTATCAAACCAATTAAAATTTCATCTTTGCTATCATCAATCATGAGAAGATACCTAACCGTCAGACTCAAATTTTGAGATATCTTATTAGTAGATATTATTTAAATACTTTAAACAATATTAAATTAATATAATTTAGATAACATTAATTTAAGAGAATTCTTATAAATTTTATAACAATCTTACTTATCAAAATTAATAAATAAAAAATTTTTAATAGGAGAGGATTAAATATTCCAAGTCGTCGCGGGGATGGAACACTGGTTTTCAAAGTTGTATTCTGGGGTCCATCTTTAGGAGGAAAAACAACTGCCTTAGAGTGGGTATACAAGAAAGAGGGACTTGCTTCAGGTGATATGCAACAGATAGCTGATCCAACTGGTCGTACATTGTTCTTTGATAGAGTGGTAGCCCGAGTAAGCAATGTGGTGTTCCAAGTTTATACCGTCGCCGGTCAAAGACGCCACAAATTCCAGAGACGAACGGTCCTCAAAGGAACTGATTGTATCCTCTTCTTTTGGGACAGTTTAATCGACCAGTGGGAAGAAAATATATGGAGTTTAAAAGAATTATTACAATTTTATGGAGATAGATTAATTTCTAAAAGTTTTTCAGACCCAGCGGAAGTTCCACTTGTTGTTTGTGCAAATAAACGGGATTTAGAAGATATTATAGAGATAAATAAAATTCGTGAGGTACTTGATAAAGCAAAGTTAAATCAAACGCTAATCTATGAGACGATAGCTATAACGGGAGTTAATGTGAAGCGAGGATTTGTTTATGCTGCACGCCAAGGGGTATTAAATCATTATAAGAAGCTTCAGGGTGAAATGCCTGAGCAAGAAACTGCCTAGTCTTTCAATTTTCTATTTAAATTAGTTAGATTATTTTTTGAACAATTTTATTTATTTCATCTAGAATATTGCTAATCTTTTCTTTCACTTTTATTACACTAATTTTTTCATCTTTTTGGACAATAACATTTACTTTTTTTTCTGCTTTCATTCCAATCTTCGATAGTTTTTGATGATTGGAATTGTTGGAATCAAATTTAGGAATAGGAAAATCAAATGGTCGTTTGTGAATATGCCGACTGCTTTTTACAATCTTGATGTTTTCACTGAGGATAGGTGCATTTAAAATACTTGTTAAATAATAGGCTTCTTCCTTGTTATTAGTTGAGAAATAATAATTTTCAGAACAAATAATGATTTTTTCTTTCTCGTTATTAATTACTGCAGATTTTATTTTGGAACCGCTTGCATTGTAAACTACTAAATATTTTTTATTTAAATTTTGTTTGCTTAATTTATTCCAATAGTTTAGATTATCAAAAAGGGTGTTAATATTGCTTGTTCCTTTCTTGAATTTCTTGTAGGAATTATTAATTTTTTTATAAAACTTTTCTCCGTAAGGAAGTTTTTCAAGGTATTTCTTAGAAAAATTTAATTTCTCGTTAACGGGAAGAAAGATATTTCTTCTTTTTTTTATGCCAAATGGAACGAGATCTTTATTTAAAAATGTTTTAAAACGAAAATGATTTTCAATTAATTCTTCTTTAAAAAAAATTTTATTCCAAGGTGGTTTGGCTTGTTTTATGGAGTTTATGTCAGGAGAGATCATTAAAATATTATCAGTTTCTTGAACACCAGCTATGGTAAAATAAGTTAAAGCTCGAGGGACTAATGTAGCTCCTTGAAAGAACCTTTTTTTATAACAACTTGTTGATATCTTAATTAAATTATCGTATTGCTCACTTGGAATAATAGATTTTGCACCTTGTTTGCTTATCTCAACTGAGAAATAATTGGTTTCTTTAATTAAATTCAAATTTTGGTCAAATATTTTTGTAGGAATTGGATATTTACTTTCAATTAAAGTTTTAGATATACCATTAATCTTATTTTGGGAATAATCAAATTTTGATTTGAGTATTATGAAATCCATATTAAAAAAAGTATATTGTTCAAAATCCCAGATTTCTAAATCATAGAAAAACTTGAAAGCTCGAAATTTAAAGCAGTGACCACCGGTTAAGACGCTTTTAGTTAAGATTAAAAAAATTGTCCCATTATTTTTTAGAAATAATTTGGGAGTCTGGTAAAAAAATAATGAAGCTAGCTCGATATGAGTAATATATTGACTCTGAGGTTTTATTCCTAAACTATCTGCTAAATTTCTAAGAATAATTTGATATTTTTTATCATTTACATCTTTATATGTTAACCAAGGAGGGTTTCCAATTATTAAATCAAATTTATTTTTAAAATCTTGATAAGGAAATAGAAAATCATCTGTTGGATTTAATGGATCAAATCGATAAACGTTAATGGCAGGTAAAAAGGCCTCTAATTTTTTATATATATCTTGAATATTTAAAAGGAAATTTGCAGTAGTTACTAAAATTGCTATTGGGTTTATGTCTAATCCGTAAATATTATTTAAATCTTTTATTTTCTCTTTATTACTTTTAGTAGAATTTAATATTATTTTTATTAATTCCATTAAAAACATACCTGATCCACATGAACAATCAAGAACTTTCATGCCTAATGAATAAGCATCTTCAATCATCAATCTAGCTAGGTTTTTTGGAGTGTAATACTCTCCTCTTTCATGTCGAGCAGATGGATCAATAATTTCTTGATAAATATGAAAAAATAAATCTTCATTTGAAATTTTATAATTCCTTATTTGATCTACGATTAAGTTAGTAAATGAATCAGCATTGGAAAGCCAATTGAATATCTCATTTATTTTTAAATGCTTTAATTTTTTATTAAATACGTCTTTTGTTTTATTTTTTTCTTGAATATTTTGTAATTGTCTCTCTATGAAATGTAAAATAATGGTCTTTACTAAATAATATAGATATGTATGGTTTAGGAATAGTTGGTGTGTAAGATTTTGTGATTTATATAATTTTCCAAAAGATTTCTTCCATTTGTTAAAATAAAAATCATAAGCTTTTCTTGATTTTCTTTTTGATTGATTTAAGTATTTAATTGAATTTTGAAAAAAAGCAGATTTAATTCCAAACAATGTTGAGAGTTTTCTTGAATCTATAATTGAGTTCATAGTAGAATTGAATTAAAGTTTGCTTTAATATATAAATAAATCTTGTTCCTAATAAAAACAGATAAAATTATTAATTTTAATTTAGGAATTAAATGATGTGTTTTGAAAATCTTTTATTACTGGCATTATCTCATAAAGGATGGAAGCATATTCGAGACGATCTGTTCAATTCTCAATAATTTATTTTTTTCTTTTACAAGAGTTCCTATTAAAATAGAATTAGATAATTCTTTTTTGACTAAGGATGCTGCACTGAATAAAACTTCTTTTTCATTCATGACTAAGAGATATTTTACAACAGGGTTATTCACAATACTTACATTGGATTTTGTTTTTAAATCATCGTAGTATTGTTGAAATTCTTGTGGTATAAATCTTCTGTCATTAATTATCATAAGCACAGGGATTCCCTTTTTAGCTACACTTAAAATTTTTTCAGAATAGAAAGGTCCAATTTTAGGGGTTATTATTTTTAAACTAGATACAGTTGAATTTATAACTGATAAAATTTTCTCATTTAGTGCTTCTTTTTTACCTTCAATTCCGGAAGGAAAAAGTTGAATTAGACCGACAATGGAGATAATTTTTTGTTCGAGTTCATTTACCTTATCTCTTAGTTTAGTATTTTCTAGTCTTAATTGTGATATTCTATCCATACGAATTTCCTTGCTTTTATTTTATTTATTATGTTTTAATAATTTTGGATATTTAAATTATTTTTCTTTCTATGGTTAATAATTTATTCGAGCATTCTCCAGGGTTTTCCAAAAAGAAGAAATGAATTAAGGGCGATGATTGATTCTACATTCATGTCTTGATGCATATCTATA
Organism: Promethearchaeota archaeon; assembly: GCA_019058015.1. Lineage (GTDB taxonomy): Archaea > Asgardarchaeota > Lokiarchaeia > Sigyniarchaeales > SOKP01 > 6H3-1. Next base: position 13,695 of record JAHLWH010000032.1, on the reverse strand, counting down.
TCTTTTTGGTCAGCATTTGGCACAATATTATTTAGAAGAATTTTTTGTCGTGCTTTCAATACAGAAATTCCTTGACTAAACCCATCAATCAGATTATTATATATATTTGAAATTAATTGCCTTGTATTATCGTTAAAATCGTATAAAATTCTTACAATAATTCCAGTTATCTCGTTTTGATCGAAATTTTGAATTATCTTAGAAATAATCTTTAAAATTGATGGTAATTGATCTTCCAAAAGATTGAAAATACGTACATTAAAGAAAATGAATGGTTTTTTTGTAGTAGTAGTCTTTTTTATAGCATAATTAATATCTGAAATAGAAACTGATTGATAATCATTAGTAATAAAATAACTATTTTTTGGATTCTCGGTTGAATAAAATAAATTTCCAATGATATGAATGATGTTATTAGTGCCTGAGATTATATTATTTAAAACATTTTCTCGTGTTAAATTTTCTTGTATGTAATATTCCATATGGTCAACGAAAGAAGATTTACTGAAATATTGGATAAAATTCAAGAATCTGCTCTATTATGGTGGTCTAAGGAAAAAGATCTGAAACTTCTTTTTTTAATTGATATTCTTGAATCTGTAATTCTAAAAGGCCTAATATTTTTTTAAAATCTTTCGAAATTAGCCCAAAATTAGTGTTTGAAATTTTTTCGATTTCGTTGCGCTTTATTTTAAAATCAATTAATCCTTTTTGTGTTTTTGCAAGTAAATTTTCTATTGAATTTATCAGCTGTTCTGTGTTTTTTTTTGTTATTTTTCTCATTTTTCGTAAAATAGATAAAATCTTTCCAGTAGAATTCTCCCATCTTGTGTATCTATCACTAAAACTATTAAATAATTCATTAAAAAAACCACTCATTTTCTCATATAAATCCAATTCTTCTCTATGAGGTGTTGTTGATAAATCTTCAATTTCTTTAAAATCCTCCAAAACCTCGATCTTTATACCCGACTCCTCAGAAGTCGTTTTATCATCCTGACTGGTTTCAGATGTCAATTGTGGGGTTATCTCGATATTATCATATTCCTTATTTGCAGTTTCTTCAGTTTTTGACTCTGCTTTTCCTAGCATAAATTCTTCTAAAGCTTTTTTGCTATCTTTACTTTTTTTCAAAGCAGTCTCTAAAAAACTAAGTCCATCTTGTTTAGCTTCTGGCTCACTTAAATCTTCATCCTTTTCTAATTTTTCTTTTTTAATCTTCTTCTTAGCCATAATAATTCATAATTTTGTTATAATTCTTTAAAAAAAATACTCTATTGATATAATCATATTTTGTATTTTTTATTTTAACGCTTGTTTATTATTCAATTATCTCAATTTTCTGAGCATTTCCTCTTTGAATTAATGTTTCAATTATATTATCAATATTTAAACCCTCAGGAATGGGTGCAATTACGTTCCATATCGCTAATTTTCCTTTCTCAATAACGATTGCTTCACCGTAAATAAGAGAGATATTTAATTCACCTATGGTTTTTGCAATTAGTGCTAATGAACCCGCAACATCATTCATATAAATTTTGAATTTAACGGTATCTTTTTCTCCACTCCAACCTACGGGATAGATTCGGATTTCTTTCTTCTCACTATCTGCTATTATCATTATTTGGGTTGCATCCTCGATCCCTAACGATTTTCGGAAGATATTTGGAATTACTATTCTTCCTCTTGTATCAATATTGAGAATTCTCGCTTCTTTCATTCGTGCTTCTTTCCAAAATTTTTGTTAAATATTATTATTATTTATTAATAAAAAATCCTCATAACTTGTTTAAAAATATTACTTAATCATTCATATTTTCTCTTCTTTTTGCTTTCTTAATAAGAGATATAAAATAATAACAGCTGTAATTATTAACGGAAAAAACACTATTAAAGGGTTTCCTCCTGTTAAATTATTAAGGGCTATAGAAATTGTAAATAAAGCAGCTATTAAAGATATAACTGATCCATATTGGCTGGCAATGAATCTTAATCTATTAAGAATCTCATAAAATCTGAAGTTGGTGGTTTTAATAACTTTTAACTTAGCAGGATTTAAATTATTAATAATTTCAAGATTCTCATAATATAACTGAATTTCAGGGTCATATTTTCCTGGTAAATCATTATCACCAATCAAAGTGATAATATATGTTTGGATTTTATCTTTTTTAATTTTAAGTTCGTGTGCCAAAAAAGATATTGTTATATATTCGTCTTTAACCGCCTTAATAACAATTGTAATATAACTTTTAAGTATTAATTGCTCTAATTTTTTAATTTTCTCATTAATTATCTCATTATACTCATGCAGAAAATGTTTAAAATCGTCAAAAAGAAATTTATTTTTTGTATTGAATGTAGGAGATGATTTTTTAAATTCTTTTTTAAGTCTAGAGGTTTCATTTTCAATATATTTTAATTTTTCTCGTATTTTTTTTACTCTTCTTTGAACCATAATACTTGTAGATTTAAAATCTTTAATTTCTAGTTTATCTTCAACTTTTCGTTCTAAGGATCCAAGCATTTGATTAAGTAAAATCTGATTTCTATTTATAAATTGCATCAAATTCTTTTTTAAAGCGTCGTTTTTAATCAAATCAAATTTTTTTGATACATTTTCCTTAAATTCTTCAAATTCTTTATTAAATTGGTTTTTCATAAAAACGAGTACTTCTCGAATTTCAGAATTTGATATTTTTAAACTTTCATTCTTAATCATCGTGGTACTAATTCCTTGCTCAATCTCATTGAAAGAAATATTTGTAGTTTCAGATAATTCTAAGATTTTACCGCTAAAATTATTTAATAGTTTATCGTAATCATTTGTTTTTTCAGATTCATCTTGAAAGGATTTATTTAATTCCCGTAATTGGATTCTTAAAGGGTTGAATTCTCCACCGATGAAATTTACAAGTTGATTAAAAAGTATTGTATTTTTGTTAATTTCATCAATAATATCCCTATATCTATTAAGTTCAGTATTGAAAAAATTTCTATTCGCTAAGAAATCATCTCTATTTATATTTATACCAATTTTTAAAATTTCATTTTGGTAACTTCTTTCTAAATTTAATTGCTGGGTATTAAAATCTTCTATTCTATTTTGAATTTCTAAAATATTAAGTTTAAGAGATTTATTTTTTATTGCAGATTCATATAGAGATACTAATTTTCCGAAATCATTTCCTAATTTCTCTATTTGTTTTTCAATAAAATTTCGCAATTGTTTATTCTTATAATAATCATCAGTGTGAACAAGAAGCTCTTTGTCATTTTCATCCAATTCTCCATCTAATTTTGTAATTTCTATCATCTCATTGATCCGTTCGATCAACACATTACATTTTAGATTTAATTTTTTCTTTAAATCATCTAGTTTTATGAGATTTGTTTTAGATTGTGAGCTAGTTGATAGTATCTCTTGTTTTATAATCTCATTTGTATATTTATTTTTTAAATCATTCAAATTATTTTTAAATAGATCTATGAATTTATTCCATGATAACATACATAACTTTGATTTCTCTTGAAAATCCACTACAATTTTAGCAAGTTCTTTTACTTTATCTTTAACTTTTTCGTTGAGATCTGAATACTTTTTAGAAAGTTCAGCAATTCGAGAGTTTAAATTGGCGATTTTAAGTTTTTGATAATTTAAATCTTTCGCACATTCATTTTCTTTCTTTCTTAATTGTTCTTTTAAAATTGAAATATTGCTCTTTATAAAATTGTCAAATTCTTTTAATTTCTCAAGTTCGCGTTCTTGAATAACTTTATCTTCAATAGAATTTCGATAATTGTCAAGTTTCTCAATTATTTTTTGCTCTAATTTATTCCAATCTTCTTGAATTTTCTTTAGAAGAAGAGTAAGTTTTCTCTTACTCTTCATATGTTCCTTTAACTGAGATTGAGAATTTTTGATTAATTCTAATTTTTCATTTAAATGCTTCTCAGTTCTCTCTTCAATAATTTCCAGTGCTAATTGATATTCTTTTTCCTTTAAGATTAAATCAATTGTGTTTTTGAGTTCATTAATCATCAAAGAAGTACTTTGTTCTATTTCCTTCATTTCATTTTTATCATTTTCATAAATCTTAAATCCTTCTAGGAAATAATCAATAAATGTATCTGCATCTTCTTTAATTAATATCCATTTTGAGATAACCTTCTTTTGAGCTTTTTTAATGGATTTTTCTTTAGAAGTAATTTTATGTGATATTTCATAGATTTGCGTATCTAATTTCGTGATTTCTAAATTAAGATGTTCGCATACTTTTAATAATTGTTGGACAATTTCATTAGAATATGATTTCTCTAGGGATTCTCTAAACAAATTTTTAAAGTGATCAATTAAAGAATAAATTTTTTGTTCATTTTTGTCAATTATGTCTTCCAATTTATTCAAAATTAATTTGAAATTTTTTAAATTTTCTTTTTCCTTGAAAATTTCATTAAAATAATTTTGTAAATTAAAATATTTGCTTCGAATTTCCGAATAATTCTTGTTCCATTCCACTATCTCATTGGATAACTGATAATTTGGATTTATGTATTTAAAATCTGTAGAAAAGGAATTTTCAATATTTTCATTTAAAAAATCGGCTTCCATTAAAGCATTTTTAACATTGTATTTTAACCTTTCTTTTGCTAAATCGAATTCATTTACAAGTATTAAGCTTTTAATCTCTTCTTTAATCTTTTTTGGTGTATCTTTTAATTTAATTATAATATTATAAATATCTGTTTTGATTTCCTCCAATTTAAATTTTTCATTAATTATTTCTTCGCTATTTATATCAGAATCAATTCTAATTACTTCATAAATAAATTTGTCTTTATATAAATAATATTTACTAAAAAAAATCATGTTTTTCCGAAGAATTCGACCTAGGAAAAAGTTGTGCGAAATTAAATCTTCTATTAGGAGGATCAAATCCCTAATTTTTTTTGGCTTATTTGGGTAATTGTATTTATAGTCATTCAGAAGTTTATTTAAATAGATGACGCTAGAATTTTTTATCGACGCATATACTGATTTAGCTAAATATGCATTTTCTCGGGTTAAATTTCTTAAATAATTATTAAATTCAATTTCATTATCTAAAATCTCTAAATTAAAGTAATATTTCTGATTAATATATCTAAGAATTTCTGGTATTCCCTCATTTATTCCTAACTCTTTTTTCAAAATATTTAAGTCTAAAGAAGTATTTATATCAAAATGTCTAAAAACAGTTCTCTCAACTTCTTCAATAAATTTAGACCAAATAAATGAGCACATTAAAATAATTTTCGAAATATCCATCAATTTCAAGGTATTAAATGAACTATAATCATGATTTAAGCCTTTGATTTTCGTTGAGAGAAAAGAATAAATCCTTCCACGATTGTAATCAAGCAACCAGGAATAGTTTTCCAAAACATAAATAATCCAAAATGTTTCATTAATTTTTCCAATATTTTCCTTAAAACTAAAACCACCATCATTTTGTTGAAATTGGTGTAAATATTTTAAGTGTTTAGTCTCGATATCAGAAATTAAATCAAAATATTTAAGAATCAGTAATTGAAATACTATAGAATATTTCTTTTTTAAATCATTAAAATATTTTAAAAACACATTTTGTTGTAATTTGATATCAAAATCTAGAAGAATTAATGCTTCTATTACAAAAAAACTTGTTCTAATAGGCGTTGTTTTTTGGCAAATTGTACAATTTTTGTTTAAACAATGAACAAAACGCCCTTTATCTCTGGTCTTAAAAATAAAATTAATAATCTTTTCTTTTATATTTTCTCTTGGATGTGTAGATAAATAAACATCTAATTCTCCTAATAAATTTAAACTGGCTAAAGCAAAAAAAGTTGACCAATTATCCGGTTTTCTCTGTTTAGATTCAGGAGAGAACTTAAATCCTAGGGAATTTTCTTCAAAAATCTCACATCCTGTTATGAAATTAATGATCTTTTTGAGATTTATAGATATATCTTCCCTTAAATATTTCCCCAATAAAAGAAACCAATATATATTCTCTAAATTCAGATTTTTAAAATTTAATAAATTTTTTTCAAAAAACCGAAAAATTTTCACAATCTTATCATATTCAGGTATAAAAAAACTTCCTATATCGTCATCTATGGCAAAAGTAAATGATCTAAACGGCTTCTTTTTGAATACCGTTACATACGGATAGGCCAAATTATCTTTTACCTTTGCCATGTTATTGTGCTCAATCAAATAATTATTTGTTGCAAAATCTAAATTAGATATAAAAAATTTAAAATAAAAAATTATTGTAAAAAAAATTCAAGTATTGTTTATTAAAGGAAAAATCATTTTTTTTCAAACAATTTTTCCCGCAATTACTTTAATGCCCTGCTTTACAATTTGCTCAAAATTATTTTGTGTAATTTCCAAACAAATAATCATTAGCTCGTCGTAGTTCCTATTAAATTGATACTTATATAATTCTGCCTTTTTAATAAGTTGATAAGCGTCGCTATTGTCTGCATGGAATTTTATTTCAATTAAAATCGTTTTAGCGTTCTGAACCAATATATCGATATCAGTTGAATAATTTTCCCCAAATACTTTACCTTCTTTATCATTGAGTTTTTCTTTTTTAATTTCACTTGTATTTATACTTTCTTGAATTAAATTATCATTTAAGAGGCATAAAATAGCATTTTCCAACCCTATATCGCCTCGACGTCCTAACGAGTTTATAGAAGTTTGTAACTGGGCTCTTTCTTGTCTGGCTATTTCAAAACCCTTATTCATTTCTTTAATTAATGCTTCAAATCGCTTATCTACGGCTTCAAATCGCTTATTCATTTGCTCTTGAAGGGCTTCAAATCGTCTGTCGGAATGTTCAATAATTCTTATAATATCTTCTTTTGTAGCAACCACTCTGGAGAGAGCAGTTATTATTGCACCCTTTATCTCGTCGTCTTCCCTTATTAACTTTGGTAAAAGCTTTAACAACTCGTTTTTATCGATCAATTTTAAACTCCAGTTTCTAATATAAAATAAGACTTATATTTTTAAATATATCTGCTCAAAGAAGTTATGATAATCGTTTAAAATGAGCTGGGTATTTAGAAAATCTTTACAATAATTTTTTCTTTATATCTTAAGAATTGCTGCAATAATATTCGGTTTCAAGAATAAAATTATTAAAATTAGGAAAAACGCAAAAAATCGTATGATAATTAGTTCTTTTTATTTTTTCAATTTATTTATTAATATTTTTAATTTTATATAATTACTATTTTTATTATGACTGAAAAACCTATTTTTGGAAATTGGCTCTCAATTGAAAAAATTAACTCTCTCGATAAATATATTTTAGTCGCAATGGAAGAACCATGGAAAATTATAGAACCAAAAATCACACATAAACCAATTTTCCTTAAATTTAATAATAATATGGCAATCGACCATTTAAAAACATTAGCTTTGAATTTTGAATATCATCTTTTAGAAAATTGTAGTTTAATAGGGATTGGTGGAGGAACAACTTGTGATACTGCAAAATTTTTAGCTTGGTATTTAAGAGATAAATTTGATTTAAATTTAGACTTAATATTGATACCATCGATTATTTCTGTGGATGCTTTCTTATGTTCTTCATTGCCGTAAGAATCCATAATAAAGTAAAATATATTGGAGAGAGCCACCCAAAAGATATTTTTATCGATTATGATTTAATTCAAATCGCTCCTCCATTTTTAAACAGAGCAAGAGTTTCGGATACAATTTCAATTACTACAGCGTTAGGAGATTGGAAACTCGCCAAAGATGAAACAAACGAAAATCTTAACCAAAATTTATTTAATCGAGCAAGAAATATTGCTGTTAATTTAATAGAAGCAAGATCTGAAATTAAGGATGTGACTGAAAAAGGAATTAAAGCTTTAGTTGATGGATTTTATAATGAAGTTGTACTTTGTGAAGAATGGGGGAATGCAAGGCCTGAAGAAGGAAGCGAATATTTTCTGGCATATTGCCTAGAATCATTTTCTCAAGAACATTATATTCACGGTAATTTAATTGGCATGAATATACTAATTAGTCTCTTTCTACACGAAGAATATGCGGAATTTTCAATTGATGAAATAAAACAATTTTTTGAAAATATTAAAATAAATATTACTCCTTAAAAGCAGCATATTTCTTATAATAATATTACAAAAGCTTTAAAAAAAATTAAAAAGTATGTTATTTCCGAAAAATTACCCTATTCAATATATAATTCCTCAAAATTGATCCTAAATAATAAAAAGATTGATGAAATCATTAAATTCTTAAAAGCAATTTAGATGGATATTTGATTTGATTAATAAGTTCCATTTTAATCTTATTTAAGCTCATCTAAACTTAAATTTTTAGAAAAAGTAATAGAAAATTAATTATTTTATCCTAAGCTATATCTTTCAAAAATCCAGCACCAATTCTATTAAAAATTTCACCATATTTTACTCCAAATTTCTGTCCTATTTCACCATATACTAACTTAACTAGTAAATTCACTCTGATAGCATTAGGAACATCTTCTTCTAACAACTAGGATTTTATTATTATTAGGTATTGGTTTTTTATTAAAAAAGCTTGGAAAAACTGATACTGCTGAATGGGAAGAAGTAATAAATGAATTGAATAATTATGGGTTTAAATTAGAACAGCCAATTTTAAATAATACAATTGTTATTTTAGCAGGAGGAATTAAAAATTTCGATAAAACTCAATTAAACGAATATTTTAAGATTTTTAGACAAGCTTTTAAAGATCATAAAGGAGAGCTAATTTCTGGTTGCTACGCTGATGAAATTAATGAACTGATTTTGAATTTTTATACAATGCCTTCAAAATATAATGCCTATATTTATACTCCTAATAGAATAAATTTCAGCCAGATTGCAGGAAAAATTGTATATAAATTACCAAAGATTGATTTTGATTTAAATCTTGATATAATTTTCCAGTATTGGTTTGATATTTTGAATTCTTACTCAAATCCTAATGGTATAAAAATGATTGGTATTAATGGAGGTGAAATAGCCGCATTAGAATATCGTATGACAATTGCCTTTGGAGTACCATTAGGTATAATGGAAAATGTACAAGGTGCAGTTTTAGATTTAATAAATGATATTCGAAGGAAGAAGATTTTTGATGAAAAATATGTTAAAAAGCCTTATTATTTATATAAAGAAGTAAATAATACTGGAAACGACATTTATAATTTTATTACTATGCCATTTATTAAAGATCCAGATATAGAGAATATACAATTAATACTAATTCAAAATGTTGCAAGTGGTACTGTTGTCTTTAGTATTGAATTCATTCAAAAAGTTATAAGTGTTGATCTCATAAGTAGTTTTCTTAAAGCAGTTGATCTTTGGGGAGAAGAAATCAAAGCTGGTAGAACTATCTCTGTAGACTTTGAAGAACGTTATATAATAGGAGATTTTATCATTGAAGATCAGTTAAAAGTTATGATTTTCCTTAAAAAAAAACATCAGAATGGTTAAAGAAAAAATTTCAACATATATTAAAAGAGTGGAAATAGAATTGGGAAATATTTTAATTCAATTTGCTAATATATTTCGTTCATATTCATTAACTCCAGAAATGAGTAAAATTTTCAAAGAAGTTTTTGGAGAAGAAATTCTAAAATTGGTAAATAAATAATAAAAATGTATTATTAGATCTCAGTAATAACCAAATCTCAGAAATAATAGGCTTAGAAGCATTGATAAATCTGGAAGAACTAAATTTAAAAGGAAATTACATTACTGAGATTAAAGGACTTACTACATTTAACAATTTAAAGGTTCTTAATTTATCAGAAAATAATTTTTCTGAAATAAAAGTCCTTGACTCTTTAACAAAATTATGGGAATTAGATCTTAGTATCAATAAAATTTCACAAATAAAAGGATTAGTTTCAGTTATTAATTTAGAAGTTTTAAATTCAGAAGAAAACTATATTACAGAGATAAAAGGGGGTTGAGAAATTAAAGAATTTAGAAGAATTAAATTTATATGAAAATAATATCTCTTATGTGTCAGAATTAATACATCTTACAACTTTGAGAGAATTAAACTTAGGTGGAAATAATATTTCTGAAATTAAAAATTTTAAATGCGCATTTTTTTCCTTTTTATGTATTTAAACTTCTTTTCCTCATAAAAAGCTGATTTTTTAATAATTTCATCAATAAGTTTAGAATCTATTATAGTATGCCCTATTTATTCTTATAGGGTGGATATAATAACTGTGGATTTAGATATTATAAAATTGCTTAACTTAAGATCGAATTTTTTAAGAATTTAAAAATTAACTGCTCAAACCATCTATATTGGCTTGTTATAATGTTAATAGCTGGTTTAGAATAATCATAAAAAGAAATTATCTTAAAAACAAGTTCAGAGCTTAAAATGATAATTCCTACAGTATCTAATGAGTGTGAATCACTTCCAATTGTAAAAATTGGTTTTCTTTCCGAAGCACTATATTTTGTAAACTTTTTTATCATGTTAAAAAAAAGTTCAATAACCTCTTTTAAGGAGTTTTTAGCATAATGGCTATAATTAGTGTATTTTAAATTGAATAGTTCAATTCCTTTAAGACCCTTATTTAATAATCTAATTATATTTTCATAGGTTTCATAATTATAATAACCTGGATGAGCTAAAATACTCACACCTCCATGATCAATAGCCCATTCTAGTACTGTATTGACTGGAACATTTCCCCATAATTTTTTATTATGAATTCTATCTGATGCTTTTTCGAGTAATTTATTAGTATATGAGTCAAATCCATTTAAAACCCATTTTTGGAATTCATCTAAGTTTGGAAAATATACCAATATATCCCTTCTATCTTCAATCCACTTATTATTTTTATTTACTCCTGTAGCCACCTCTATTCCCGGGATCACATCAATATTAAATATCAAACCTATCTTAATTGCCTTACACACCCCATCAAAATTATTATGATCAGTAATAGAAATTGTCTTTAACCCTATTTCCTTGGCTTTACATAATACTTCACCTACAGATTGGGCTCCACAATCAGAATAATGTGAATGAAGATGTAAGTCTATTTGAAATTTTTCAGGATTTTCTGAATCTGTAACTGGCATTCTTGATATTGATAACAATTTATTTAGCCATTCAAGTGAAATATCTACTAAAAATGTTAAAATCTTGTCGAATATTTCATCAGAATAAAGTTTACATAATTTAATACATTCACGATTGATTTCTTTACTATTTTTATTTACAATTTCCTTCTTTAATACGTCTACTTCGATCAATTTGTTTAGTCTTTTTAAATATCTTAATGTCTCTGTTACTTTATCCGAATTATTTAACTTCTTCATACAATATTCAATATATTTTAAATAGTCGTTTCGAGCAATATATTCTATAAGATCTTCTTTTTTTATTCTCCTAGCTTTATGCTTAATTTCCAAAAGACCATCTATGCCATATCCTTTTTGGTTGAGATCTTTTCCAGCAGTAAAATCGGGGAATTTTCCCTCAATTTTATGACTAAATGGTTCAATAGTTCGATTTATACCCCAGAGTAAATCTTTAATTTTTTCTGCATTATCTAAAGTTCCACACCATTCCCTAAAGTAATCTAAAACCTTTTTTAAAAGCCTTTTAACTGGGTTATTATGAATTTCCAAGAATTTAGCTATTTTATCGTGTAAATTCTCTCCAATATCAACAATTGTCATTTTAATAACTTAATTTAAATTATAAATTGATTGCATTCTTAATGAAATCTAATAATTATAGAAAACTTTCAAATATGTACTTATGATTTAAAAAATTAATATTTAAATTTAAGCTAAATTTTTTACAAGGGAATTCAATTAATGGGAGCTTATATGTTCATATGTTATTCTATGAAAGATTCAGAGAAATTTCAAATCTCAAAAATCGCTGAAGATTTGACTAATCGTCCTGAAATTGATGATGTGTTATTCTGTGAAGAAGATGCTCGAGAAGATTTTATTAAATATATGAATGACTATATCGAGAAATGTGATATCCTTCTTCTTTTTTGTTCTCAAAACGCTTTAAATTCGACAAGAAAAGAATTCTAAATCAGAGTCCCAAAATCCGTGTGCTTACATAAGTTTTCTCGTATATGACGGGTATAATGTACCTACAAATAAAAGGATTCACAGGGTCAAGTGCTCTAAATGCAACAAGCGCTTTGGAAAAGAAGTTGACGCGTGGAATTTGCTGTTGTATCAGCAAAAAATTAAAAAGATCCTTTACGAGCTGTTTGTTTTAAAATATCCGCTTACAGGCACATCATTAAGATGGGGAGTTCCTCAAGATAAGTTAAGTCGCTTTAAAAAGAGCTTTGTTTCGCAGGTATTTCAATAAAATTCACAAGTAATTGAACAAGAATTAAAAACCCTTCCAAGAGGCGTGTTGTTTGCTGACGAGACGTTCATGGGATCGCGAGGAAATGCAAACGTGGAAATTGTCGTAATTAACAATATTTTTGAAATTCTTTCCACGGGACCTGTAGATGAGGGCGATCTCAAAAAATCGATCAGTGAAGTTTTCAATAAAATTTCTGATTGGTGTTTCAATCTTCTTTATGAAGCTAATTTTGTTGCTACTATTAAGATTCATTAATTGTGTTGTTCATTATTTAACGAATCCCACAGGGACATGGGTGCGAAACGAGAAATGGGGCTGTAACCTATGAAATTCCATCACGGTTTCACCAAAGAGATTTTATAACTTGGTTCTTCGTTCAGGTCTATCCGCAAACAAATAGTAGCATCCATTACCTTAAGGCCAGGTCCCTTTGGAATTGAATCATCCCAAATCACATTATCTACGATTTCTTTTCCTATGATAATCTCTTCTGCTACCTTATTATTAGTTTTTAAAGCAATTTTGATTACCCTTACCAAGTCTGATTTTTTGAACAAGATATATTCACGATAAATCTCAGTATAATAATAATCTCGTCTATCGAATTTATCTTTCATAGCATAGACACATCTATCTCCTTTAGGTGCATCTAAATATTCTAAATATTCGGAAGGTATATTTACACTACCTACCTGTCCGCCGAATCCATCATGTTTAAGCCACTCTTTCCAATTCGAGCCTCTCTCCGCATCAAAATGTACGACAGAAAATCCTTCATGATGCTCAGGCATTGATGCCTTAGACTTTTTATACCTTTCAATAAAATCTTTATTTATCGGATAATTACATCCTTCTATTTCAAGACGAGGAAGTCCTCTTCTTTGATGCAGTTTTTCAAGAACTTCATTAATTGTGTTGTTCATTTCTACCAGTTTCAATCTTCTTTATGAAGCTAATTTTGTTGCTACTGATCATCCGGCAAGGCTAGTGTTTAATATAATCGGGTTTCAATCTTCTTTATGAAGCTAATTTTGTTGCTACCCTATATTATTTTAGAATATATTTGTATTTAAAAGTATTTAATTCTTTATGTATTTCTCTAATTTTTATGGTGTAAACCTTCCTTTAATTTTCAAAATAAGCTTTTTATAAAAAATCATTTAAAAATCAAGATATTTTCCAATAAAATTTCAATTTTTATTAATTTTTTGACAAGAGCAACTAAGAATTTAAAGTTAAAGAAAAATTTCAGTCTTTCGAGC
>JAHLWH010000031.1 GCA_019058015.1 Promethearchaeota archaeon | reverse complement strand
GAAAGATCCTGCCTTAAGAGATCAAATTATCATGCGAATATCTGATGCAGAACATCCACGAGTTGGTACTAAATATCGAGTCTGGCCCATGCTTGAATTTTCTTGGGGAATTGATGATTATTTAATTGGAGTTACCCACATTTTAAGGGGTTCTGATCTGGTTAAAGAAGATATCATTGAAAAATTCATCTGGGATATATTTAATTGGAAATATTGTGAATTTCTACACTATGGTAGATTAAATTTTCAGGAAAAAAAACTCAGTAAAACACTATCAAGAAATGCAATTTTACAAGGAACTTATAAAGGATGGTATGATCCAAGAACTTGGAGTATACAATCTCTTAAAAAGCGTTGTATTAAGCCTCAAGCTTTAAGGGTAACATTATTTAATTTAGGATTGTCTCTTTCAGGAATTACATTCTCTGATCAATGGTTATATGCCAAAAACTCTGAATTGATTGATTCTATCTCGAATAGATACTTTTTTGTTAATAATCCCGTATCTTTGATAATAGAGGATATTCCGTTTGAGGAGATTAAGGCAGAACCGCTTTTATTACCAGCTAATCCAAAAAAAGGTAAAAGATTAATAAGAAGTAAAGTAATAGAAGGTAAATTAAAGGTATATATCTCTAAAAGAGATGCTGACAAATTAAATAAGAATAACCAGATACGTTTAAAAGACTTATTTAATATTAAAATAACTGAAATTTTAAAGACGCCTGGGCGTATTAATGCTGAATTTGCCAGCAAAGAATTAAATCGAACTTTTAAAATCATTCATTGGGTCCTTCAAGAAGAAAATATTAGAGTTAAAATTTTAAGAGTTGATGGTTTAATGGATGTAGGTTATGGAGAATTCAATTTATTAGATATTCCCATGAATAAAACCATTCAATTCGAAAGATATGGTTTTGTGAACCCTATTGAACTGAAAGAAAATGAATTATTTTGTTATTTCACTCAATAAAAAATGTTTTTTAATGAAATTGAGATTTTACAAAACTAAAAATAAAAAATTTGATATATTAATAATAGTTAGGATTTGAAGAATATGAATAAAAAGAATTTTAAAGATGATAATATCGATTTAGAATTACCCCAAAAACCGACAGATACTTTATGGGAATTTTGTCCTCGTTGTGGGAACAGGTTACCATCAATTGAAAATATTAGATTCTGTATGCAATGTGGTTTTGATATTCAATACTTCAAGCATTATAAATCATTACCATCTACAATCCCATTAACCCATATTGATAGAAGAATAAAATTAAATGATGACGAGTTAATCAAGTCTAAAAAGAAAAAATTATGGGGAATTTTTGGATCATTAGGCTTGCCTATTCTGTCTTTTATTCTTATTGAAGTGTTAATTTTGGTTATTTCGTTAATTATCATTATTCCATTGATTTTTACAATGGCAAATCCTTCTGAAGTTCTTGAATTTTTAACAAGCCCTTTATTTGTTTCTCTAGCAACAATTGCAGAACTGATTTTTTTCTTTATTCCAATATGGTATGTTGGTAGATATATTCAACATCCTACATTTAATAATCGAATTAAACTCCTAGGTATTTTTAATAATGAAAATATGGATAATTATATTTTAAAAGAAGTTTTAATTGGTCTATTATTTGCCGTTAGTGCATATTTCATAGTTAATCTCGTATCAGTTCTAACAGACCTAACTTTTGGGGCAATATTTGGCCCAGAATTTCTTGAAAGAGCATATGGTAGTGCGGAAGAAACTGGTTTTACTACAGATATGTTAGCATCAAACATATTAGAATTGATTTTAATGATAGTAATGATGATTTTAATTGTGGGTCCATCGGAGGAAATAATTTTCCGAGGATTCACTCAAAAGGGATGGGATAGACATATTGGACAAAAATGGGCCTTGATTTTTACAGCTATTTTATTTACTTTTTTCCATGTAATTCCAATACTCATGCCAACTGAATTATTTCTTTTGCTTTTCCCACCTTATTTTGTTATTTCCCTAATGTTAGGTGCATTATATATTTGGAGAAAGGAAAATTTAATAGCATGTATAGTTGGACATGGTGTATATAACGCTGTAACTATATCAATTGCTTTTTTATTTTTTTAAAATATTAATATAAAATCATAGACCATAGTTGAAAAATGAGCATATTTGAACCCCTCAAGCAAAAAATCTCATATAAGGACTTAATAATTGGAATAGGGTTGGGCGAAAAAAAAAATCAAAATACTAGAATTTTTACAACTGCATTAAATTTTTCACTGAAAAATAATGTATGGATTTATTTATTTGGGGAAAAAAATGCTATAGGTGAAATTAAATCATATCAGCTTAATAATAGCCCACATCAATCAAAAATTAAATTAATTAGTAGTATTGAACCAGAAAAAGAAATGATAACATCTTTAATTAATAATAAGATAAATGCAATAGTAAGAGGAAGTTTTAAATCTTCTAAATTTTTGAAATTACTTAAAGATTCATTAAAGGTTAAAAATATTTATAGACTCGCACTTCTCGAAACTGCAAATGGAGTGCAATTTTTCTATGGACCAGTTGGTATTGATGAATGTAACAATTTCAACGAAAAAAAGAAATTCATCGAGAAATCCTTAGAATTATTTGAAAAATTAAAGATTAAACCAAAGATTTCAATCTTGAGCGGTGGAAGGCTTACTGATGTTGGTCGCGATAAGAGTGTTGATGAAACAATAGATAATGCTGAAAATTTAGTTAAATATTTCCGTAATCAGAAACCAAACATTGAAATTTTTCACGACCAGATTTTAATTGAAAATAGTATCAAATATGGAGCAAATTTAATTTTGGCACCAAATGGGATTAGTGGTAACTTAATTTATAGAACATTAATCCATTTGGGTAATGGAAAATCATATGGAGCTGTTTATTTAGATATAAAATATATTTTAATTGACACATCTAGAATAGCACCAAAGAATGAATTAAATGGAGCCCTTTATATGGCATCATCCATTTTTTCGGTTGAAAAATCGAAGAGTTAATTTAAAAATAAAAAAATAATGAATTACTAATGTTTTATTGTTTAAATAGAAGTAGTGCTTAAGTTATTAACCAATTTTTTAAACTTTGAACTTTTAAATGAATCAAAAATCGAATTCAATGCATTATTCTCCTTATTATTTGTAATTACCATCAAAACAGCCTTATCAGAGATCTCTTTAACTAAAACATAATTTTCTTCAGATTCATAAATAATCATAGATAATTCTAATGGAGATATGGACGTTTTATTCTCAATTTGGTATATTTTCTGATAAATCTGATATAAGTTAGAATCTAATGTTCCTATCTCAAATTTGATATATTCTAGTGGTTCTATACTAAATTTACCAAATGTTGATGATACTAATAATCCATCTGGCCTATTAAAAACCAAATAATTTGCCTGCGTCTCTGATTTTAAATTATCCAAAATTGCTCTTATGCCAGCTAATTTTTGAATAGATATTGTAGATTTTTGAATTTCGAAATCTAATATTTCAATCAATCTATGCTGTGCACTCCCTTCTTTTACAGAAACTGGTGTGAAAGCACATTTTTTTCTATATTCAGAGTCGAGATTTTCTGTCAATAGTTCAAAAATATCACTCTCTATTGATTCCTCTAAATCAATTTTGTTTAGAAGAACATAAATCTTATCTATTTTAGGTGTATATTGTATTATTGCTTCAAGAAATTTATCAAATGTCTCTCTTACAAATTGTTCGTTTCGTGTTGCATCTACCATAAAAACCGCAACGTCCACATCACCAAAAATAACAGGTCTCTGTTTTTCTGAAAAATAACGCTCAAGGTATTTCTTTTGTCCTCCCATATCCCATACTGATATCTCCAATAACCCCCTAAATATGAAATTTTCGCGACTTATGCCACGTGTTGGTTTGAGATTTATTACTTTCATGAAATTATAACCCAAGCACGTTGTTCTCATTAAAGACGTTTTCCCAGCATTTTCTGGTCCAAATAAAATTGTTTTGATGATTTTCTCACTCCGTTTTATTTTTTCATCGATAAATTTTAAGATCTAAAATCTTAAGTATGGAATATTCAAAAAATTTTGATTGTATATTTTGATTAAAATATTGATTATATAATATTTTTCCTAATTTTTAATTTATTTAATTTATTTCAATTATGACGGATAGGAAAAGTTGTGATCAGTAATTAAAAAATGTCACTAGATCAGTAATTTACTGACCCTAAATACCTAAATTCTTTTTTTTATTAAACATATTTATTAATCTATGAATAAGGGATAAACCTGACAAAATCATAGTAGTGACAACAGTAAAGTAAAAAATATATTTAAAATAATATATTTAAAATAAATAATTAACTCTCTAATAAAAACAAACAGCACTAGAGCCAATCGTTTAAAGACATATTATCATCATTAATGTGCCACTTAAATTTCCTCCAATCTATTTTCGACTTGGGTTCCTGAACTTTAAAACCGTTCGCTCTGCACTGTTCAATAATATACTCCTGCATCTTATCATATTTTATTGTAAAAGGAACCTCGATTAATGTAATTCCGTGCTGCTCACCAATTCTCTCTTTCTTTGGTCTAGGATGTGCTGTCTTGAAAATTCTTCTTCTGTTTTATGAAATCGATTAGGAAACATATAATGCTGTATCCCTTGTATCTCAAAAGCCAACTTTAACTCATCATTATATCTATCCAAATGCATAAGATGGTTTTTTTCGCTTCTTAGCCAATTAAATCTAACATGAGATTGGAATTTCCTCTTAAAAATTGCCTCGGCAAGCCCTCCACACACTCTCTCACTGGTTCCCTCAGAACATGTTGGGCACCAAGAATCATTATTTTTAACATTAAATGGTTTAACTTCAAATCTATGCCCTCTCGTGCATAGAAACTCCAATTTAGCGTAAGAATTATCATATTCAGTAGAGAGACATATCCCGCCCCGTTCTTTGGCAATCTCCTGAAACTCTTCGAGAGTCATCTTCTTCTTTCCCGCACATGTTGGACACCAAGAATCAATATATTTTACACTATCTGGTGTAGCCTCGAATTCATGTCCTCTTTCAGACCTAAAATTCAGCTTTATGAGGGAATTCTCAATTTCAGTAGAAAGACATTTCCCACCATGCTCT
>JAHLWH010000030.1 GCA_019058015.1 Promethearchaeota archaeon | reverse complement strand
GTGAGGAATTAACCCAGATTCCTTCAAAACATCATTATGTTTGATGCCTCTATTTGTATAGGCTCTCAAAAAGTCTCCATACCCATTATCGATCAATTGGTCCATTGTAGGTGCTTCGTTATCAGCCAAATCTAATTTCTCCTTTAAACCTCCGTTAAGTATTTTTAATAAATGTTCGGCAGCTTTTTCTAAATCTAATCCTTCCCAACGATTCATTTCTTTATTAATTTTTAGCCCTGCTTCGATTATAACATCGTTTATTTTAATCCTTCTCTTTCTACAAGCTGATGCAAAATCCCTGAATCCATTATCATTCAATTGCTTAAGAGTAGGTGATTCATTATCTGCCAAACCTAATTTCTCCCTTAAACCTTCATTAAGTATGTTTAATAGATTTATTGCAGCTTTCTCCAAATTTAATCCTTCCCAACGATTCATTTCTATATTGATTTTTAACCCCACTCCCCTTAAAATATCGTTATATTTGATGCCTCTGTATGTACAAGCTGATGCAAAATCTAGATGCCCATATTTTTTTATCTGTTCAAGAGTGGGCGCTTCTCCATTTTTTAGATAATAATCATCCCTATTTAACTTACCCTTTACATCTGGATAAATAATCTCTCGATAATATATAGGTGCAGTTTTTCTATTAATCCAATCCCACCTTTTCTGTTTATCTGTGTAAGGAATATTATAATCATCAAAAAATTTTAAGACTTTATCAGAAAAGTTTTTCCTATCAAATGGAAGTCTTTCTCGTAATTCTTTTTGTGAAAAATTTTTTTCTGATTTATTATTTTCACTATTTCTCTCCGAAGTCAATTTATTTTTCTTTTCATTTTATTTTAAAATTTATGAGATATATTTAATTATGGAAAATTGGGAACCGTAACTTATAAATAATTAAGGTGTAATAATTTATTATCAAAATAAATCTAATTTCGGAATATATATACCGTCATACCAAAATCAATAAAGAAGGTTTAAGCTCCAAAATGTAAAAGAATTATTATAAAAAATAAACAAATCAAATTAAGATAAAATAAGTAAGGTTATACTTTTCTATAAATTGATTTATATTTTTATATAATTTTTATATATATGATTTTAAGATTAGCAAGTGATGATCAAGAAAAATTTTTTATTAAATCTGTCCTCGGTTATTATCCTATCGGTGAAACATTTTATCAAGATCTTTAAAAGTAATAAATCTTAAAGTGGGTCTTCCATGTGCGCAATGATAGGGGTCTTTACATTTCGAAAGCTCTAAAACCAACCTTCTAATGTCTTTCGTTGTGAGATAATCCCCTCCCCGAATGCTTTTATGACATGCAAGATAATTGATAATCTCCTCTTCAGATTCGGAGAAACTCTGCTGTTTTCCTATATGTGCGATTTCCTCGATCATATCTTTAAGTATATCTATTTTGGGGAGTTTTTCGATAATTGCTGGCACTGCTCTTAATATAAATGTATTTCCTCCGAAATCCTCTAATTCAAATCCAAACTTATTAACCTCACTTAAATGTTCTTTCAAAAAAAAACGTTCAGCTGGAGAGATATTAATTTTTAAGGGAGAAATTAATTGCTGTTTTTGAACTTTTGAATCTCTATATTGATTTAAAAACTTTTCTTTCATAATTCGTTCAGAAGCTGCATGCTGGTCTATAATTAATATTGCTGGATTACCATCCTCGTCTTTACTTTCAAATAATATATATATTTTGTTACTTAATTGCCCTGTTCTTGAAATAGGACGCATTTTAGGTAAAGTATCAGTGATAATATATTGTTCTCGGTATAATGATTCTGCTATGGCATTTTCAAATTTCTTTTCAAGTATGCCCTCGGATATTAGTTTAGTTTGTATCATTTCCTTCGATTTTGCTGAATCGATAATGTTTGAATCGGCTTGAAAATTTAATACTTGTTCTTTTGCTATTATAGATTGATCATCTACATGAACCGTAATATTTTTTAAACCAGATTGAATTTCCTCTTTCTCTTCTTCAATAAATGTTTCCAATGGTTTTGTAATTATTTCGCCCTTTTTTGTTAAGAATAACTCATCTAAATGAGCCTTTAATGCATTTTCTATAAAGGGGAATAATATCTTTTCATTATTAAAGCGGACAGACATCTTTTGGGGATGGATATTAAAATCAACATAAGCAGGATTTGTATCTAAATTTAAAATAAAGAAAGGAAACCTCCCAATCATTAAGAAACCTTTATATGCATCCTTAATCACTTCAAAAAATTTATCAGATATAACATATCTCTTATTAAGAAATAAACTGGGGCTAGTTCTTTTTTTTTTCGAAATTTCTGGGTCGCCTAGCAATCCGGACAATGCAAATAGCCCATCCTGATGGATATAATCGATTGGATGCATTTTTTTCGCAGTTTCTTTTCCATATATATGGAAAACCATATCTTTTAAATCATCTGAAGATGGACAATTAAGAATATCTAAATTATTGTGTTGATAAACAAAATGAATTTGAGGATAACCTAAGGCATATCTAGTGATTATATCGGTAATATGACCAAGTTCCACCCTGTTTGTTTTTAAAAATTTTTGTCTTGCGGGAATATTATAGAATAGATTTTTTACTTTAATATTCGTTCCGACAGGAGCTGAAATTTCCTTTTTTTCAATAACCGCCCCGCCATGAATTACGATGGTCGAACCTAAATCATCATTTTTAGTGCGTGTTATTAATTCTACTTGTGAAACTACCGCGATACTACTAAGAGCTTCTCCCCTAAATCCTAATGTTGTTAGAGTATCTAAATCTTCAAATTTTTCAATTTTTCCGCTTGTGTAACGATCAAAAGCGATTTCTACATCCTCTTTTTCAATACCGTAGCCATCATCAATTACTTGAATTAAACTTTTTCCAGCATTTTTAATGATAATCTTGATGTTCTTTGCCCCTGCATCAATCGAATTTTCCACCAATTCTTTAACAACTGAAGCAGGCCGTTCAACAACTTCTCCTGCAGCAATTTTTTCGAAATCTTTAATTTTTTTTATTCGCCGCATAATAAATTACCTCTAGTGATTATTAGATTCAATATCTTCAATTTTTTTTTTTATTTCGCTTAATTTCTCTATTGCTTTTAGTGGAGTGATATTATCAATATCGACATTATAAATAATTTCAAATAATTTAATATATTCTTCACTTATCTCATGTTTTATTTTCACAATTGGCTTAAAGAATGATGTTTGCACAGTTTTCCCGGGTTTTTTTATTTCTTTTTTCCTAGGTTTAGGAGTCTCCTTTTTTATTTTATTTCCATTTCTAATTGTTTCTCTAAAAGTATCATTTTTTTCTATCTGTTCAAGGACCTTAAAAGCTCTTATAATAGTATCTTCTGGGATCCCGGCAAGTCGTGCAATATGTATGCCATACGATTTATCTGTACTTCCTTCTTGAACTTTTCTAATAAATGTTATGTTACCATCCTCATCTTCCTTTATATCTAAATGATAATTCTTTACTCGAGGAAGTTTAATTTCTGTTAGTTGGTGGAAATGAGTAGAAAATAGAGTTTTTACTTTCATGGAATGTAATTTTTCTAAAGTTGCTATTGCTATTGCGCCTCCATCTGAGGATGATGTCCCTCTCCCTAACTCATCAATGATTATAAGGCTTTTTGGAGTAGAATAATTAAGGATTTTTGCAGTTTCGTTCATTTCTATCATGAAAGTACTTAATCGTCTCGCAAGATCATCCGATGCTCCAATTCTTGTAAAAATTCTATCAATAATACCAATTTCTGCCGATTTCGCTGGAATAAAACTCCCCATTTGTGCAATCAAACAAATTAATGCAACCTGCCTTAAAAAAGTTGATTTTCCCGCCATATTCGGTCCAGTTATAATTAATATCTGTTCTTTCTCCGTATCCATATAGCAATCATTAGGAATAAAGGGTTCCGAAAAATTAATTTGCTCAACAATGGGATGACGCCCTTCATTAATAATAATTCTATCATCATCTCGCATAATCGGTCTGCAATAATCATATTTTTCTGCTATTTCAGCAAAAGTACATAATACATCAATCATTGCAATTGATTCAGAAACATCTCCAATATCAACAGTTTGCATAACTACTTTCTCTCGTATTTCTGAAAACATTTGAAATTCCAAATCATTAATTGACTCCTCAGCTGTTAGAATCTTTTCCTCCCATTCGTTTAATTCTTTACTTTTATATCTTACAGCATTTTTAATGGATTGCCTTGAAATAAATTCTTCGGGAAAATTTCTGATTTTAGATTTGGTAGCATGAGTAATTTCTATAAAATATCCCAAAATATTATTATGTGATACCTTAATCCCAGTTTGTATAGCAAAACGTCGTTTTAACGATTTCTCAAATTTTAACATCCAACTTTTTCCATTATTGATTATGTTTCGATACTCATCAACCGTTTCATTATAACCTTCTTTAATTATTTCGCCTTCTTTTATGGTAGTTGGAGGATTTTCTGCAATGGAATTCTTAATTAAGTCTCGAATTACCGAAAAATCTTTAATTTTTTTTAAAAAACTTTCTAACTCTGGAGTTTTTCCTTTTTTTAACAAGTCTATAATTTCTGGAATTATTTCGAGAGAATTTTTCAAATTTAATAAATCTCTCGCATTTGCGGAACGAGAATAATTAATCTTATTAATAATTCGCTCAAGATCCCCCATTTTCTCAAGTTTATCCCTAAGATCAGACCTTAAAAAAACATCATCCTTAAATTTTTGAACGATTTCTAATCGTTGGTTAATTTGATCTTTATTTATAAGTGGTTCTACAATAATTTTAGCTAATAAACGACCACCCATAGGTGTTTGAGTATGATTAAAAATGGAAAAAAGTGTTGCATCTTTTCCTCGGTCCCTAATATTCCTTAATAGTTCTAAATTTCTCTGAGTTGAATAATCTAAATTTAATACTTCCTTTTGTTTAATAACCTTAATTTGAAAAATATTTGGTATAACATCTCTTTGAGTTTCCTTTAAAAATGCTAATAAACCACCAGAGGCTTGCACTGCCATTTGTAAATTTTCTAAATCAAAAGATTCTAGATTGCTTAAATTAAAATGCTTAATAATTATCGAATATCCATTTTCATATTCAAAAACATAATCCTGAAATTCCTTTATAATGCATTTACTAATATCTTTGATTTTAATTATGAAATCGTCATCCTGATAGAGGTTTAATGGTAATATAAGCTCAACAGGACTATAACGAGAAAAAATCGCGAAAAGATCTTCTTCAGCAATACCTTCTTTAGATTCGAATTGAGTGGTTGAAAATTCTCCAGTTGATAAGTCGGCAAATGCAATACCATAGCCTTTTTTACCTTTAATTATTGAAGAAATGTAATTATTCTCATTTGTTTTTAACATGTCCGATTCGATAATTGTTCCAGGTGACATTATCCTCACGATACCTCGTTTAACAATTCGTCCTCTAGCATCTGCTGGGTCCTCCAGCTGTTCTACGATTACAACAGTTTCTCCTAAATTAACAAGATTTTTAAAATAATTTCCAGAATGATGTGGAATGCCTGCTAACGGATATGAGTCTTTTCCTCCAAATGTTCTTTTTGTGAGCGTGATACCTAAGAGCTTTGATACTCTAACCGCATCTTGGTAAAAAAATTCAAAGAAATCCCCCATCCTATAAGCCACTAACTCATCGGGAAACCTTGACTTTATTGATCTCCAGTGTTCCATCATAGGAGTTAATTTTTTAGTTTTCCAATCTTCCATGGGCATTATTGAAAAGTTTAATAAAAAATTTAAATTAGTATTTAAAATAAATTAATAGACTCCAAGAATTTATTCTTACTATTATTCTCTTAATAAAACACAAAAATTGAAATGAAAATTTAGAACTCATCTAATCTCTTAAAATTCCTTGTTCTATAATCAAGAAAAGGTAATTTAGGTAATTTCTTATCTGTTTTTTTCTCATATTCATTAACAATGAAATTCTGCATTTTATCGTAATCTACGAAATCTTTTCTTCCTTCAAAATCATAAGGAATAATAATAAGAATAACCTCTTCTTTCTCACATGCCAACTCTTTAGAAGCGTCATTTTCT
The DNA here is from genome assembly GCA_019058015.1 of Promethearchaeota archaeon. Taxonomy (GTDB): domain Archaea; phylum Asgardarchaeota; class Lokiarchaeia; order Sigyniarchaeales; family SOKP01; genus 6H3-1. The sequence continues at coordinate 35,185 of JAHLWH010000030.1, read as the reverse complement.
CGTTGGATTATTAACTTTTCATACCCATATATCGGTTCGTAATGTTGTATGCCATTGAATTCAAACGCTAATTTTAATTTTTCATTATATCCATCTAAATGTAATTTTCGACCTGTTAATTCTTGCAACCATTTTGGAGAGCTTTTTGGAAATTTTGCTTTAAATATGCTTTCAAAAAAGTATCTTGTAATTCTTTCGCTAGTTCATTCCGCACAAATTGGACACCATCTTCCTAACTTAATATTTGAGGGTGTGGCACTCCAAGGTTCATGTCCTTCTCCACATTGCCATAGAAAATGCTTTTTTGATTTAGCTGAGATTTTATTGACTTTATATTTAGGTGTTAAAAATTTGCCGGGTTTTCCAGTAGATTCTATTCCTATATCCCTAGCCAATTTTACTATGTGTTCATAAGTCAATGGAGTTGCTGGTGCACAAATAGGGCACCAACTTCCATCCTTAATGCTATCTGGTCTTGCCTCCCACGGTTCATGCCCTTCAATTTCACAGCTCCATAGATATTTAGTTCTAGCTGGGGGTTTAATTTTTTTCAATTTTTCAAATTGTTCTCTGGCTATTAGGAGTTTTCCAGGAATGCTTTTTTTTTCTAAACCTCTCTCTCTCGCCAATTCTTTCAATCTCTCATAAGTCCATGGTTTTTGCTTTCTCTCTTGAGGACACCAAATTTCTTGCATAATCTTAGCGGGACTTAATTTAAATTTATGACCATTTTCCCTTCCCATAAAAATATTGTATGAGATGGTGGTGTCTTAATAGATTCAAACTCTTCTCTAGTGTTAAGTAGTTTTCCTCTTTTTTTTTGCGCCAATTTTTGTAAATCTTCGTATGTCCATCTTGTAGTAATACCTTTGAGATTGAAATCGTCGAATTTATTTTGCAGTTCTTTTACTAGTTCTTTTATAAATTCTTTTAAGTATGTAGGAGATAATCCCAATGTAATTCCTTGAGATATAAGCTCATTTACAAAACCTTGCTGAGCATATTTCTTTTTCTGTATATTAAGGTTTCTTAGTTCTCTTATAATTTCAATTAGTTCAAGGAAATATTTGTGTATTGCTTTTTTAAAATCTCGGTTTTTCCTCTTTTCTTTTATTTCCTTGCGTTCTGAAAGTGGAATTACTTTAATTTTTGATGAATTCTCAATATTTAGAAAAATTTTTTCAATTATTAATCCGTTTGTTATTTCGGGTTTTTTGTTTAAAAGTTTATATATATAAAAACTTAAAGCAATTCTGCTTTTCCTTGGAAACTGTTTTATATTTTCTCTATTTTTATCAATGCGAATTGCATAACTCTGGCCCGTTACTGATTTAGGCGTATCCCGCTTAGGATTAATTTTTTTACCACTTTCTATTTTTTTTAAATTTCGTGATTGATTCTCAAAAAAAAATTGATTTTGTTGCATAAGAATAAGAATTTCATTCTAATAAATAATGATAGGGTGATGAATTAATATTTTCAATATTGTTTCAATATTTTGAAGTAAAGAAATAGGAAAAATCAAAATTTCAATTAAGCGGAATCCAATTTACGAAAAATAATTTTTAATCTCTCTTTAAAGTTTATAAATAATTAGATTTCGGATTATAAAAAATAATAAACCGAGTTAAAAAAAAGTATAAACTTATGAGAAATAAAATTAAGAATAAAAAAAAGGGTTGATTTAAACAAAATTCTTAAGGATTCATCTGCCATTCATTATCGTATTGCAATCCAACCTCTCCCCGATTTCTTTTATTAAATGAAAAATTATTATGGTTTTGAAGATATTCTAAAACAATAATCTATTTTCTTAATTTAAATAAAATATCTCCGTTAAATTTTAATGATTTTTATTAAGATGATAACATAATACAAAGCTTTTTTTTAGATTTTAATTCTTTTTAATTGAAAAATAATTAATAGAAGAAAGTTATTTTATGAAGCATTTAGAAAGTGAATTTGAGGGTATTAAAGGATTAAAAATATATTATCAAGCATGGTTTCCAGAAACATCTAAGGCTGTTATTCAGATTGTACATGGATTTGGTAGTCATTCAGGCAGATATTTGAATGTTGTAAATGAGTTAGTTCCACTTGATTATGCAATTTATGCCGATGATCATAGAGGTCACGGTAAATCCGAAGGAAAAAGAAATTATGCAGATTCTCTTGATCAGTATGTAGAAGATGAAAAATTGTTATATGAAATAATAAAAAAACAACATCCTAATTTACCAATTTTTATGCTGGGTCACTCTATGGGTTCATTTATTGCGTTATATTTCACAAAGAAATATGAAAATTTGTTAAATGGTCTTATCCTTTCGGGCACAGGTACAAAAGCCGGCAGAAAAGTAAGTAGATTTTTAAAATTTATGGCTAAACTCTTCTCAAAAATTGCGCCACATATGAAAATGAGTACAGGACTTGATGCAAAATTACTCAGCCACGACCCTGAAGTAGTAAGAAATTACGAACAAGACCCCCTAGTTCATACCGATAAAATTCCTATGAGACTTAGCTATGAGGTGTTAAAATATTTCAATGAAGTTCAAACATTTGTGAATACTTTTAAACTTCCATTATTAGTTCAATGTGGCTCAGAAGATAAATTAACCGCAGGAACAGAAATTCTTAAAGACATATTTAAAATGGAAGATAAAACCATTATTATTTACGATGGTTTATATCACGAGGTTTATAATGAAGTTGAAGAAGAACGGAAAAGGGTCTTAGAAGATCTTAGCGCTTGGTTAGAAAAACATGTGATAAATTTTGAAAATAAAAATAAAGTAGAAAAATAAAGTAATAAAAAAAAAGACGAGTTTTCAATGATTAAGACATAATAAATTGTGAGAAAAACTTTTTTATTATTTCCATTCTATTTATTTAAAAAATAATCAAATAAAAACTGAGGTTTTTTATGAAACATTTAGAAAGTGAATTTGAGGGTGTTAAAGGATTAAAAATTTATTATCAAGCATGGATTCCAGAATCTCCAAAAGCCGTGGTTCAGATTGCACATGGATTTGCTGAACATTCTGGAAGATATTTGAACATTGTAAATGAGCTAATTCCACTCGGATATGCAGTATATGCTAATGATCATCGCGGTCACGGTAAATCCGAGGGAGAAATAAATTTTGTGGATAATTTGGATCAATATATCGAAGATCAAAAATTATTATATGACATTATAAAAGAAAAACATCAAAATTTACCTATATTTTTGCTTGGTCATTCTATGGGCTCATTAATTGCCCTTTACTTTACGAAAAAATATGAAAACCTATTAAGTGGATTAATTCTTTCCGGAGCAGGTACAAGTACTGGTGGAGAAGTAAGTGGCTTCCTAAAATTTATGGCAAAATTATTCTCAAAAATTGCCCCCCATATGAAAATCGATCCAAATATTGATGCAAAATTTCTTAGTCACGACCCTGAAGTAGTAAGTGGTTATGAAAATGACCCCTTGGTGCACGCTGAAAAAATTACTACAAAACTTGGTTATGAAATGATGAAAGCCCTTAACAAATTAGAAACATTTGTAGGCAATCTTAAACTTCCGTTATTAATGCAATGTGGCTCAGAAGATAAATTAATGGGAGGAGCTGAAAATCTGAAAGATTTGTTCATAATGGATGACAAAACCGCTTATATTTATGATGGACTATTCCATGAAGTTTATAACGAAGTAGAAGATGATCGTAAAAAGGTTTTAAAAAATTTAAGCGACTGGTTAGAAAGCCATGTTAAATAAATTTTGAAATACAATTAAAGAAGCATAAAAAATTATTGAAAACCCATAAAAAAATTTTCATATCATTATCAAAAAATTTTTAACTTTTTTTTAATATTCATTAAGACATTACCTTAAATATCTAAATTTTTTTAAAAAAATAGGAGTTTAGTTGTAAATAATGTCGGATGCAGAAGAAATAACTGAGATTGTTTTTTATGGCCGAGGAGGTCAAGGATGTGTATTAGCATCCCAAATAATAGTAGAAGCAGCCTACATAAGCGGTAACTATAAGGATGTTGTTGCATTTCCATCATTTGGAGCTGAACGGAGAGGAGCTCCAGTTCAGGCATTTGCCCGTATTTCAAAAAATAAAAAAATTTGGACTCGAGCGCAAATTAAACGTCCAGATATTACTATTGTTTTAGATGAGACGGTTATTACTCCAGATATTATTAAAAATATTAAAGAAAATGGAATATTAATAATTAATTCTGAAAAAACACCTGAAGCGTTAAAGAATTTTTATAATCTCGCTAATAAAATAAAAATTGCATCTGCAAATATTAATAAATTTTGTATTGAAAGAGATCTGTATTTAGAAGATATTCCCATAGTTAATACTCCGATTTTAGGGGTATTAACAAAGGCTTTAGACTCTATTGATTTGAAATCCATGAAAAAAGCTATAATAAAAGTAATGGGGGAAAAAAAAGGAGAATCTAACAGTTCTCTTGCTGAAGAGGCAGCAAAACTTGCTATGCTCCTCAATTTTTGAAAAAAATCCTTGATATTGATTCTAATTTAAGTCTGTATTCCAATTATTAAGAAAAAAATCGTAAAAAAAATAAAAAGGAAGAAAAATGGTTGATCAAAAAGTTTATGAAATAATATTAGCATCCATTCAAAAGCCAGTTGTGGGAGAGGCTGGAAAAACTGGTTCTTGGAGTAGATTCAAGCCAAAAATAGATCTTGATAAATGTAGTGTTGTGAAAATGAATAAAGATGTTTGTCACTTTTGTTGGTTATATTGTCCCGAGCCTATTATAAGCCGAACAATCCCTCCAAAAATAAATTATGAATATTGTAAAGGTTGTGGAATTTGTGCGGAAGTGTGTCCGCCAAAAGCAATAAAAATGGTTGAGGAGAGTGAACTGTGACAAGCGTGGAAGAATATCAAGTTATGACCGGAAATCATGCAGCAGCTAATGCATGTAAGGGCGCTAGAGTTCAAGTTGTAGCAGCATATCCCATCACACCACAGAGTCCAGTCGTTGAAAAAATTTCATTTTTTATAGAAAATGGGGAGTTAAATGCGCGTATGGTTAGAGTAGAATCAGAACAATCTGCTCTCACCGCATGTGTGGCGGCATCTGCCACAGGTGTTCGAGTGTATACTGCAACATCTTCTCATGGATTATTATTAATGTATGAGATTTTATGTTGGGCGGCAGGAAATCGTTTACCTATTGTTATGAATATTGCTATGAGATCTGTTGGAGCACCATGGTCTGTGTGGACTGATCACCAAGATGCATTCACAGTTAGAGATACTGGATGGATACAAATGTTTTGTGAAGATAATCAAGAAATTTATGATACTAACTTGCAAGCATATAGAATTGCAGAAGATCCCAGTGTTTATGTCCCAACTTTTGTAAATTATGACGGATATATATTATCCCATACTTCCATGTTAGTTAAATTGGAACCCCAAAAAAAAATTGATGAATTTTTACCACCATTGAAGCATCATCTTAACTTAGGAGATATGAATGTTGTAATGGGAGTTTGTCCTGTTACAACTCCAGATATAGTTAAAAGAGAGGAGGGGACTGCACCTGGGTATTATGAGTTTCGATATTCACTTCAACGCTCTATAGAAAATTCCATAAAAAAAGTTAAAGAAGTCCATGATTTATTTGCAGAAAAATTCGGCCGTTCTTATGGAAATGGGATTTATAAAACATATAGAGCAGAAGATGCCGAGATGTATATTTTTGCAGTTGGTTCTGTTGCTTCAGAATCACGTTTAGCTATCGACAAATTGAGAGAAAAAGGCGTAAAAATTGGGCTTATAAGTTTAAAATTATTCAGACCTTTTCCCACTAAATATCTTCGGGAACTTTTTAAAGATGCAAAACTAATAGTAGTGTTCGATAGAGATATCGGTTATGGTTATGAAGGAATTCTCTGTTATGAATTGAAGAGTGCATTATACCAATCGAAAAATAGACCGTTTATCAAAGGATATATTGTAGGACTAGGTGGTAGAGATGTAAATGCTGAGGATCTAATCGATGGAGTTTATAGAGCGATTGATTTGGAGAAAAAAAATGAATATTCTGAACAAACAGAATTTATTGGATTAAAACTTGATGAACTAGATTTCTTGCAAGAGGTGGTAAAATAAAAAATGGCTGATAAAGTTAAATTATATGACATTCCTGAAGAGGAATTTTTATTACCTGGTAATCGTATGTGCGCTGGTTGTGGATTATCACTTATATATCGCACAGCTTTAAAAGCTCTAGGTCCCAATACAATTATTACAGTTCCTGCTTCATGTCTTACTGTGTTGCATGGGATGCAAGGATTTACAAGTGTTGATAAAATTTCGGTTCTTAATACTCCTTTTGCTACTGTAGCAGCTTCAGCGTCTGGGATTGAAGCAGCCTTGGAAGCTATGGGAAAAGATGATGAGGTTACCTGTGTTGCATTCGCAGGTGATGGAGGGACTACGGATATTGGAATTCAAGGTTTAAGCGGAGCGGCAGAAAGAAGAACCAATTTTATTTATGCTTGCTATGATAATGAAGCTTATATGAATACTGGCGTTCAGCGTTCCGGATCAACTCCTTATGGTTCATTTACTACAACAACTCCAATATATGGAAAAACAGAACATAAAAAAAACATGCCAAAAATCTTAGAAGCCCATGATATTCCTTACGTTGCAACTTCTTGCGCATCTTATCCATTAGATATTTATGCAAAATTCAAAAGAGCTAAGGAAATTAAGGGAACAAAATATATTCATATTTTATCTCCTTGCCCACCAGGTTGGGGATTTTCCACAAAAGATACAATTAAAATGGGAAAATTAGCTGTTGAAACGGGATTTTGGCCATTATATGAGATTGAAAACGGAAAGTTCTCATTATCTACCCCAAGTAAAAGGCTTTTAGATCCGGCAAAGCGAAAACCAATTGAAGAGTATTTATCCACTCAAAAGAGATTTAATAGATTAAGCAATGAAGATATAGAAGAATATAAACGCTATATTAATCAGTCATGGGAATATATTAAAAGTAAAAATTTAACTACACAACTTCTTTAAAATTTTAATAATAACAATTTAATTACAAATCCTATACATGAAAACATTTATTTTTGATGAAAATTTAGAAAACTGGGTTGAAGAAGAAACCAGCCTTTTACTTCATGATCTTGCAATATTTTTAGATGAGAAGAATAAAATTGTATATTTATGGCAAGGTCCAAAATCAAAAAAGAAAAAGAAGGAGCTTGGTTTTAAATCACTATCATTAATACAAGAGAAGTATCAAAATTTTAAACTTAAAATTTTAAAAGATAACATTCCACCAGAAATTCACACACAATTAATGAATTTATTGAAAAAATTTGGTAAAAAAGAGAAAATAATCTTAAAGAGAACCATTTATTTAAAACTTTATCTGATATTCGGACTAATTGGAACTATTCTCTCATTTACATATTATCTTAACCTATTATCGCCATTATCATGGGTTCAAACAAATGGAAGCTTACAAATTAATGCACAAATATATAATGGGTGGATTTTCACTTCTCAAATTTTAATTCTCATATTTCTCCTTATTTTTATTGGAAATCAAGTCCTATCCTTCATAATAAATCGCGTTATATCAATTATAATAGCAGCAATTGGGATTATTATGTCAATAGGTTTTCTACTATATATCTCCCAAGGAATTTTTCTTTTTTTATTTCAATCTGGCTCAACTACAACAATGTATTTAATTTCCCAAAATGATTTAAGAATATTTTTATTAATAAATTTAATTGGAATTATTATTTTAGTTTGCCCAACAATATACTCCATTTTCTGGATATATAAACATTCAAATGCTTGAAAAAAAAAAATCCTTAAATATTCAATCGCGATTTACCTTAATAATAAATTATTTAAATTGTATTATTTAAATTGAGTATATTTACAATATGAATTAAAGAGAAACTAAGGTTTGGAAGTAGCTAAAATTATAAAATCAATGGAAAAGGAAGATTTCCGCGTATTAAGAGCGATTGAACGGGGTATGAGAAGAGCTGCCACCGTAAAAATGAGTGATATCTGTTTTTTTTCTAAATTGAAAATGGAGGAAGTTTTATTCCGTCTCAATAAAGTTCATAAAAATAATCTCATCGTGCGTGATTCAACAGGTGTGACCAGTTATAAATTAAATTCAATTGGGTATGATATGCTCGCTTTTCATATTTTAGTTGGACAAGGAATAATTTCTCAACTCGGGGTAGAGATTGGGAAAGGAAAAGAAGCAGATGTATATAAGTGCATAAACGATGATAATGAAGAAATGACTATGAAAATTTTTAGAATAGGTCGGACAAGTTTCCGAAAGGTAAAACAATTAAGAATATTTGTCGGTGAAAGACGCCATTTTTCCTGGCTTTACATTAATCGACTTGCTGCTATGCGAGAATATGAAGCCCTTTCAAAAATTGCTCCATTAGGATTAAATATTCCAAAACCGATTGGAATCAATCGTCATATTTTAATAATGGAATTTATTGAAGGAACAGAACTTAATAATCTCATCGATATAGAAGATCCGGTATTTATTTTTGAAGATATAATTAATCAAATAAGTATTATTTATAAAAATATAGGTATAATTCATGGAGATCTCGGAGAATTTAATGTCTTAATAAATTCTGAAGGTGACATTTTAATAATAGATTGGCCACAGTGGGTCCCCAAGAGCCATCCCAATGGATTATCAATTTTGAAAAGAGATATTGAAAATATATGTTTATTTTTTAAAAAGAGATTTAATGTAGAGAGTAATGCTGAAGAAATTTTAAAATCGATTATCTCTTAAAATAATCCAATCTCCGCATTTGTTATCATCAATATAATTTAAATCTTGAAAATGTGGCTGAAATAATTTTTTAACTTCATTTAAATTGAAGCTTTTTTTTAAAATTGTAATAGCTAATAATCCTTTACTTTTAAAAACCCGAATCAACTCTTCAATACCTTTATTAATATCAGCTAGATTTTGAAAGGTGGTAATCGAAAAAAAACCCGTAAAAAGATTCCTTTTGAATGGAAGATGTTCAATATCTCCTAAGATTAAACAAGAGTTTTTTTGTTTTTCTTTTGCAATCTTTAGCATATTAAAAGATATGTCTAAACCAATTAATCTAATATTTCTTGTAATCTTTTCTCTATTGAGATAATCTAAAAATAAATTTGTTCCAGAACCTGCATCCAGATAAAGTCCACGTTTAAAAATAAGATTTTCAATTAATAGCTTGAATTTATAATTTTGAATTATTTTATATCGGTTATCATAAATTTTGGCAGAAGAATTATAATCCTCTATAATCTTTTTCTTCTTATCCAATTTTTTTGCATTCAAATTTCTCATTCTAATTGAAATTAATAACGTAAAAAAATTAAAAAGATTTTAATTTAAGAGTATTTTTTAAGAGTATATAATTATATTTAATATTGTTTTTAATCAAAGAGAAAAATTATCAGGTAAATTAATAAAATGGAACGAGACCCACTCAAAATTCTAGAAAAGGCAGTAAATTCCGTTATTCTACTAAGATTAAAAGACGGAACGGAATACCGAGGTAAAATGAAAGAAATTGACTCTTATATGAATATGATAATAGAAGATGCCACAGAATTTATGGATGGAGCAGCTGTAGCTAAATATTCTGAGATCTTCATAAGAGGGAATAACCTGTTGTTTATCAAGCCAGACGCCTCCGAGATTCTCTAAATCAGCTAATAGACTTATCCATTTCTTGTGTTTGCCTATTATGCTTTATTTTTCCCCTAAATTCAATTCTATCAAATAATTTTGAAAAAGATTATTTAATAAAAAATTAACTCAATATGAGATACAATTCACACTCTCAACCATTGACTACTTTAGTAGCATATGGAACATTTATCACTAATAATCTATGGAAAAATTATGAAAATGTTGAGGTATGTTTAGTAAAAAATTATAGAAGAATATTACCCCCAGGGAATTGGTTTCCATACGTTTTGCCAGATAAAAATGCACAATTTTGGGGTTTGAAATTTGATGTTAATTTTGATCAATTAATTCAACTCGACACTTTTGAAGGAGTAAAATTAGGACTTTATTCTCGAATTGCAACTAAGGTTTTTCTTAAAAATGATATAGAAATAAGCGCAGATATTTATGTTCCAACAGAAAAAATAATTAAACAGTATAATATAATATTAGATATTGATGCAGAAGATAGATGGAAAAATGAAATAAAGAAATACCCAGAACTAATTGAAAAATTTCCAGAATTAATTCTTTAATTTTTAATAAAATTAATTTTAAATTATTTGTATATTCTCTAATGGTACCCAACCGCTTTTACCTTTCTTGTTGGTAACCCAAGCCCAACCACTTACTTCATTGCTAATTATTAATTCTTCTCCAATTTTCACAGTAAGTTCAGTTGCATCATAATCTCTGAGAGCTTTACATTTTTTATCATTTAATTTCTCGATATATTTTTCCGGAACCCATCCTCCTTTACGAAATTGGTTAATACACCATAGCCACTCTTTCCACTCGCTTTCTTTCACACTAATTGTTAAAATCTCACCTTTAACAATTATTAACGGATCAGAAAAAGCAGATTTATAGTCTGATATTACTTGGCATTTAATTGCTTTCATTTTCAAATTAACCTAATTAATTAAGTTTGATTAAGGAATTTTATAGTTAAAAAATCATTGTAATATGAGTAACTTGACGTTCGTGTCTTCAATTAAAGCGATCGTTGCTGGATTAGGTGCAAATTGACCTCGATAATTATTTGAGGAAAAAATCGTCAATAATCTACCATTAAAGAAGTATTGATAACCTTGAGGAGGAAATATTTCATGTGATCTAATTAAAGATTTAAAACCATAATGCACCATAAATTCTTCAAATGCTTTATAACCATATCGTTTTATTCCCTCACCTCTGAAATTGTCTACAAAATAAGGAGATGCTTCATGTTCTATAGGATCATTCCATATCATTTGAAAAACTTCATTAGAGATTTCAGGATCACTCATCAAATTTGGTTTTTTATCCAATTTTTTTAATTTATTGATGATTTCAATATCTTCAGGAATGCCCCCATGCACACAAAATATTTTTTTATTAATTATTGAACAAAGGGAGAGAGAATTGTATAATTCCAAAAGATATTTCATATATTTTGTATCACCAAATTGATTCAAAAGAACATCCAAAAATCCATAATATCGATTAATTTCGATTGTTTCATGATTTCCTTTTAGTAAAAAATAACGTTCTGGCTCTGTAATTTTTAAGCATAAAATAAAACATAGACATTCTAATTGATAAAGCCCTCGGTCAACAATATCTCCTAAAAAAAGAACCATTTCAGGTTTAATTTCATCGATTTTTTCCTTGATTTTAACCAATGAGGGTAGGTTTCCATGGATATCTCCTATGATGAGAATTTTTTCTTGGGGAGATGATGCATTCAATTTTAATACATAAGGTTCCTTTTCAAATATAATCTTGCTCTTTTTAATAATATCAATAAAGTCACTAAAGCTAATCTCTTTTTCAGAAAAAGGTGATTGTAATATTTTTTTTATCATTTTTAAAAATGACTCAAATTTAACGTGATTACATATTAATTTGATTTAAAAATTGCGATTTATGGGTTTTATTTTAATTAACCAGTTGAATTTATATTCTTCTATTCTTCTTCCTCAATCTCTCGTTTCAACCTTATTTTAAGTACTCTTAAAGCAAAATTAATTACATCTCCAATATTGCTCCATTTTTTCTTTCTAATCTGTTCTTTCACCCAATAGAAGATATCCTGGTCTATCGGCGCAGTTAAATAAATAGGTTGCATTTCCCTTGTTTCTTCCGATTCGGCCTTATTTAATAGCCAAGAAACAATATTTGAGATCAATTTAAAATTATCTTCAGCATTTATTCCATAAGAATCATGTAAGCTTGAAAACAAAGACATATTTGCTAAAGCTACAATCTTACCTGAACCATAATGTCCTACTGCAACTACTGGTAATTCACTTACTGGTTCCTCAACCCAATCACTTCCATTGAAATATTCGTGCCATGAAGTATCTTTGGAAGAATAGGCAATATAATCAACATCTATATTGTCTTTTTCAACTGATTTATCAATTGATAATGTGCAGCCATTAGAATGAATAATACTTGAAATATCTCGCGTGATAAAATGAGGTATAAAATCCTTTATTACTGGCCGAGAATTTTCAATAGAGAAATATCGACCATCATATAAAGTATCATTATTAAATGTTATACCAAAATTTTTGGTTAGTTCTGATAAATTATTTTGATTCTCATAATCACCGCCTTGGTCATTTATAATTAATAAACTTCCTCCATCATGAACATATTTAACTAAATCAGTAATTTCATCCGTTTCGATTAAAGATTCTGTAGGAACTCCAATAATAAAGATATCATATGTTGATAATTTTTTTTCGGTTAAACCCGCCTCTATTTTTCCTATCTTAAAATTTGAATTAACTATATACTCCAAAAAGTCAGCAAATGCTGTATCTTCAATCTTTAGTTTATTATTATGAGATTCATCAAAACCTATATTAATATTTTTCATTTTTATTTGCCATTCCTTTATGACTTCAATATTAAAAACACTATTTTAAATTACCTTAAAAGATAATGTATGATGAAAATATTATTCTATGGATTTTGACTTAAGATTGTAACGGAACATACAGTGTAGGCTCCACCCAAATTATGGGCTAGCCCAATCTTAGCATCTGGAACCTGTCTTCCATCTGCTCTTCCCTGAACTTGTTTGGTTACTTCATAGAGCATCCGGCAACCTGTAGAACCAATTGGATGACCAAAACTTTTAAGACGCCCTGATGGATTAACCGCAGTTTCTCCGTCCCAGTTAAACGTACCATTTTTTAATTCTTCAGCTGCCTGTCCTCTTTCACAAAACTGAAGATCTTGGCAATTTAATAATTCGGTAATTGTAAAACAATCATGGACTTCAGCGCAATCAATTTCTTTTCGGGGAACCGTTATTCCGGCTTCTTTATATGCCAATTTGGCAGCGGTTGTTGTCGATGGAAATGATATAAAACCAAAGCTAGGCCAATACCAAGGCATATTTGTATAAACCGATAATGCATTAGCTTTTACTAAAATATAATCATCTCCATGGGCATAACTCGGTGCAAGCTCTGGACTCGTTAATATCAATGCTGCTGAACCATCTGAAATAGCACAACAATCGTATCGACCCAAAGGATCTGCAATCATTGGAGCGTTTAAAACCGTTTCTAATGAAACTGGCCTTCTAAAATGGGCTTTAGGATGATGTGCTCCATTATCATGATTTTTTACTGCAACTCTCGCTAAATCTTCCTTGGTCCATCCATAATCTTTAAAACTACGAGTAGCTGCCAGTGAAAATATCGCAGGGGCAGAAGGTCTTGGATACATTGGATGACCAAATTTCCGAAATCCAGGTAAACCTCGAGAACCCTCATCTAATATTTTTTCAACACCACATGCTATAACTACATCATTAACACCTGAAGCGACAGCATTACATGCATTTCTAAATGCATCCATACCAGAAGCACAATAATTTTCTACTCTTGTAATTGGAATACCCCACAATTTTAAAGCATCTGCAAATGTTCCGCCTGATAATCCTGTAAAATAATAATATATTCCTATCCAAACTGCTTCAATCTCATCTCTTTTTACTCCAGCATCTGCCATTGCTTCATCGGTAGATTTAATCAATAAAGAAAATTGATTTTCATCCCATAGTTCTCCATATTTTGTTGCACCAACACCAATTATTGCAACTTTATCTCTAATACCTTTTATAACCATTTTTTTTTTCATATTTTCCATAAATTTTAATAAAACAAATTTTTTTGAAAAAATCACCAATCCTTGAGATACTTTGTTAGATATTTCAAAATGTAGGTTGTTGCTTTTGTATTACGGATTAATTTATCCAAATTACCTTGAAATTTAAATTTGCCCATCCTCATCGCAATAGTCGGGTCTATTTCTCCCTTAAATAATCTTCTCCAATCAGTCTCATTTGCCGAAATATAACATTCAAAAGGTTTTTCGGATTGTCCGCCAATTAACTCCGCACCTCTAACTTTTCCGTGCCATAAATCAAGATATAAATAATATTTTTTTTTAAATTTATTACCATCAGATAAAAACTTTATTATAATAGCTCCTTCCCAATCTCTTGCAGTTTTCCTATAACTTTCATTTTCATTTAGATCATCCATTATCTTTTTTGCAATTTCTTGGTTAGGAATTTCCACCATAACAAGTTCTTGTTTTATCTCATTTTGAACCTTTTTAATTTAATTATCTTATAGTTGAAATTATTAAAAAAGATTTATTTTCTAAAAAAATCAATAAATTTTAGATGAAAAAAACAATATTTGAAAACTTCGATGAAATTCAAAAAAAAATCGAAGATTTTGAAAACCAACTTTCTAATAATAAAAAGAGTGGGAAACTTAAAGGAACTGTTTATACTCCGGCAACAATATGCAGATATATTTGTTTAAAAAGTATTCAATATCATATAAACGCTATATTAAAACAACAGGAAATCTCTAAATATCTCGATCTTATAAAAGAACCAAATTTTTCATCACTAAAATCATTATTAAAAGATAATAATAATTTAAAAAAAGTATTAAACGATTTAATTAACTCAATTAAAATACTCGATCCCGCTTGTGGAACTGGCCGATTTTTAATATCAATGGCTACTATCCTCTTTCAACTATTTAAGATCTTAAATCCCACTGAAGATCAATTTAAAATAAAAAAATCAATTATTAAACACAATTTATTTGGTGTAGATTTGGACACACAAGCTATTAAATTATGTCAATTACGCCTAATAAACTGGTTTTATAATAGAAAAGCAACTCCAAAACGTGATTTATTAAAAAATAATATAATTCTCGGTAATTTTTTAATTGAAGATAAAATCGTTGATTTTAAAAAATTCGATATTATATTGGGAAATCCTCCATATATTGAAAATAAAAAAATGAAATCCTACTTTAACAAACAAATTCTAAAGCAAAAATATGAATCTGCTTATAAATTATATGATATTTCTATTTTATTTATAGAACGAGCATATCAATTATTGAAAAATAAAGGATATTGCTCTTTCATTATAACAAATAAATTTCTTTCAGCTGATTATGGTCTAAAAATTCGAAATCTACTTATAAATCAAACAAAAATTCTGGAAATAGTTGATATTTCTTTATTAAAAATCTTTAAAAAGGCCTCAATCTATCCAATAATTATTTCTTTCCTAAAATCGAAAAATTTATTGAATTCTGAACATATGATTTCAATTAAAAATGCTCAAAAATCTGAAATCATCGAAGACTTTCTATTTAAAAGATTTCTTAGTAAAAAAATAGTACAATCCAACATTAATCAAATTCCATCTTTAGTAATTCCGATTGTTGGTGATTTTAATATTATAAATTATCTTATATCCAATTTTAAACCACTTGAAGAAATCTATATAAATTCAAAATTCATCTATAGACCATTCACTTTTACGAATTGGGCAAAATATCTGGACCTTATTGTGAATAAAAGATATAATGAAAAGGATCTTATATTGATCGGGACGAGCAATATTGGAAAATTCCACATTAAATTTAATAAAGAAATAAAAATTGCCAATAGACGTTTATTTATGTCATTTTTTCCTTATAATAAAAATTTTAATAGATTTTGGAATGATCTTCAGAAACCTAAATTGATTTTTAAAGAAATTGCAAAAGACATGACAGTATTTTGCGATCTTGGTTATTTTATTAATATAACAGGGGCTTATATGCTTTTAGGAGAAGATATCTCAGTAGAAAAGCTATTTTCTCTCTCAGTTATTATGAACTCTAAATGTGTAGATTATATTTTTAAATCACTTTTCAGCTCCTTACATATGGCTTCTGGATACCTACGCTTTAATGGAAGTTTCTTAAAGAGAATTCCCCTTCCTTCAAACATTCCCCAAATTTTCTCAAAACTAGGAAAATTACTTCACTTTCTACATCAATTAAAATATGAAATTATTCAAGATCAACAATGCAACTGTATTCAAGAGGAATCTCTTAATAGCATTCTTGAGTTCTTTAGGAAATTAATTAATTGTTTGGTATATTATCTATATTTCTCCGAAATTATTCAGAATGATAATATTTATTGCAAGGAGATTTTAAAAATTATGAAAAATGAAAATATCTTTCCTGATATAAATGAAATATTTCCTTATCGTGAAATAAAATCAAATAATTTTAGAAAATTAGCCCCATTTAAATCTAAAAATATATTGGACCAGATTGTAAATCTTTATGATTTTTACTCTAATTCAAATAAGCTTCATAATGAAATGACTCTAATCCTAAGTCATAAGTGGATTAAATTAATTGAAAATTTATGAAGGATAAGTTAAAATTTGAAAAGATTCTACTAATTTTAATAGTTTATAATTAAAACCTCTTTAATTTGTGCTCTACCTGAAGCATCTGAATTTATAGCTCTTTTTGCATAAACTGTTTTTAAATCATATTTTTTATACAAATCTAAAATAAAATCATTATAGGAATTACTTAACATAACTTTACATCCACGATTATCTAACTCTTCATAAACTTTAAACAGTCTCACTTGATCTTCTTTATTAAAATTCTCTTTGGTATAACTAGTAAAATTAGCAGTGGTCGAAATTGGTTGATATGGAGGGTCAAAATAAATAAAATCATCCTTTTCAGCTAATTCTAAACATTCCTTAAAATCTCCATTAATAATCTCAATATCTTTCAGTATCGTATTTACAGCTAATAAATTTTCTTCATCACAAAATTTAGGATTTTCATATTTACCAAAGGGAACATTAAATTCTCCTTTACTATTGACTCTATATAACCCATTAAAACAACATTTATTTAAAAAAATAGTTCGAGAAGCCCTCTCTACATCTGTGAGCTTTTTAAATTCTTCTGGGATTCTGTCAATACTTCGGATTTTATAAAAGTAATCTTTTTTGTTTTTATGTTTTTTTAAAGAATTAATTAATTCTCCAATTTTATTCTGAATTACTCTATAACAATTTATTAATTCTTTATTATTATCAATTAGGATTGCTTTATTCGGTAGTAAGTAAAAAAACAATGCTCCTCCTCCAACAAATGGTTCTAAATATTTATTAAATTTTTTTGGAAGGTATTTATTTATTTGTTCTAATAATTGTTTTTTTCCACCTGCCCATTTAATAAAAGGGTGTGGGACACCAACAATTTTCTTTACTTTTTTGTTTTGTCTTCTTTTAAAATTTCGAAGTGAAACAATATTATTATATTCCCCTAAATAATTTAAAATGTTTCCTTGAAATTTGTTTGCTCTCAATGTCCTTCTTGACTTTAAACTCTAATTAATAATAAAAACTATGTTTGTTCTCATTATTAAATGAATCATTTTAAAAAAATTAAAAGCGTTATTCTAGAAATATGAAAAAATACTTCTGTAGAATTTTTAATTGTTTTATTAAAAAAAAAGTAAAAAAAATGAGATATTTATTTTTAATTTGTATAATTTAATCGTATCTCTTTCTTGTGAATAAAAGCCAGAAGAAACCAACTAATCCGATAATAAAAGCAACTATTACTATATAATTTGGCCAATAAGCCAAATCAAAAGAAGCTGGAGCACCAATCCAACCCATTATCGCTGAAACCCCTGTCACAACCATTAAACTTAGAACTACAAGTGCTTGCCCCATAGCCCATTCTTCTTCTTTAAACATTCCTATTCCCGCAACTAAACACCAGAAGCCCAAAACTACCGAGATTAGACCTTGTGAGCCAAAGAACGAAAGAGCGGCAGCTGTATCAGGATTCGTTGCAAAATTACTCAACCAATCTGGAACCAAAATGCCGCCCCATGCCAAGAAATCAAGAATTCCTTTTACTATAAAGAAAACACCAACTATCAGCAGCAAAATATTCAACAATTCATTTGAATCTTTTTCAACTTCACTCATATTGAAATCATCCTTTAAATTTTTAATTAAAATTTAAGTTTTGTTTGTGAATAAATCAATTGATAGTTATAAAGTTTGTTTATATATTCATAATATTAAAGGTATTAATTAAAAAACGTTCAGAATTAGTGAGATTTTATTTAAACAATGATAATACGGCTGATAACTGATAATAATCATTAAATTAAATACATTAATCTTATAATTATGGTCAGAGATAAACCAATTCTTTTTGAAAGATATCCAAACTTAAAGGATAGGATTCCATGGGTCGCTATAGCCAAATATCCGACTCCTGTTCAAAAGATGGAAAATTTAGGAAAGGAGCTTGAGCATAATAACCTATGGATTAAAAGGGATGATATAAGTACCGATTTCTATGGTGGAAATAAAATCAGAAAATACGAATTTGTTTATGGGAAAATTTTAAAGTCTGGAAAAAAAATCGTTGCAACTGCTGGTGGCATAGGCACCAATCACGGATTAGCGGCTGTATTTGTTGGAAATCAATTTGGCTTAAAAACTCAATTATATTTATTTCCTCAACCTTTAACGTGGCATGTTCAGCGATCATTATTATTATATCATCATCTTGGTGCAAAGATTATATTTGTAAAAGGTGTTTATAGATTAATACTTAGACTGCTCGGAGTAAGATTGTTTAAACGAAACTATTATCTAATGCTTATTGGAGCTTCACCTCTGTTGGGCATTGGTACTTCCCTCGGAACATTAGGTTTTGTAAATGCAGTTTTTGAATTAAAAAAACAAATAGATGCTGGAGAGATACCTGTGCCAGATTATATCTTTGTACCATGTGGTTCTACGGGCACTGCGGCAGGTTTAATTGCTGGATGTAAAATTGTTGGATTAAAAACAAAAATTAGACCAGTTAGAGTAGCTGATGCAATCGTAATAAACACTAAAAATATTGCGAGAACTGCAAATAAGGTTATTAAACTTTTACGCAAATATGATAAATCCGTTCCTAATATTATAATAAATGAAAATGATTTTGATTTAGAGATAGGTTATTATGGATCAAATTACGGTGTTAAAACTAAGCGTGGTCAGGCAGCTGTTGATAAAATTTACGAATTAGAAGGAAAACAGAAAGATTTCAAAATTGAGACAACTTATACTGGAAAAACATTAGCAGCGATGATTGATTTTGCAAAACAACCCGAAAACAAAGAAAAAGTTCTATTATTTTGGAACACCTATAACTCAGTCTCATTAGATGATCATTTGAAAAAGACAAATTTTGACTATACCCAACTTCCTAAAAAATTTCACAAATTTTATGAAACATCTTTTCAATGCTGGAGAATAAAAAAGTGCTTAGAACAAAAGAGGAAAAAATGTCCCGCTTACTTATGTGATGAATATCGATGTTGGAAAGTTAAAATGTGCTCTGAACAAGAGAGAAAGAATTGCATCGCTTATAACCAATTAAAAGATATTATAAAGCTTGAAGATGCATAATTTTTCAGATTTCTATTTTATTTAAATTGAAAATATTATTATAAAATCTAAAAATAAAATTTATTTCATAGTAATAAATTAATGATATATTATGGGTAAAAAAAAAACCGTAGAAAAAGAAGAAGAAATTGATGACATTCCAGCTCAAGAGGAAATAGATTTAGAAGACTGGGACGATGATTTAGAAGAGGAAACCTATGAGGATCTAAATAAAATTAAAGATGAGATGCTGGCAGATGAGACTGATAAAGAAAAATCGGGGCGTTCAGCAAGTGAAATTGAAAAAATGTTGAAGGCTACAATTTGTGTAAATTGTTCGGGAAGTAGTTCAAAGAGAAATTGTGAGATTAGAACCGACTATGGTTGTCCGTCGGATAAAGCTAACAAATAAAAATCTACAATGATAATTTAAACCAACTTTTGATAATTTTAAAAAAAAGGATTCTTCAGAATTTATTTTTTTTTCAAGTTTTTATTGATGGTTTTTTTTAAAGTATTTAAGTTAAAATAATTAGGGAACCATGCTTTCGAAAAATAGTAAAAGATTAATATTAATTACTGTGGATATCTTCTTTTCTGCTTTTATCTTTTATGTCAATGCATCTTGGAGAAATCCTTTTTATACATGTTTTATATTATCCCTTATAACTTTTCTATTTGTATTAATTCCATTTGAAGTTTATTGGAGTTTTCGTGATATATGGCTTGATAGATGGAATAAGTTTAACCTAAAAAATATACACATGGAAAAAATAAGTATTTCTGTTGAAGGGGGATCTTTATCCGGTGCAATATATCAATTGAAAATTTCTAATTCAACTTATTTATCTCAAAATAAACCCATAATCATAATATCCCCGGGATTTTCAGATCTAAAAGAAGATTTAGAATATTTTTTCCTTCCAATCGTAAATTTTGGTTATCCTGTTCTTGTTTATGACGCTCGTGGTACTGGTGAATCTAAAAAAGTAGGAAAAAAAGCTGATATTAAGAATAGAATTAATGATTTTTTACATATTGTGAGATGGATTCAAAATAATGATAAGATGGGCAACAAAGAGATTTATACAGCCGGATTTAGTATTGGTGCGTTGACCATTTTATGTGGAGGTTTTCCTTTAGAAGAAATTAAAAAAGTATTTGCAGTATCTGCAATTGCTGACTTTAGAGAAAACATTCCTCATTTTAATCCAATTGTGTGGCTTCGATATTTCTTTAAAGGAATGCACCAATTTCCTAGTGAAGAGACCAATTTAGCAATATCTCCTTATCATGTGATTAAAAACTTTAAAACTCAAAATTTTTCTGGTTCCGAGGTAAAATGGAAAGAATTCACCAAAAAAGTAATGTTAGTTCATGCAAGAAACGATAGAATCGTAAAATTTAAGAATTTTATAAAAAACAAAGAATTGTTGGAGCTATCAAACAAAAACACATTAGTTTTTAAAAAGGGAGGTCATTTACTGAAAAAGAATGAATTGTCAATAGTTACTTGTGCCTTAAATTTCTTTAAAAATTAAGATTTACTGCTGCTTTAATTGTTTCTCTTACTATATCTATTATTTTATTGATATTATCAATTTTTTTGTTAAAATAGACTTGATTGCTTTTGCATTTTTCAATTTCTTCTAAAAGATTAAATAATTGTTTGTCACATTCTAATTCAAATGTGAATGTTTTAGGTCTTCGAGTAGAATGTCCCAAGCAGACAAAACATCCATGATCTTCTGGGTGAAGAAATGCTGGTTGTCTTATATCCCACATGAGATCTTTCAATTTACTTTGAACATTTCTTGCAATTGATCTGCAAAAATCACCGCTCTTGTAATTATAAATATAAGCAAAGGGCAATTTGTCATTATTTTTCTCCCAAGCTTCTTTTAAATTATCTCTTAATTGTTCCCCTTGGTTAATAGTAATATTAAAATGATGGTGATCTAAATCTGGATGAGGTTTCATAAATAATGGTTCTCTCTTAGGTAAATTTTCTCTTTTTACGAGATATTCAACAATCCACATTTTATAATAATGCTCTAATTTGTAGAAAGCATTTAAATTTTTAACCATATCCTCTGTAAATCTTCTGAATAATGAAGTTTCATGAAAATCGATTAAATATATCTCGAGATCCCTCTCCCAATATTTCTGCATAAAATTTTTAAAGACTAAAGCATTTTCCGGAATAATATATGGGTTATTGTCCTCATCTTTCTCCCTAAAATTGGGAATAAAAGTCTTCCTCCAATATCTATTTAAATTGTCACCATTTTTCAAATAATAACCGAATTTATTATCAGGTCGAGGGTTTAAGAAACCATAAGGGTTCATTAATGGAAATAATATTATCATAGAATTTTTTAGTTCATTGGATATGAGGTCCTTATTTTTAGTAGAGGTTAATTCAAATAGATAAGATATTTGTCCAAAAAGCCCGCAATATTCATTATGCTGAGATGCGACCATTATATATAATTTTCTTAGTTGATCTAAACTTTTTGGCTGATTAATAGTTAAAACTGGTATCTTACCATCTGATATTTCTAAATATTCAAGCTCAACAAAATCGGATTTATTAAATAATTCCAATTTATTAAAAATTTCATTTAATAATTTTTTTCTTTCTTGTGGAATTAATAGTTTGTTTAATATGTCCTTATCTATATAATAATTTGAATTATTCAATTATTTTACTCCAATCTGAAAAATTAATAATTTTTTTATACGTTTCAGTAATGCTCTTGAAGAGCACACAGCCAATACAAAACATATCAACAAAATCCTCATCAGAGAGGTTTAATATGTCCCTAGTACTTGGTGATATTGCTAATGCACGATCTGCCTCAATGTTTCCATTATAACCACTTAAATTAACCACAAACTCCTGTTTATTCAGTGTCCCTCCATAAGAATTACGTGCAATTCTAACCAAACCACCAATTGGAATTATTTTCCCTTCTTTTTGACTCAAATAAATTCTAATATCAAAAGTGTGATTTCCATTTCTCCAATCAATTAAGGAGAAATCTGCCATTTCCATAATTGTGTAGGGATATGGATCTCGATTTTTAAGAAATTTTCCAAAAAATTCATCTTTACTTTTTTTAATAATCTTTTTAAAATTCGAGGGATCTTCGTCAGAACTAATAGGAATAATACCTGCTCCACCAGATCCACCACTTGGTTTGATAATAAAATTTGTATTGTAATTTTTAACAACAAAATCCATTTTTTTCAATAAATCCTCTTCATTAATTCCTTTACTAAACATCAGATATTTTACTCGATATTTTTCTAACTTACTTTTAGCGAAATATTCAGCCAAATAAGTTAAAGATTTATCATCTGTAATTAAAAAAATCGGATTGACAATAATTGTATTAATTTTTCGAAAATCTTCTCTTATTAATCGCTTAAAAACTTCATCTTTTATCCTACGAGCAATTCCATCTCCTATTAATAGATTTATTTTTTGATCTGTATACATAACCCAATTATCTTTAAATGAGATATTCAAGGCTATTTTTTTATAATCTGTGATAAAAAATGCCACGTCTTCAGTAAAAAATCCCTTAAAATTTAATTCAGTATAAATATTGACGCTATATCCAATTTCTAATATTTTTTTTTTCAAATATTCTAATAGAAAAATCTTTTCATGAAGCAGCGCATCATCAATAGGCGTGCCAACTAAAATAAAGAGCTTATTATCTTCTCTTTTATTGTTTTTTAAGGAATTTTTTATTGCTTGTAAATATCCATCAAATAACAATCCTTGTTGTTTAGGTGTTATAATTGAAAGACCTCTTGATGAGCCTCCATTCGTCTCAAGTACGAAAAATCTTTTGCGTCCATTATTTTCTTCCACCATAAAATCAATAGCTCCAGCATAAAACATTTCTTTCTCAATTAAATAATTCTCCTTTGATTTCTCCAGTTTTTTTAATGCCCTTTCTCTGATTTTATCGGCGTATTTGTCATCTTGTGATTCCCTCAGTAATTTAAATGATATTAGATTTACACCAAAATATTTACCCAACTCAATTAAATCTGAATCATCTAAGTTCAATTGTTCTCCCCGAAATATTTCAAATATAAAGAAAAATTTTTACCTTATGAGAAATCCCTACGAACAACATCAGCAATAATGAGATTTCTGAAATTAAAGACATAGAATCACTTACTTCTTTAAAGATATAAATACCCCTGATAATTTCCCTTGACGGAGAGCCTAAGACTTCCTATTACGATCTTTTTAATTTTAATTTGCTCCTTATAATTAAAATCCGAATACAAAAGAAAATATTGTTTCTCAGTATTTATGTTAAAAAGAAGTCCTATATTAATTAGTTCATTCTTTTCGGTTTTTAAAGCAATTATTACATAATGATAGGGTAATTTTCCCAATTCTTCGAAATTTAATTGTTTTTCGATAATTTTTTTATTTTCCATATCATATTCCTCTTTAATCAGTATTATCTCATTAAAAGGGACAGTAATTTTGCGAAATTTTTCAAAAACCATAGCAAATTGCCTTTGTCTTAAAAACCGGCGATCTTCTTTAGTTCTTTCAAAATAATATTTATTTTCAGCATCTATTAAAAAGATTTTAGGTTTTGAACTGAGTTTTTTTATATCTTTCTCAATTTCCTCTAACTCTTTTACTTCCTTGTTTTTAAATATGATAGCATAATCTGGTTGAATCATAGAAGTAAAAAGTTTTTTATAAAGAATACCAGTTTCTGTCTTGATCCAGCCATCTGTATCAATAAGAATGAATCGAATCTCTTTATTTTTCTTGCAAAATTCTTCTATTAATTCTTTAGAATAATGTGGTAAGATATATTTCAAGTCAGCTTTTGGAAACGTAGAACCAATAAATTTTGTGTCTTTAGAAAGAAAATCTTGAGTTGATAAAACATGTGAATCTATCATTCCAATATTAATCGTTGTGGGAATATACATCTGCTGCTGCCCTAAGTCCGAATCTAAATATCCTCCCTTTAAACCCTCTGCTAATAATTTATTGGCTAAATATTTAATAATTGTCGTTTTCCCGCTGCTAAGACCCAATACCATTATTTTTGCTGGGGTAGTACTGGTCGATTTTTTAATATCTTCAATAATTTTATTAGAAATTTTAGCCCAACTTTCTGGAATCGAATTATCCTCCAATTCAATAACCTGGTCTTCATTCGCCACATAAATATCAATCTCAGAATCTTCCAAAAATAATAAAGGATACCTTATACCGGTTGAAATAATTATTACATTAGGATCTTTTTTATTCGGTTCTAAAAGATCTATTCTTTCTCTTTTATCTGTAACCTTTATAACTTTTCCAAAAATCTCAACTTCTCCATTTAATAATGCGGCCTTAGCTGGACCTTCTAATAAAATTGATTGCCCTTTTTTGTATTTTTTTATCATATTGTATCAAAAAATATTATTGAATTGCTTTAAAATACTAATTTAGAAGATAAAAATTTAAATATCATATTTTTAATTCAAATACTTTAAAAATTTCATTAAATCCAAATTTAATAAATAAACTCCTTGCACTTTCATCTAACTCCTTTTTAACAATAATTCTTACAGAGTTAATATGGTTCTTTTTGAAGAAATCAATAGAGTATCTTATTAATTTTTCCCCTAAACCTTCTCCTCTATAATTTGGATCAACTATTAAGTTTGAAATATTTCCAAATAAAAATCCAAAATTTGTTTTTCTAATAGAAATCAATGCCATCCCTGCAACTTTGTTTTCCATCTCGTTAAACGCAACTATCATTTCATTCTTAATATCTTTCTTAAATTCCGCTATTAATGAGTGCTTCCATCGGTCCTCGCCAAATTCTTGATTTGTTATTGAACATAATTGTTTCATTAGATTAGTGATTTCATCTTCGTCTTGCTCCGTAAATGCACGAATTTGCATAATACTTTATTTTTTTCCTTCAAATTTTTTATAGATCTATATTGCGAATATATCGAATATTATTTTAATATTTCCTTTCTATTATTATTTATATTCTTAGAATTTTAAGAAAAAGATATATAGATAAACATTTTATATTTTTAACATAGATAAACTCAATATTGAATGAAATATCTCCCTTTCGTTGATAAAATAAATGAATGATGAAAAAAAAGAAAAAAACGATTCACTTTCAGATGCCCTATCCGCATTAGGTTGGCTAGAAGAAGAAGAAGGCAAAGAAAGCAAGGAAGAAATGCCGTCTTCTTTAGAAGATCAAGTTGATTTCTTACTGAAAAAAAATAAACAATTAGAAGAACAAAATTTAATGCTAAAAAATTATATTGAACAGTTGGATTCAAGCTCCTCTAAAGCTGAAAAACCTGAAGTCCCAAACGATTTTGAGTCAAAAATTAATGAAAAAGATGGAATTATTTCTAAATTAACGGCAGAAAGAGATAACATTAATAAAAAAATAAAAGAACAAAGAGAAAAAATTATTTCCTTGGATTTAAAAGTTGGGGAACAAAATGATTTATTGATTGAAAAAGATAAACAAATTAATGAGTTTTCTGTAAAATTTAGCCAATTAAATGAAAAGGAAAATCTAATCAAGCAACTTGAAGCAAAAATTAAGGAATATGAATTAGGAGAACATGGTATTAGTGAATTTCAAGAAAAAATTAAACAACGAGATTCTCAAATTCAAGAACTTCATCAACAAATTCAATATCTTGAGAAAGATACTATTCAAAAGTCTAAGTATGACAAATTAAAAGTTATTATTGAAAAGAAAGATGAAATTATAACACAAAAAGAAAAAGCCCTTTTTGATAAGGAAAACTCTCTCAATAAAGCAAAAGAAGAAATTCAAGAATTAACAGAAAAAGTTAAAGAAAGAGAGAAAATTTATGATAAATTGGCAGAAAAGAATGAAGAAATTAATTTTCTTAACGGGGAAATAAATCATTTGAATCAACAACTTGAAAAATCCAAATCATTGCAAGATAAAATTAAAGAATTTGAAGAGCAACTTATTAAGCGAGAAAGAGAAAATGTGGAAATCACTAAATCAAGCATGGCAAAAGAAGAAATTGTAAAGAGAGTTGAACAAAAACTTGAATTAGCTCAAAAGGAATCTGTAAAAAAAGATATTGAAATTGAAAATTTGAAAATTAATTTCGAGAAAGAATTAGAAGCATTAAAGGCTAAAGAGAACAGTTATCTGGATAACATTCAAATCCTTAAAATGGAAAATTCACGGATGGAAAAGGAATCTGGAAAACTAAAAGATGAAATAATTGATTTAAAAAAGAAAATTAAAGTTCTACGTAGAGGTAGTTCTTAAAGGATTTTTGCTAAAAAAGAAAATGAATAAAAAAGATTTAGAAATTTACTACTTTTCGCGCCATTCACAGCCACACTTTCCACATTTGTATTTCTTACCCCAAATTCGAGGGTAATCGAGAACGATCACTCCCTTATCGACACTCTCGTGAATCATATGTTTAAGTACCTCACCACATTTAGGGCATTTTCGGCGTCCCTCAG
Source organism: Promethearchaeota archaeon (assembly GCA_019058015.1). Taxonomy (GTDB): domain Archaea; phylum Asgardarchaeota; class Lokiarchaeia; order Sigyniarchaeales; family SOKP01; genus 6H3-1. The sequence goes on along the minus strand of JAHLWH010000030.1, from coordinate 8,024 downwards.
GTTTTGGTACGGTTAATATATCTGAGAACTCTTCGCTTGGAGGAGTAGTTTCTGGTTCAGTTTCTTTTTCTGGTTCTTTATTTTCTTCAGACATTATATTCATTATTTTTTATTTTGTATAAACATGCAATTTGTATATCAAAATCATATTGGTTTACATATTAATCTTTTTGGATTAATAACGTTTTTCTGAATTAAAAAAAATAAAAGGAAATTTAAAATAAATGAATAATTTTATTAGGGAATACTATTTCTTTAGGCTATTTCTCCCTCCACTCCGTTCCGCACTTTCCACATTTGTATTTCTTGCCATATACTCTTGGATAATCCATTATGATGTTGTTTTTGTCAATGGTCTCATGAATCATATACTTAAGTTCCTCGCCACATTTGGGGCATTTACGTCGTCCAGTGGGTTTTCCTACTGTTAATATCCCAGTATCCAAATCCATTGTAGTTGGGGTAGGGGGTTCTTTTATAGGTATAATTACCATTTCAGGCTCAGGTTCTTTTACCGGTTCAGAGACTTCTTCTTTCTCTAATGCAGATTCTGCAGAAAATTGTACATGTTCATCAACAGAGGTCTCAACTTTTTCTTCGAAAATTTTCATAAATTCTGAGTCATCACCTTCTTCAAAAATAACTTCATTTTGTGATCCTGCTCGTTCAGCGTCAAAACTTCTTGCCCATTGTCCACCTTTTACTTTTTCTTTGACATTAGAATTCGCACCTTGCCAAATATAAATTTTATCTCCTAAATCTGCAATAAAACAATCTTCAGAATCTAAACTTTCTTTTTTAAAGGGTACTTGGATAAATTTCATGGTATTTATATCTTCAAACTCTTCAGAAGAGACTCTATAGAGTGTGTTTACATGCTCTCCCGCACCTGACCAATCACCAGTGTCTACATCAATAAGCATAGTCTTTGCTAAATTTTTATCTACGATTTTCATTCCTCCAACAAGTTGTAAAAACTCTTTTATTTCTTGACCTTGATCAAGAGTAATAATTTTTGCAGCACCACTTCTTTGCTCATCCAATTCTCTAGCTTTCATTGCCGCAAATGTTTTTTCATCTACCGAGCAATATTTACCAAGCCATATATAAATGGTTTTTTCATCATCAACAATATAAGTATCTCCAGAGGAAAATATTGGCTTATTTACTTCCTTTAATTCACCCTTAGCAACTATAAAGATTTTCATAAAAAAAATACCTCACAAATTTTAACTTATATTTTTCTTATGTTTCTTTCAATATATAAATTTATATCAAAAAAATCCGATTAAAATTAAAAAGATAATTGGGTTGTAGCAGATCTCGAGGACTTATTCGTATTCGCTTATAGCTTTTTTAATTCTTGAGACAAATTCTGGAATTTTTTTAATATCTATTGAGCTATATGCAATTCTGAAGCCGTTAATTCCTTCATGAGGTTTTTCTATGGGAATTACTCCAATTTTGTATTTTTTTAGCAACAAATCAGCAAAATCAGTCGCTTTAATCGACTTTAAACTGACAAATAGAAAGAAACCACCACGATTAGGATCAATAGAAATTTCGTTGCTTTTAATTGTATTCAATTCTTGATTAAGTAAAATATACCTTTTTTCCAACATTTTTTCTACTTTTTTACGGTGCTGTAGGGTTTTTTCAATTTCCTGACTTGAGAGTAAAGAGTTAAGAATAGTTTGGTATAAAATATTTGAATTTGAGATTGTGCTTCTTATAAAACCTGAAAATTTATTTTCTATTTCAACTTTTAACTGTTCTAATTCAAGATCAGTTTTAATCCAATTTTTATGTATTCCTATAGTAAGAGCACCTATTCTCCCTCCATACATTAATAATTCTTTGGTTATTCCGTCTAACTTGATTGGAATGATATTTTCGTCCAATTGAAATAAATCATAAAATAATGAGGTTTTTATGGCGTCTATATCAAAAGTATATCCTTCATAGGCATCATCGCAAAGAATTACTAACGGTTTTTTATTTTGTTCAACCATATTCTTTAATAAATTTATTAAATCAATAGCCTCCTTTCTTGTCGGAATATATCCCGTAGGATTGTTTGGAATATTCAGAATTAAAATTATTTTATCTTGTATTTTTAATACATCTTGCATTGCTTTTTCTAAGCTTTTTAAATCAATACTATCTTCTGAGAAATAGTTAAAAGATTTTATTTTTGCACCAATGTTTTTTTCTACGATATTATCATAATTTCCCCAACGTTTATTTGGTAAAATGATATATTCACTCTGATTTAAGAACATGCTACAACATGTAAAAATCCCATGAGTAATCCCAGGTGTAATTAGTGTTAAAGTCAGATATTTTTCGAGATCTTTTAATGATTTTTTTTTGTTATCATCTAATTGCGATTTCTTAATAACCCAATCTTTCCATCTCTTTCTACTATCAGTTAAGCCAGCAATAGAAGCATAAAGTACGACATTAGTAATATCAGTATTGAAAAAATGTTTTATATTTTGTAGATAACAAGGAACCCATCGATCTCCTCCAGCCTCAATAAAATCTTTTTCAAAACCAAATGCTGCTCCGATTGTTCCACTTATTTCTGCTTCTTTTTTTGCTCTTTCAGCCCAATAAAAAATACTTCTTGGTAAGAAAATCTTTTTTCCGACTTCAGAAAATGCCTTATAAATTGGAGTATTTTTAATTGTTACAAATTCCATAATTAGCTATTCTTAGTAAGAGTAAAGTTATAAATTTTTTTTTAAATAGAAAATCCTTTATGGTCCTGTGAAGAAAATGAAAATAAAAACAAATAAGTAAAATATGCTTATTTTTGAAAGTGCGCATTTTTAAATATATGCAAATCTAAATTATTCTTATGAAAAATCAAGATTTAGATGAATTAAATAAAAAGATAAAAGAACAGTTTGATAAAATTACTGAAAACTTTAATAATCTTTTTGAAATAAAGAAGATTAGTGAAGAGATTGAAACAAGTGATGTTAAACAAAAAACTCAAGAAGCAGATGCGAAATCGGGAGACCTTACGAAAGTAGATATTTCAAAAAATTTTAATGAAGGATGGAATAATTTCATTTCTGGCATTCAAAACGGATTTGGAGTTTTAAAAAAATCTATGGAAGAGCAATCCAAGTCTTTTTTAGAAGAATCTGAAGAAAACAAAAATAAATTCAATCAATTTTTCAAAAATTTGAAAAATAAATGGGATACACAAATTGGAACTTGGCAAGAAGAATTCAAGAATAAGCAAGAAAAGGCTAAGGTTGATTGGGAAAACCAATTGCACAAAATTAAAGGGGACTATGATAAATGGAGAGAACAACAAAAACAAGAATTCAAAGAAGGAATGAGGGAATTTAGCAGGGCAACTATAAAAGGAGCTTATCAATTTTTAATATTCATGATACCTATTCTTATTATTTTGATCATCGTTGTATGGGTAATAAGTAATATACTTCCCGACCTATAAAAAAATTATATTTTAAAATGAACTGATGTAATAGTGAATAAATGTTATCACTAAAAATTCTATAAATTTATTTAATATTCTTAATTTTAATTCTAATGGAAACGAGGACAAGACGTATTCTTTTTGGAGTTTTTACTATTATTCTCATTGTTTTTATGATTATTTTTATTGATTATAATACTATATTAGAAAATTTATGTCGAATCTCTATTATAGGAATTCTTTTATTCATTATGACTTATACTGCTGCATTTTTTTTTCGAACATATAAATTAAAAATAATATTTCAAGGAATCAATCTTAATCCCTCATTTTTAACTATATATAGTGCTATTGGTGCGGGATGGGCTACAAATGAATTAACCCCTGCAAAAATTGGAGACTTAGCGAAAATAGAATTTATTCATGAAAGAAATCCCAATATCCGTTTGAGTAAAAGTATATGTGCCGTTGCAATTGAACGGTTTATCGATTTAATTATTTTATTTTCCATAAGCTGTATTGCCTTGCTATATTTATACTTAAATAATATAACGGGAACTACGCAGTTGAATTTACAATTCTTTCTATTAATAGGGGCATTAATTTTGGTAGGGGGGCTAATTGGATTGATAATTCTTTTCTTTAAGACTGAATGGTTTCTTAACTTGATTGGGAAAATTTCCAAGAAACTTAGAAATCTTATAGAAAGATTTCTTAAAAATTTGATTGAAGGATTAAACGATTTTCGAGAAAATAAGAAAAAATTAATTTGGGTTTTAATTTTGAACTTTCCTACGTGGCTTTTTGAAGCTCTCACGTTGGTAATTTTTTTCTTTTTTGCCGGTTATGAAATTAATATATTTATTATATTGTTGGCACAGTTGGTTACTTTCTTTACAAAAACAATCCCTATTACACCAGGAGGCTGGGGTGTATCAGAAATCGCTGGTGCCATACTTATTTCTTTACTCTATCCAACAATCCCTTACAATGAAATTTTATCTATATTTATTTTAGATCATATTATTCGAATGGTTTATGTTTTTATTTATGGAGGAATTGCGACTATGTCTTTCAATTTCAAATTTATAGGAATAGATCTAGAACATTTAGATGAACAGGAAAAAAAATTAGAAAAGATTGTGTGAAAACACTTACATCCTAAAGTTAAATATATTTTAATCTCAGTTTTAGTATATTTAAAAAAATTAGTATTGGATCAAGAGGTTTAATTTTTGACCCTTCTTCATGTTTCCATTTAATGGGTAATTCTATAACTTTGAATCCTCTTCGTTTTATTCTATAAAGAATTTCCACATCAAATTCCCATCTATAAGCTTTTAAATCTTTAAAAATTTGGAATGCAACCTCTCTCTTAAATCCTTTAAATCCACATAATAAATCGCTTATTTTTAATCTGAAAAAAAAATTTGAGTATAAGTTAAAAATTTTACTAAACATCCTTCTACTAAAAGGTTGCGAGTGGGTAATTTCCGATTCTTCTAATTTTCTCGATCCAATTATTACATCAAATTCATACTTTTTATAAACCTTGAGCATTTTCAAAATTTCATAAGGTTCTATTGAACCGTCAGCATCTATGAATATAACAAAATCCCCAGTAGATTTTAAAACTCCTAGAAGAACAGCGTGTCCCTTTCCTTTATTATTCTTATAACTAATAAATTTAACGTGATCATAATTTTTTTTTATTTTTTCAACAACTTTTTTGGTATTATCTGTGGATCCATCATTAACAACTAAAATTTCATAATTACTAAGATTTTTGAGAGAAAAGTTAATTAAACTTTCTAAAAAGAGGGGGATCCTTTTTTCTTCATTATATGCAGGTATTATAATGCTTAACTTAAAATTTTCCATCAATTAAAAGTAAATTAAATCTCTTAAAAACATTTTTACACAGTTTATTAGTTTTTAATTTTAAAAAATCTTAAAAAGTAGAAAAAATAATTAGGATTATGTCTGAGAAAGAGTTCAATGGACTTTGGAAAATCAGAACATCATTCATTAGCGAATTATTACTGATCATTGCTGGAGTTGCAATTAGAGTTTTTATGATAATTTATTACTATTTTAGTCATTTGGATCCAACAATTTCTTGGGGAGATGTTGCAGTAAATTTTCGCACAACAGATACAATGTTTACGGGCGAATGGATTTGGGATGCCGGGGATTTAGAATATCCCCCTTTAACTTTATACATAATACTTATTTTCAAGCTAATCTCATTTAATTCTGTTGAAGTATTCGCTTTTTATGCTTTTCTCTTAGATCTATTAGTATCTCTGTCATTTTATTTTGTTTTAAAAAAATTTGAAGTTCCTAAGAGGAATCTTATTTTAGGGTTATTTTTAATTAATCCATTTGTACTTTTAAATAATGTCTTCAGCCCAATTAATTGTGGCTATCATATAACAGATAGTTTTTTTTATATCTTTCTAATGTTATCATTATATTTTTATCCAAATGAAAATAAATCATTATTTTATCTTTTTTCAGGATTAACTATGTGTTCAAAATGGTTTACTTTACCAGCAGCACTCTTTTTCTTCTTAAAATTTTTATTCGAAAAAAATTGGGATGAGATCAAAAAATTTATGATCTATTTGGTTATTCCAATTATTATCTTTTTAATCAGTCCGATTTTATATTTACCTAATTATTTATCTCTTTATATTAATTGGCTTTCCGGCGTTAATACAACACTATTTCAAGGGATTCCAATATTTATAAAATTAATTCCAATTACGGTTATTTTCCTATTATATCTCCTATTTCGAGTTAAAAAAGCCGACCTCTTGGAAATTACTTTCTTTTCTATTATAGCTATGTTCTCAATAATGTTTTGGAGCAGGTTTTATGTTCGATATTTAACGCCTTTAATTCTATATGGTCATTTAAAAACAAACAATAATATTTTCACAATTGATGTTGATTTAAAAATCTCTCGAATTTATTTTAGAGTCGGTAATCACTTATTTACATTTACTTTATCCTTACTAGGTTGTGTTGCAGCTATCGCTATAATTTTGTTTGTGTTCTAATTGACATGAAGTATTGAATAAATATTTCGCACAATTTCTCTTATTTTCTTTTTAATTTTTTATAGAAAAGAATTAAATCTCTTTCTGTATAATAAGATTTAGATAAATGATACTTATGAGAAAATGAATTAATGACCGAGATTATTCGAGTTGAGAATCTAAGCAAAAAATTTATTAATAAAAAAGATAAAACTGAAGTTTTAGCTGTTGATAATATCAATTTTTCAGTAAATTCTGGTGAAATTTTCGGTTTTTTGGGACCAAATGGTGCGGGAAAAACAACAACCATAAGAATGCTAGCCTGTTTATTAAAACCAACTCTTGGAAACGCATTTCTCAATGGTATGAGTATATTAGAAGATCAAGAAAATATAAGAAGTATTATTGGATTTTTAACAGAAAATCATGGGAATTATGAAAATCTAACTGTTAAACAGAATTTAGAATTCTTTGGACAATTCTATAATATTCAAAATCTCAATGAAAGGATCGAAAATATCTTAGAGCAATTTGAGATGTTAGATAGAATTGATATGTATGCTGGTGAATTGTCAAAAGGACTCAAACAAAGACTTGCTTTAGCTAGAACTCTAATTCATGAACCTAAAATTCTTTTCTTTGATGAACCTACTGCTGGTTTAGATCCAATTGCTGCTGTAAAAGTAAGAGAATTAATAATAAAATTAAAATCAAGAAATCGGACGATATTTATTAATTCTCATAATTTAGAAGAGGTACAAAAAGTTTGTGATAGAGTGGGGATTATTGATAAAGGTAGGATAAAACGGATTGGTACATCAGATGAAATTAGTAAAAATTTGTGGGAATTTAGAATTTTAGAAATCAAATTAAAAAGATTATCAGATGAAATAATATCTCAACTATCCAAACTTGATTTTATTAAAGAAATTTTTCCAATTAATGGAAGTATTCGAATCCATTTAAAAGATCTTGAAGAATTTACTCCGATTATTGTCGAAAAAGTTGTAAAATTGGGTGGAAAAATAATATCAGTTGAACCTATTGAGTATAGTTTAGAAGATATTTATGTAAAATTAATGGAAGATTCTAAAATCAATCAACAATCAGGGGAGAAATAATAATGAAAGTAAAAAATTCTTTTTATATATTTAAAAAAGATTGGCAAGAAATCTATAAGAATAAGGAAATTTTATTGCCTATTATTATATTACCAATACTTTTTTCAATAATCTTTCCAATTCTACTTATTGGAACAGCTTTATTCATCCCACCAGAAGAATATAATAATGGTGAAGGTCTTGCAGACTTAATTCCTTTCTTTCAAGGCCAAGAAAATGAAGTTTTAAAAATTATTATTTATTATAATATTAACTTTATAATGAAACCACTTTTCTTATTCACTCCCATGATATTGACCATGGTAATAGCATCTGATTCTTTTGCAGGAGAAAAGGAACGAAAAACAATTGAAAGCCTTTTAATACTTCCGATAACTGATAAAGAATTGATTTTAGGAAAAG
>JAHLWH010000029.1 GCA_019058015.1 Promethearchaeota archaeon | reverse complement strand
TTTATATTATTCGTATTTTTTGCAATATCTATTAAAACTAATATTTTTGTTAAATCATCATTCATTATAACCAAATCGGCTGTCTCTAAAGAAATATCAGAACCAGATGCACCCATTGCCATCCCTACATTTGAAGCAGCAATGGCTGGAGCATCGTTAATTCCGTCCCCCACCATAGAAATTGGACCTAGATCTTTTTGAATGGTTTTTATTTTTTCTAATTTTTGATTTGGTAACAGATTACCATATTTTAAATCGATTGATAAACATTCACCAATATAATCTACCGTATTTTGAGTATCTCCCGAGAGAATCATAGATTCATAATTTCGCTGTTTTAAACTTCTTGTCAAAATGGGTGCGGAAACCCTTAGTGAATCTCTAACCGATAAAATACCTAATAACCTTTTATTAGAACCCAATAAAATAGGAGTTTTGCCTACTTTTGATAAATTATCAATGCTCTTTTCAGAATTTTCATAACCCAATTCTTTAAAATATTTAACAGAACCAACTTCATATTGTGTATTATTAATTTGACCTCTTACTCCTTTTCCTTTTTTCACTTCAAAATTTTTAACATTTAATAAAGGAACATTTTGATTTTTTGCCTCCGATACAATAGCTTGAGCAATTGGATGCTCAGATTGGCTTTCTAAACTGGCAATTAAAGAAAAATTTTCAGCTTTGCTAATGCCAAATGCAATATTATCGTAAACTTTTAACCTTCCCTCTGTTAAAGTCCCCGTTTTATCAAAACCGAACACTTTAACTTTCGTGATCTCATCGATATATTTACTGCCTTTAACAAGAATTCCTTCTCTTGATAACTTTGTTAGCGCTGCAACCATTGCTAATGGAGTCGATAAGGTGAGAGCACAAGGACAAGAAATCACAAGTAGCATTAACCCTTTATAAATCCAATCTATTGGCTGCCCAATTCCCAAAATTATCGGAAAAACCATAATCAAAACTGAAACTAAAAGAATTATCGGTGTATAATAATTTGCAAATTTTTCAATGAATTTTTCAGTATTTGATTTGTTTAATCGAGCAGTCTCTACATTTTCAATAATCTTCGCGAGAATAGTATTCTCAGACGTATGGGTTACTGATATTTCAACATATCCATCACCATTTATGCTTGAAGCATAGATTTCTTCACCTTCGTCTTTTAATACAGGAATTGATTCGCCTGTTAAAGCACTTTGATCAAAATAAGAGGTCCCAGAAACAATAATTCCATCTAATGGTGCTTTCATCCCTGGCTTAAGAACAATTATATCATTCAATTTGACTTCACTCGCCAGGATTTCATGGATTCCTTTTTCTGTTTTTAATAAAGCTTTATCTGGCGCTAACTCGATTAATTTTGAAATCGCCTCTCGCGATTTATCTACTGTAATATTTTCCAATTTTTCTGCAATAGAATAAAGTAAAATAGCGATTGCACCCTCCTGACCTTTCTGAATGATAAAGGCACCAATCATAGCGATTACCATCAGAGCATTCGCATTCAATCTTTTCTTTATAATCTCTCTCCCAGCAGATTCTATAACCTCTTTTGAAGATAACGCCACAGATATTAACGCAAATATCTGAGAAAGGAATATCGCTTCAAAAACTAATTCAAAATAGAATGAAAAAAATAAAAAAACAGCGGAGATTACTATAAAATACCAAAAAAAAAATTCGAAAATGCTTTTTCCTTTTTGTTCGTTTATAGAATCAATTGGACAAGACACTTGCCCTAAGTCGCTACATTTTTGGCATGAATGCTCCATTTCTTACACTTAAACCTAAACATTTTTATTTACATAAAAACTTAATATCATTATATACTTAAACAATTAAATATTTGTTTAATTATTATATAAAAATTATTTTAAGAAATTATAAATAACCCATAAATTCTTCGTATTAAATCTAAACAAGAAGGAAAAATAAATTATATAAAAGAAATATGAGCATAATTGAATTTATTAAAAACAAAAAGGCGTAAGAACAATATCCAAAAATAATTCTGATAAAAACGAATCATTTGATGATATGTGTGAAATTAAATTTGTAGATGAAGAAAAGATCAGTATTGTCCGCCCGAAATTATTGAATGACACCGAAGTATTAGAAATGGCAAATATCTTCAAAGGGTTTTCTGATTTTACCCGTTTTAAAATTATAAACCTTTTATCTTTGGGTGAATTCTGCGTATGTGATATTGCTGCAGTTTTAAATATATCGGATCCCTTAGTTTCACACCACCTTAGACAATTAAGATTGTTAAGGATAGTAAAAGCGAGAAAACAAGGAAAAATGACCTATTACTCCCTTGATGATGTGCATATATTAAAGATTCTTAAAACTGGAATTGAACATATTCGGGAATGAATATCATTTTCCTTATTTTTATAGAAATTTACTAATTTTTTCTTATTTTTTTATCAAAAAAGTTTATATAGATCTTATTTCTTTAATTAGATCTAATAAAAAAATAATTTTTTGCATTTAACAACTATAAATATAAGGGCGTATTTTATGAAAAAAATTAAAAAAATATTTGTAGTAGTGACTATAATCTCAATATTTATATTATTGTGCGGAAACTTCTTTATTTTAAATGAATTCGAAGGAAGAGATACAACTTACAATAGTAAAAATTGGAATACGGATCTTGAATTTAATCCACTTCCTGCAGGAAATATTTCAATTTTTACAGATGATTTTGAGAGTGGATTATCAAAATGGGAATCGATTACAGGATTATGGCACCTGACAGATAATATCTCATACTCGGACCCATACCATTCTCCTACGCATTCAATGTGGTTTGGAAATGAATCAACCGGATTTTATTATAATGGAAGTTGGCCGGCTCGAGGCAATTTAACCTCCATTCCTATAGATTTATCAAGCGAACTCAATGCATATTTAGAGTTTTATCACTGGAAAGAAGTGGAAGAATATAGTATTTTTGATAATTCATCTGTTTTTATATCAACAGATAACGTTATTTGGGATATGTTATACCAGAATAATACTAATAAAGCCCCATGGGAAAAATTAACCTTTAATATTTCAAGTTATTGTGGAAATAGCTCTGTACGAATAAGATTTTATTTTGATTCAGTGGATGAGCTATATAATAATTTTAGAGGCTGGCTTGTCGATGATGTGAGAATTTATTATACTGTTGATAATAATAATCCTCCTACTTTAACTTTAGGTTCAGTTTCACCCAATCCAGGCAAACTTTCTGATTTATTTACTTACACTGTGAATTATATGGATATTGATGGTGATGCCCCGGCATATGTAAATGTTTCGATTAATGGAACATATTATTCAATGTCTAAACAAAACCCTTATGATTACGAATATACTGATGGATGCATTTATGAATATAAAACATATCTTGAGTGGAGTGCTTATCCTTATAATTATTCCTTTGGGTGTTCTGATGGTAAATACTTTGCAAATTTGGGACCATTTATCGGTCCAGTTGTAGAATGGGGACAATTATTTGATGGGATGTATATCAATAATACTTTAATTTTTCCAGGTATGGGAATTGGACCATCAAAATTCTCTTATTCTTATGATTCAGGTCATATTTTTAATGTAAATTGGGATTCCTGGGTGGGTGCTGGCTCGTGGGATGTTAACCTTTTAACAAGGATTATGTCAAATGTTGTAGGGGCAAATTTAGGTAGCGGCGGAGTTCGCACTCCAGCATGGATTTTTACGAATGTTTCGCTTAATGATTCTGTTCCAATTTCTGTCGATGGTGAGGGGGATCATATCTTCAATGTTTCAGACAAATTAATTTATGACCTTCCAGGATATGGGTTTTTAGAGGTTTGGGAATTAATCGACACGGATGGTTTCGGTGGAATTGCGTGGTATGAAAAAAGCACGGGGATTCTTTTAAATGGTACGTTCGTATATTCAGGAGGTGCCCTCAATTATTCATTTGTTTTTAATGATACAAATGTCCAATTTACATATTTTGTATATCCACCATCGAGTCCATTGATAAGTATAAATGGTGGAGATGCGAGTACTAATTCTACATTAGTAACTCTCACACTCTCGGCTGTTGGCGCAACAGAAATGTGTTTTAAAAATGGGACTACTGGAACATGGACTAGTTGGGAAGCATACAGTACAACAAAACAGTTATATCTAGAAGGCTCTATAAATAATACTGCATATACGATTCAAGTAAAGTTCCAAAATTCTGGTGGGGAATCCTCACTAGCTAGTGCTAGTATTTTATATTTGAGATTATTCCCATTAAATGCTTCAATCGTCATAAGTCGGGGAGCTGCATGCACTGATAACCAGCTATTGCCTCTTACACTTTCGGCTGATGGAGCAACAGAAATG
>JAHLWH010000028.1 GCA_019058015.1 Promethearchaeota archaeon | reverse complement strand
GTTTTAAAGCGAATAAAAAATAAAAAATATATCTAATTGAAAACTAAAATGCATATTAATTTACTTTACGGTATTGGAAGAATAACTGCTTCTATTTGCCATATCTTTCTGCAAATGAATTTATTTGAATTTATTATAATCGTACTTTCTGCATTTTTAATAGATTTTGACATTTTTTTTTCAAAATTTGCTAAAGATCATAATCATAGAAATCTTTTTACACATTCTATTTGGCCAGGTTGTATAATTCTGATATTAGGAATAATCTTTTTCAATCTTTTACTAATAATATGTGGAGTTTCACTTTTAATTCACGTTTCCATTGACACTCTTGATTGGGGTACAAATTTATTCTATACGGGAAAAACAATTGGATTAAAATGTTTAATTTCACCGGAAGAATATAAAAATATAGATGAAATTCTTCCAAATTATAAGGTTGCACACTCATTTTTTATTTTTAGATATTACAATAATAACGGATGTAGAGTTGCAGAAATATCTGTTTTTATTTTAATGATATTAACAACATTATTTCTTGCTAGCGAGTTTTGGTATTTCATTCCAATCTATTTTTTCTTTCTAGGCATTCATTTATATGAATATAAGAAATTGAAAGAAATTGAAAATCGATAAAAAATACATATTAAAAATACTGCTTTAAGATATAAACAAAAAATATAAAATAAAGAAATCACATTGTTAATTAATTAGGAACAATATCAAGTGGGAATATATGGTTAAAACAATTGAAGATTGTCAAAAGTTTGTGGATGCTTACAATAATGCTTTTGATGGGGGTAGAAAAGAATTTAAATTTGAAATTCGTCTAGTTGATAACCGCATCATAGAGAGAATCTTTAAAGTGAGAGATTTTAAAATTGAATTAAATGAAGAAAAGAAAGTTAATATTTTATTAAAAGGGGAAAACAAATTTATTGAGAAAGAAGGAGCTCCATATTGTCCTTGTAAACTCCAGCATATTGACGAAAACATATGCCCGTGTGAAGAATGTTTAGATGAAGCTGAAGAACTTGGCCATTGCCATTGTCAAATGTACGTAAAAACGTAATCTCGTTTCAAGAAAACTTATATTTTTTCCCAACGATACCAACTAAGCATTTATCTCCAAACTGTGCTCCAAATGCTTGAGCACTCACTGTGCAATGGCATAAAACAACTGATTTCAACATAGGATTTAACTGTATTGCTTCCTCACTACTAAATTTGAAGCCGTGCATACCACCAATTATATGTAAAGGTGTGTTGAGATGTATGCCCAAATTGGTTCTTTCTTTTAAAATTGCACTCAACCCGGGATGACAGCACCCACACAGTAGAATATAACTCTCATTAGTTTTTATAAATAATGCCTGTTCGTGTATTCCTCCATAATCTGAAGACCATAAAGAATTCGTTAAAAAGAGACCCGGAGATATTTCGCTTATTTCTCTTCCCTTTTCGACGATTACTTGATTCTTTTGCGGAACGGTAATACCTTTATAGCTTTCTTGAGCGTCCCAATCTCTGTGAACATAAACAGGAATATTTTTATTTTCTTTTAAGATTCCTGGCAAGCCATCTGTGTGATCATAATGATTATGACTTAAGATTACAGCATCCAAGGAGGAGGGAGAGGCCCTAAAAGTTTTGAAATTAAGTAAAAGTGGTTGGATCTTTGTGCCTGTGTCAAATAATATTTTTTTATTATTGATTTCAATTAAAGCAGAAAAGCCATAGGATTTTATGAAACCATGTTCTACTCCATTAAAATCATCAATTAATATAGTAATATTAGCAAACATGGCCTTAATATTTTTAGTTCTCATCCCTTTATATTCTCTTCTAATTTAAATTGGAGATTCCTCTTGCACAAATCATAATATTAAAAAAAATTTATAAAAAAGCTCAAAAAAGTTAAAATTTATTATCCTTGAATTATTTTCTTAATTAATTCTTTTAGAATTAAAGTATTTTTAGAATTAAAAATTTGGTTTTAAAATTGGTAAATGGAACAGTAAAATGGTTTAATAGCCGAAAAGGCTATGGATTTATAAGCTCTGAAGATGGTAACGATGTATTTGTTCATTTCTCTGCATTATCTGGGGAAGGGGATGAATATAAAACACTAAACGAAAATGACAAAGTTGAGTTCGATGTTGTTCAAGGTGAAAAAGGACCACAAGCGAGTAATGTAGTCGTTACAGAGAAGGCTCCTAGACAATTCAATTCATATAATAAAAAGAGATCTTATCGCTATTAATTTAATGAATTAATATAAATCTACAAAAAGTAATAAAATATAATTAAGTAGTAAATAATAATAAGTAAAAATCTCTTTTTACGATTGTTATCGAACCTTATCTTTTTTTTAATTAATTTTGGTTTTTAATAGGATTATATTAAATTGATTAAGAAGGAAATATTAGTTTTTATTTATTTTTAGTCCCTAATTCCATCTTCGGAGAGTGTGAAAACTGCTTCGGCTTCTGGTAAATGAGGTGCATCAACAATTTTAGCAACTCGTTGATTTCCTTTACCCTTTCTTAGATAAATCCTTATTGTTGAACCATGAGCAATAATATTGCCTCCAGTTGCTCTAAGAGGATTTCCATAGAATACATCAGGTTTTGATTGAACTTGGTTCGAAACAACTATGGCTAAATCATCATGAATCTCGGTTAATCGAAGAAGATCATGTAAATGAGAATTCAACGTTTGCTGACGGCCTGCAAGAGTCCCTCTTCCAATGTATTCACTTCGAAAATGACCTATTAACGAATCCACAATAATCAATTTTATATTTTCCTTATCTATTATATTAGATGCGTCCTTAGCGAGCATAATTTGATGGTCTGAATTATATGCCCGTGCGAAAATTATATTCTTTAAAACCTTATTATAATCTAAATCCAAAGCATCTGCCATTTGAATTATCCTTTCAGGTCTAAATGTCCCCTCAGTATCAATATATAAAGCTTTTCCGTTTAATCCTCCTTTTTCTTCAGGTAATTGAACATTAACACATAATTGATGCATAATTTGAGTCTTCCCTGTTCTATATTCGCCAAAAAATTCGGTTAAAGCTCTCGTTTCGATTCCACCTGCTAAAACTTCATCTAAATTAGAGCTACCTGTAGAGATCCTTTTTAATAATCTTCGCTCTTCCCATACCTCACTTGCTGATTTAAAATTAATATTTAATAACTCCTGAGCTGCCTTAATAATTTTTTCAATAGTTTTATCTCCCAATCCGGAATCATCCATTATTACCTGTTTTGGAGTAATCGCAATTGCTCTTAGGGATAATAAACCGGCTTCTTTTAATTTCTTTAAAGTTGCAGGTCCAACACTAGGTAAATCAGAAATACCGTAATCAATTTTTCTCTTAGATTTTTCTTTTTGAATATCAGGCTTTTCAGACTCTTCAATAACGAGTTCCATAGTTTCTTCTATTTCTTCATTAGTCTCACTTGAAAGCTCCATGTCTTGACTTGAAATTAATTCTTTTGCATTTGAAATCCAATCCAAAACTTTTTTCTCGGAACTTTTAACTATCTTTGCAATTATTTTTGGATCTGCTTTAATAAAATCTTCATAACTATTTATTCCCTCAGCCATCAACTTTTTTGCAGTGACGTTTCCAATTCCGGGAATTTGGGTTAAATCTGAGATATTTTCTTTACTCATAATAAAAGAAGCCTTCCTTTTTTTATTCAAAATAAAATAAATCTTGATTCTTTAAATAAATTACATATTTAGATTTTAATAAAAATATAGGAGTTTAAAAAATAATTGATTTTTTAAAAAAAATAAAGTTAATTTTGAGAACTTCTTTGTCCGCTTTCTGTAACTAGTAAAAGTGACACGAAAAGTATAACACAGAATAAAAAGGTTAGCACCGCCGTAGATTCTGGAGCCCATATATAACTTATTATCCAAAAGGGTATAATGAATATTGCAGTAATAACTACAACTGCAACTAAATTTGCCTCTTCACCGCGAATATCATTTAACAATGGAATGCATATCAAAATAACGAGAGCTGTGATACTGATGCGAAAAGATAATACAACGTTTGGATCGATAACTGGGTTTAAATCTCCTGTTACGGTAAATAACTCAGGCAACCAAAAGAAAGCTAAATATGAAGAACACCCAGTTTGCATATCAGGAACTAAGTTAACTGAGGGTAAAATCGCAGCGAGAACAAACTGAACTATTAAAGCAACCAGTAAAAATAAAAGAACATCATCTATCTCTTTCTTCTTTTTAATTACAAAAATTGCATCTCTTATCATAACAACAATCCAAAGCAAGACCAAGATAAGATACATACCTAATACTCCAAATGATTGGTATTCTGCATAGGCTGAACTACCACCTTCAGTGATTTTGAACCATAGGTAATTGATTAATGGTAAAGCCATAATATATGCAAGCAGTGAGTAGCGTTCTCCACGCTTAAAAATATCAAATATTAAAAAGACTACGAATATAATACTTAATGTTATCATAATTATTATTGAATTTAGATCAAATAGCGCCATAATAAAATCACTTTATTTTATAATTTTTTTACATAATTTATTAAATCTTTATGTTTTTAATTATTTTTTATTTTAAATTTAATTAAATGTATTAAATTTTTATTAATCTCAAAAATAAATTATTATTAATATATTTTCATAAGACCAGTTTTTGATGAACATGCTCGTGAAAAAAAGATCTAAATTTAAAGGTGAAAATATTGCCAAGATAATCGTAGCAATAATTGCAATTGGTGGAACAAGTTTTTATGGCTTTATTTCTGTGTTTCTGCTGAATAATAATTTAAACGTTGAGCATTTTGTGAATGGATTTGATGTTCAATTAGCCCCTGAGTCTATTATCGATTATGACTATATTATTGATATTATTAACAAATTTGAAGAATTAGTAGGTCTTTATCATATTCCTAAAAATCTCACAGGAAATAATTGGACATGGCCGCCTTTGGGTGTTACATTTAATTATGCACTAATAAATGAGAATTTAACATTCTTTAACAGTTCATTTTATAATAATTCTCAGATTTTAGCAACTTTTGATCCACTAAACACAAGTAGCCCTTATAACGATTTTAACATCATGACTTATGGGAGTGATACGGCTCATGTTTCACTCTATTCAGGATTATATGTTGCCGGAGAAGCTTTTCGATATGCAGTAGCGAAACGGGAGAATAATAACGCTGAGGTTGAAGCAACTTTGGAAAGGTTGCGTGATTTGGTATTGGCATATGAGATATTAAGTGAGGTAGCCGGTAATTTTACATGGCCTCGTTATGCAGTTCCAGACACACCCCTTGCAAGAGAAAAGTTTCCTGGTTATGGGTTTGAAGCATCTAAAGACCGGTATATCCGTGAATATAAAGGCTATAATTGGTCATTGATAATGCATAAAAGTCGTGATGTTTCGTGTGGGCAGCTTTTTGCAATGAGCATGATTTATAATTTAGTGGATGATCCGGACTTAAAAGAAAGAACAGGTAGAATTATAGATAGAACGGTTTCATATTTTTACGATTCAAATTGGCGTATCCTTGATGTAAATGGTAAAATTCACACAGTTGCAGCAGAATTGATGAGTGGGCGACCTGTTCCAAGTTCTTTATTTGTTCTAAGCTTTCTAAAGATGGCTGCGATAGTTAATCCTGAAAAATGGCAATCAATTTATCTTCACTACGCATATGATAGAGGATTTGCTAAAGCTTTAGGAAAAAGCGACCGAGCAGGTATCGGATGTCCAAGTTCTAATGTAGCTGGTCCTTACTATCCTTTGAATTTTATTTATAATGATATTCCAACATTAATTTGGCTTGAAGAGGATCCAGTATTAAAACAAATTTATTTGGATAATTTATTAGATCCTGCTCAAAATTTTGCTAAGTTCCATCGTAATGGAATGTTTGACGCTGTCTATTTATTATGTCATAGTACTCCTAATTTCGAAAGTTTATGTGATGTTCCCACTCTACTGGAGAGTGAAATTAATAATGATGAACAAATTTGGGGTAAGGTTCGAGATCGAATTCAGAATCCCTTTGAATTTGTTAAATCTGATATAAAAGATTGCTTATGGCGTTCTGTCAAGAGAAAATATCCTTATAGAACTTATTATAATGATGTTTTCAATTTTCCAAATCAACACCAAGCACCGATCCTCGGTGTGCCTTACCCACAAATCGCATATTGGGAAGGAACCAGTTTTGATTTAATTGAATCTATAGAAGATCTGATTGAAGGAAAGGAGTCATCAAGTGAGAAAAATTTATTAAATAATTCATGTCCAGTCGATATGAGAAAGTCAGAAAGTATGATGTGGCAGAGGAGGAGTTATAGTGAAAAAAATGTTAATTATATTCGTGATCATAAATATGGTTGGACCCAATTGGTTCCCGATATCCTCATTGTATATTGGATTGCAAGATATTTAAATATAATTCCTAAAGGGAATTAATGGAGGGTGATAAGCAATGCAAGAAAATAAAATAGCAAAGGCTTCATTTAAGAGATTAAACATAATCCCGATCATAAGTGGGCTAATTCTTATCGGTTTAGCGTTTATAAATATTCCATTTTTAATAGATGAGGAGAGAAACTTCTACTTTGAACTTTTAGAGCAACCTGGGATAACATTTATTATTGAGATGAATATTTACATTTTTATTGGCATAATTCCAATTATTTTTGGAGTAATTTTTATAATATTTTCTTTAATAACTGCACGGACTATATCACTTAGTTTTCTACAAAAAAATGATACGAGTTCTCTGGAAATAATATATAATAAAAGTCCAGTTTTTAAAAATTTCCTTGAAACTAACAAGAGATTATCTTTACCGGATGAGGTCCAGCAAATCATTGTTGGAAAGCGTCATCAAAGATTTGTAATTTGGGCAGCATTTGCATTAATCTTCTTTATGGTATATTTAATTACTGATTACATAAATTTCTTGAACTTATCTTATGATATGTTTTTTATTTCTGGAGGAATTTCGATCTCAACTCGATGGATGTTAACGATAAATATTTTATTATTACTAATAGCAGCATTTCTAATAGTTCTATTCCCAAGAAGATTTTTTCAATTGGATACACCTGAAGATTTTATTAAATTTGATTATAAATCATTCCAATTAGAGAGAATATCAGAAGAGAGTAAGAAGATACAAGTCTTAAATGTATTTGAATTGGCACAAGAAGAAAAAGGAAAAAGTATAAAGAAAGAAGATTCAATAAATATTGATAAACTGAAAGTGCCTTTCGGAGAAGTCCCAAATTCTCATATACCATTATTTCTTTTAATTGTAAGCGATGCTTTTATAGTATTAACAATTCTTATTCAACTAATTCCAGATTTTTTTTTACTCGATTTTACGGCGGACATTAAATATTTCATTACTTTTAATTCTGTTTATTTCTTTATACGTCTTCATCATAGTCATTGGTTTACAGAACAATCAGTGGAAGAAAAAGAAGATTCATTAATATGTGTTAGAAAAAATCCAATTGCTGGTACATGGGCAAATTACAATAATTTTAATGCGTTAAATAAGGAATACAGTCCCTACAAACCTCACTATTTAGAATATTTTGTTGTATTTTTCCCGCTAGTGGAAGTGATTTGGGTGATATATAATCTTTTATATTTTCCAAGTTATTTTCTAACAAATCCATACACTTTTGCTTATATTTTAACGGTAGTTGGACTAATTGTGTTTATTTTCTTTGAATATAATACACCGTCCTCCACGATTTCAATAACACCTAAATTTCAATCTAGAGATGGTAAAACAGAAAAATTCTACTTATTTTTCCCAGTAAATAATATAGAAAAAATTCCAAGATTTAAAGAGGCATACAAATCGAAAACTATTTATGAAATCTTAAGGGTTAATTTGATATTATTAATTCCAATTATTTTTGGGGTGTTATGGGTAATATTGAGCGCACTCGGAATACTTCCGCCATTAGAATCCACATTATTTTAAGGGATCTTCATTCAAATAAAATTTTTTCCAATTCTTTTATTTTTTCATCAACATTCTTTTTTTCATCTTCGGCTGAAATTATTACGGCATCTCGAGATAAAGAAAGTTTTACTGTAATATTAACATCATCTTTTATTATTTTAACCTCATTAATAATATCGATATATTCTAAATTATATTGCTCAATTTTTTGAGTTATGAATTCATGAAAATTATCAATAAATTTTGAATCTACAGAAATCTTCTTACTGATTTTATTTGTTTTGGGAAGATTTCGAGTTAAATCGCTTAATAAACTTTCACGTGAAGCCATAATATCTAAAAGTTTAATTAATGTAAGTGTACCATCGGATATTGGTCCAAAATATGGAAAATAAAATTCAAAAGAATCTGAGGCGGCAAAACAAGCTCTAGCCTCCCTTATACTCCTTGAAATTATACCTGGTTTGGATTTTTTCTTTATAAGATCAAAACCTTGACCGTTTACATAATCATCCAATACTTTTGATGAGGTTTCTGACACAATTACACTATTTGGTTTTGATTCTTGAATTTTTTCATCGAAAGTAATAAAGAGCATGAAAAGATCTTCAAAATTAATCTCAATTCCAGATTCATCAACTATTATAAATCTCTGACCATTGCTCGAGAAACATATTCCCAAATCACTATGGCTAGCTCTGACGATATCTGCGCAATTTCTTATTGTATTAATGTTAGGAACTGATGCTTTTACTTTTTTTTCTTGGTGGAAGGTATTCAAGGCAACTACATCTACATCCAAACTACTGAGTAAATTTGGTGCTATTTGGCCAGTAGGACCAAAGGAACAATCAACAACAACTTTTAAGTTAGCATCAGAAATTTTAACTTTATTTACAAACTGAGGGAGCGCTTTCATATAAATATCTACTGTATGTGGGATACTCGATATTTTTCCTATATTTATTGGTTCCGCTCTTCTTATATTTTTAGGAAACTTTCTAGATGTTCGAACTAATTCTTCTAATTGAGATGATGTATAAATAAAACCACCGGCATCTAAAAATGTAATCTCTACATCATTATTATAGAGATGGCCAGTAGAAAAATAAGCGCCCCCACTAGCTCCAAATCTCCTTATTGAAAATTGTAAAAGTGGAAAGGTTGAATCATGTAAATTTAAGATATCTACACC
>JAHLWH010000027.1 GCA_019058015.1 Promethearchaeota archaeon | reverse complement strand
AGTGAATAGAATTACTGTTAATAGCCAATCTTTTTTTGTATATGAAATTGAATAATAATAGGTTCTATTTTTAGTGCTTCCGAAAGCCCTGGAGTCCAAGCTTTCAGCAATATGAAATGCCCTTTTCATAGAACAAACAATTAATGGAATTAATAAAGGTATTAAATTTTTTGCTTGAGATATTAAGCCTCCTTGTTCCATTTCATATCCTCTACTTTTTTGTGCATCAATAATATTTTGGGCTTCAATTGCAATTGTTGGAACAAATCTAAAAGATAATGAAAATGAAAACGCTATATTGTAAGGTACTTTAAGAGAAAGAAGAGAAAGCATGAGATCGTCAGGATGAACCGTTAAAAAGAATAATGAAAATGAACTTACCATAATCATTATGCGTATTATCATTGATATGGATTTAGAAAATGTACTAAAAAGTGTATTGAAAATAATTAGTAATAAAAATAAGAATGTCATTCCCCGAATACTTTTAATCCATTTTTTGAATAATTGTCCTGCAAAAATGAATGGAAATAATGAAAGAAAAACAAAAAAGAGAATGAAAATTTCTTCAAACATAATTGCAAGAATACTATAAATGATTGCTAGTAGAAGCTTAGTTCTAGGGTCTAAACTATGAATAATTGTCTTCTTTTGAATAAATTTAAATGCCTCCATGAACTCAAATGATATTATTGTTTACCTCCTTCAGTAATTCCCATTTTATCCTTAAAATATGAACCTAAGAATTGGACCATATTTTCTTTTATATATACGTCCTCAGGGACCTTTATTTTTAAATCTATTAAAAATTTTGATAATTTAATTAATTGGGGTGAAATTAAAGAACCAATATTTAAAATTTGATCTTGGCTTAGAATTTTGTTTGTTGGGCCGTCAGCTATAATAAGACCATCAGCCATCAGAATTGTTCTTGGTATATTATCTATAGCAAATTCTATATCATGGCTAACAATTATTATTGTTTTTCCTTCAGCATGTTTCTCTTTTATTAAATTTCTTATGAATTCTACTCCCTCTGCATCTTGACCAATTGTAGGCTCATCAAACACAATAATTTCGGGATTTCTACACATTATTGAAGCAATTGCCAATCTCTTTTTTTCCCCACCAGATAAAGTAAAAGGAGTTCGGTTTTGAAATTTTTTCAGTTTAAATTTTTCTAGAGTTAAATTAATTTGGTTTTCAAGCTCAGTTTTTGTAAAATTTAGATTTTTAAGTGAAAATCTAATCTCATCTTCAACGGTATTAGCAAATAATTGGAGATCGGGATTTTGAAATACGATACCTACTTTTCTCGTTAATTTTGACATTAAAACATTATTGACTTCATCATTTTCTATATAAACTGTCCCAGTTGTGGGTTTCAATAAACCATTGAATGTTTTTATCAATGTAGATTTACCTGCTCCATTTTTACCCATTATTCCTACAATTTCTCCTGAGTAAATATTAAGGTTGATTCCTTTTAATGCAATAGTCCCATCGGGATAATGATAAGTTAAATGATTGACTAAGATTTGAAGGTTTTCAAGTTTTTTTTCCATATTATCATTCTCCATTCAGTCTATTTTATAGAATTTATCAAATTTTTAGTTTCTTCGATTGAAATTGGCATTTTACCGGTAAATATATTCTGATTCATTAATTTTTGAAAAACTGAAACACATTTCGGAATATTAACTCCTGAATTTAAAAATTTTTCTCCATTTATCACATAATGGGCTTCACCATGCTCAATAATTCGTCCTTTGTCAATCAATATAACTTCATCGGCTAAAGGAAGTACAATATCCAGTCTATGTTCAATAACTATTATTGTAGATATTTTTTTTTCAAGAAGGATCTTTTTCAATAAGTTAAGAATTTGAATTGCACTTTTTGGGTCTAGAAGTGAAGTTGGTTCATCAAAAATTATAATCTCTGGCTGTAATGCGAGTATTGAAGCAATTGCAACCCTCTGTTGTTCTCCACCACTTATTTCAAATGGTGCTTTTTTTCTAAGATGTTCAATATCTGTAATTTTAATACATTCTTTAATTCTCGAATCCATTTCATCCCAAGGAATACCAATATTTTCAGGACCAAACGCAATTTCTCGTTCTACATTCATAGCTATTAATTGATTCTCAGGATTTTGAAATACTAAACCTACATCTCTTGATAATGTTGATGTGGGAACATTTTTAGTATTTTTTCCTTTTACAAATACATCCCCTTTTATTTCACCGTGATAAAATTGTGGAATCAAACCATTCATTGCTCGGACTAAACTTGTTTTTCCCGAGCCTGTAATTCCACACAATAAAATGAATTTACCTGACTCTATGTTTAATTTAATATCTTTCAATACGAAATCTTGTGCTTGGTCGTATTTGAAACTGAAATCTTCAAATTTAATTAAATTCAAGGTAAAAACTTTTATTGCGAGTTATGATAAATATTTCTAAGATTATTTTTCTATTAATTTTTTCTCAAAATAACTAAAAATTTTTTCTATAGTAGAGTCAAGATTTATTTTTCCAACGTGGGATGCAGCTCCATTGTGTCCTCCTCCGTTACCTTGGCTAATTTTAGAAATTTCATTAAAAAGTTCTCCAAGATGAATCCCAGCTTCTTTTATTACTTTTTGATTTGCCCTTGAAGTTATTCTAAACGCATCGCTTTTTTTTGAAGGAGAAATTACTAATACGATATCATATCCTAAACTTATTAGCGATGTAGCCACACTTGATTCATAATTACTAACTTGAGTTTTACATACTAGCCAGTCTCCATATCGAATTAATTTACTTCTTTGACTCCCCTTAATTATTGCGATTTTTTCAGAAACATCAACTTCCATCTTAAGGATACCCTGGATTATTTCATAATCTAATCCTTTTTGAAGAAGAAAGTTAAATCGACTAAAGGTTTCATTAGTTGCATATTTAAAATTACCTGTATCTGTAAGAATAGCCGCTGCAAATAAATGTAAAATGCATTTATTCAATTTGATATTAAAAAGTCTGATAATGTCAAGAATTATCTCACTGGCAGAAGTGTAATTATCCATGATGATATTGTATTTGTCAAGAGGCTTATTTTTTAAATTATTTCCTTTTCTGTGATGATCAATGTATATTAAATTTGATTTAATGTCCCGATAATTAAGATTTAATTCTTTAAATCTAATTTGATTATAATTATTTGTATCAGTAATGAGTAAAATATCTGGTTTGAAATCAATATTAGAAGATGTATTTAAAATTTTACATTCACATATGGATTCAATTATTTTAATTATTTGTTTATTATACTTGGTGCATTTTGGAAATCTTAAATCTATAAGTGAATGTTTCAATATTTTACTTAAAAAAAGTTTTAAACCAAATGCAGAGGCTATGCCGTCAACATCTGCCAAACTATGGGTGGATATGATTATATTTTTTCCTTCGATATAAGAAATTATATTTATTATTATTTTTTTTAAGTTAAGATTCATAATTATTAGTTTAAGATTGGCTTATTCCTTGATCCTTAAAATCTTTTTCTAATGCTACCTGTAATGTTTCTAATTGGGTTTTTGTTCGTTTTTCTCGTTGGGTTATGGTTTTTAATTTCAACTCAATTGAAGCTTTTTGACTTTTTTTCTCATCCAACAATCTATCTCTCTCACTTTTTACCATTATGCCCCCAATAGACTTATAAACTTCTTTATCAGATTCAGTTTTATCCAATTCTCCGATTGCAAGTTCAATATCTCTCAATCCACGTTCTAATTCAAATCTTTGTTGAGTAAGAAACTCGAGAGTTCGAACCAGATTATTATAATTTTGCAATTTATTTTTTAGATCATCAGATAAATTCTCATAGGGTAAGCTCATAAAAATTTCCTCTTTCTTTTAATATAACTTAATTATTTTAATAACTTTTTAGATTTTTCTAATATTTTTCCAAAATTTATAATATCTGAAACGGCTGCTCGAAAAGCAGTAATATCAGTTGCTGTTACGTTAAAAATTATAGAATTTTTACCTTTTTCAATATTTAATGATGTTCTTTTTCGTGATAATTGAGAGAGTTCAGGAATAAAAGAGTTATAAGAAATATCACGTATTTCTTCGTCTTTAAATTCAATTTCAATTCTTGAAATAATTTTTTCCATTATTATTCTTCAATTTCTAATTCTCGTTGTTTTCTTTTTGTAATTCTTTTTGATTCAATCCCCCTTTGTGTCTCCATTTGGTAAGAGCCTCCTGTAAATTCACAGCTGCATTTTTTACAGTACCATATTCCTGTAGATTTTCTCTTGATTGCTGGAGTAAAGCATTTAGGACATTTGGGATTAGAGTGTAATTGGTCTTCTATTTTTTTGACTCGTTTTCGAATTGTTGCACCATATCTGGCTCCATATCTTCCTGTAATACCAACTTTTTTCGTTTTTGACATAATTTTGTACGTAGTTAAGTAATTAAAATAAAAAAAGAACAATTAAAAAAAAACTTATTTATTTTTTAAATTCTGGTATTGCCATAGATCTAGATCTTTTCGTAGTTTAACCCCAAGTTCTTTAGCTTTTCGGGCAAGAGATTTTACCTCATCAATAGAAAACGTCGCTAATCCACCTTTTTGTAATGAAACTAAATTTCCGTCATCATCAAATGCATAAGTTATTCTTCCATCCATTACTAATTCCTCCGTTAAGTTAGGATCTACGAAAATAACATCTTCCAATTTTCCAAATGTCACAGAAATAGGAATGTTTTTTATTAATTTCTTTGTATTAAAATAACCTCCATCCCATTCGACTTTAGCTTTTTCCTTGTCCAATATTTTAGCTGTTGGAATTTTTGATGAAATTAGAGCGGTTAATGCACTGAGAGCTCCACTATCGATTAAATTTCCTGAATAATTAATAGAATATACATCAATAAAGATAATATAGACCAATTTATCAGGAATTAAACATAACATTTCATTTTGTATCATTTTTGCGCTTCTAATTGGTCTATCTATTAATCTTGCCAATTCTATTGCTCGTTCATTTGGTGGGCCTCCTTCAAATGCTCCCCAACTCATAGGAATTAATTCAGCCATTACAGTATAAACCCCTTTATCAGGCATGTCCGGAAATGGAGGTCCTAATTCATATTTAACACCAGTAATGACATGTGTTTTAC
The DNA here is from genome assembly GCA_019058015.1 of Promethearchaeota archaeon. Classification (GTDB taxonomy): domain Archaea; phylum Asgardarchaeota; class Lokiarchaeia; order Sigyniarchaeales; family SOKP01; genus 6H3-1. The sequence goes on along the minus strand of JAHLWH010000027.1, from coordinate 706 downwards.
CTAAAAACACCTCTGCAGAACCTTCAGCAGCTTTTACTATATTAGCATTAATTTTTATATCACGATATTGGAACAAGTCTCTTCCGTCAATTCTTTTATCCTGTTTTAAATTTTTCAATATATATTTTCTCTCAGTCGACACAAGTATTTTTGATAAACTCATTCTGTTTGATCTCCTCCATTTTGATTTTTTTGGTTATTTGAATCAATTTTTTCTTCAATATTATTTGTTGTAACTACTTCAGGCTTATAATTTTTTAAATGGTTTCGAACATCAATATACCTCTTTTTTAAAGCTTCGTCTTGCAATTTACGTATCTTTTCTAAGGCTTCTATTATTAGATCAATTGATTTATCGAATTCTTCGAGATCCATCATTCCATCAAATTGCAATAAAGTAATTTTATTATTGTACCATGTAATTGCACATGGCAAATCAGCTTCTCCCGATTTATCCTCATCTCCACTGCAATCTATAATAATTTTTCCATCTACTTTACCAGCAGCCACTGCGGTTATTAAACCTTTCATTGGAATCCCAGCATCAGCTAATGCGAGTATAGCTACTGCAGTACAGGCGCACCTTGTTCCTCCATCCGCAGATATCACTTGTATAAATACTTCTATTTCAGAATCAGGGTATATTTATAAAAAGAATATTGGTTCTTTAGAGTTTATTATTAGCATTGATAGTTCATTTTCCCTT
>JAHLWH010000026.1 GCA_019058015.1 Promethearchaeota archaeon | reverse complement strand
CCTATATATAGATATGTAGTGAATTTAGAAATCAAAATTGTAGATAAATCACCAATACATGCATTTAATGGAGGTATAACCATTATAAAAATAGGAATTGAGCTTAATAAATCATATTGATCTGATAAATAAATACCAGAAATTAATCCCAAAAAAGAAGTTAATAATACAATTACTATTGATTCTTTAATAATCTTATAGAAGTATTCCATTTAAGGCACCCCCAATAGTATTAAAGATAGAAGAAAGCCAAAAACCGTAAGAAAATCATCAACGCATGTCATGATTGGGTTGACAAGATTATTTGGATCTAACCCAAAGCGAAAGCAAGAGATGTTTAGAAATGAAGATAATGGAATAGATATGATTAGATCAAACAGAATTGTGAACAATGGAATTGACAAAAAAATAAACAGATTAATAATTTCATTTCCTAATAGAAGACTTACAATCTGAGATACAATTCCAATAAAGACTCCAACAAGAAGTGATATGAGTAATGTTGCTCCAATATTCTCAAGCCAACGTTTTATCGGTTTTAATTTTTTGGATAATTCACCAGTAAATAAGTCTCTTATTGTACGAGCAATAAAGGTTCCACTTACATTTCCTCGTAGAGTTAACAGTGCAGGAATCATAATTATTAAATAAGAAAAACTTTCGAAAGGCATTATAAAGAAAACCATTATCATTCCAGCAAAAAGATCTCCCGTGATTGATATTATCTCACCAATTATTGACTCTTTAACAATTCTTGTTTTAGAGTCTTGGGATAACATTCAACACACCATGGATATTTACTCATTTTAGTTAAATAGAATAATTTTTGCTTTAAAATGATAATAGATATAAATTCCGACAATATTTTGTTCTCATTTCAAACTGAAATTGAGTTATGTCATAAAAATTAAAGTAATTTAAAAAATTTTCAGAAATATATTAAAACTTCAATCGATTAAACTCAAGCTTATTATGATTTAGAGATTAAAAGGTTAATTTGGTTCCAACACCTAAATCATAAACATTTCTTAATTCTAACTTTAGTTTATCTTTAAATTTTATACCTGAACAATGTAAGGGAATAATAATCAATTTAGGGTTTTCCATTTGTAGATTTTTTAGATAGGTTATTGTCTCATTTATCCTTTTTTCACTGGCATTTACTAGATGCATCCCTCCAATGATGCAAGAGATTTTTCTATCAAACCGTTTTTTTATAAAAATTAGGGTATTTAATAATCCAGAATGAGTACAACCAAGAATTATTAATAAACCTTTATCTTCTCCCAAGTCAATATAAACTGTCTGATCATCAAGAATTTCGTCTTTTTCAGTTAATTCTTCTTTTTCTGAAGATTTCCAACAATAAAAACCTGTAACCATTTCAATATTATTAATTCTTGGAATTTCTCCCGTAATATGGATATTTGGGAAAATTTCTGTTGTAATATTAGTTAGATGAAGATTTTCTTTTTTTATATATTTAAAGATTGAATTATTATCAACACTTTGAGGATAAAAAATGCCTTCAAGATTTTTAATTTCTTTTCTTGTCTTACCTAATAATTTATCTTTAGTATTTTCTTTATTTCGATTAAAAAATCTTTCATAGAATGCATCTGGATGTATATATAATTGAAGATTTTGAGAATTAGAAATTTCTTCTAAAATTTTTATTAAACACCCAGTATGATCGTAATGTCCGTGAGATATAGCAATAGCATTTATTTCATTGATATTAAGATCTAATTGAGCAAAATTATTTAATATTGTGCAGTTTATCGAACCCGTATCAAATAATAAAATATATTTTTCATTATCATAAAAAATATTAATAAAAAAAGATAATCCATGTTCTCCTATTAGATTAGCTCCTTTTATTCTGGGTAATTCCATAATCTCTTTATCAATAGGTACATGATAATCAACAAGATTATCAGTGGCAATAAAAATTTCAACTTTTTTTATTGTTTTATCCATATATTAGTCACAAAATAGACAGATAATCTTTATATTTCAATAATTTTTTTCTATAACTATTTTATTGAATAGTTCTAACATGTATTATTTGTCTATGTATTAAATTCTAATTATTATGCGGAAAATTAGTATTGAAATGAAATTATTTTATTTTCTTTATTATTTATTTTTCTCCAATTCTTTGTATTCCTGAAGTAATTGCTTTTGCTTTTCAGAAATAACTCTTGGAATCTCAACGATTATTCGGACATAATGATCGCCACGATCCCTGTCATATAAATGAGGAACTCCCCTTTTCTTAAATCTAAATTCGGTGTTAGATTGTGTTCCAGATGGTATACGTAAATCTTCTTCAACAATTTTTTTATTTTTATGATCAAATGTTTTTACTTTTATTTTATCTCCTAAAATTGCTGTTATAAAGTCAATATTTACATCTGAATAAATATCATCATTTCTTCTGTAAAAAGTATTCTCTTGCTTTACATTTATCCTAATATAGAGTTCTCCTGGGATTGCATCTCGGGTTGGGATATGCCCTGCTCCCTGAACTTTTAAATGAATGCCATCCTCTACTCCTGGCGGAATTGTTATTTTCAATTTTTTAGATTCAGGTATAACTTTTTCCCCTTTACAAGTTTTACATTTTTTTGTAATGATTTTTCCTTCACCACCACACCTTGAACAAGTCGTCTGCTGGATTATTGTACCCATTATAGTTTGCCTTCTATAAGTCATTTGCCCACTTCCACCACATTGAGGGCAAACTTTAATATTTGAAGGTGATTCTGCTCCGGTCCCTTCGCACTCATCACATGGAACCATTCTTTCCATTAAAATTTCTTTCTTTTATCCAAATATTGATTCTTCGAAAGTTATATCTATAGAATCTTCTATATCTCCCCCTCTAACCCTT
>JAHLWH010000025.1 GCA_019058015.1 Promethearchaeota archaeon | reverse complement strand
TATTGAGACCATCTCATGCAGATTTTTCTAGATTGATGCGTTATGGTGAATCTGCAGATTATCGTGGTGGAGGACGATTTTCTGGAAGAATAACCGCTGGGTTTATTATGGCGGGAGCAATAGCAAAACAAATATTATCTTTATCTAATATCGAAATTGTTGCTTATACTAAAGAAATTGGTGGAATTATTGATGATAAAGAATATGATTTCACAAAGATAAAAATTCTTCGTGATAAATCTGATGTAGGGGTGTTGGATAATGATAATTCTCAGAAAATCAGTGAACTAATCGTTCAAATGAAAGAGGAAAAGAATTCAGTAGGAGGTATTGTAAAATGTAACGTGGATAATTTTCCTGCCGGTGTAGGTAATCCAATTTTCAATAATCTCCAATCTGATATAAGTAAAGCAATATTTTCAATTCCAGCGGTCAAAGGAATTGAATTTGGAGCTGGTTTTAAAGCCGCAAGAATGATAGGTTCGGAGCACAATGATCCATGGATCATTAAAGATGGGAAAATAAAAACCTCTAAAAATGATGCAGGTGGAATAATTGGGGGTATATCAACTGGAATGCCTATTGAATTCAATGTATGTTTTAAACCGACAGCATCAATCTCCAAATCGCAAAAGACGATTGATATTAAGCTGATGGAGGAGACAGAACTGATAATCGAAGGAAGGCATGATCCATGCATTGTTCCTCGAGCTATCCCTGTTGTAGAGGCTATGACTGCAGTTGTTTTATTGGATCATCTCTTAATGGCTCAAAAAATTCCGCTTGTCCTTGAAGAGAAATAATTATCCATTAAGTGAAAAATTATAAAATTATAAATATAGTTTAAAAATAATTTAAATAAGAAAAAACAATTAACTTTAAACAATGCCGATAGAGGATACTTCATCGCAATTTATTGAATTTTATAAGAAAAAAGCAAGAAATTTAGTTGAAATAGCAATGAATCATTATAAAAATAGAGAATTAAGAAAGTCTTGTGAGTTATTAAGTCAAGCATATACTTTCTATAAGAAAGCTGGTGAATCAGATAATGCAGAGCAAGTGAAAAAAAGGTTTGAAGAAATTAAAGCCGAATTAAAGAGTGGCGCATAAAAAAACCTTCAATCTATTTCTATCTCTTTAATTTTAAGCAAAATATCTTCTATATGAGTTCCATACCAATATATCTTATTGCAAGTACGGTTAGAACATCGAAAAAATTCATTTATATGATTATAAGTTCCCTCATTCACTAAATCTTTTACATCTTCTTTATTCTCTATTCTAACTAATGTATGATTACAAACAGAACATCTTGCTTTTTCGGCTTTATACTTAAAATCGTTTTTAAATCTGATTTTAATCTGTTTTAAATATTCATATACATTTTCTCCCTCTAGAAATAAACTATTTGGAGCGGCTTTTCTGCTTAATAACTTATCTTTTGTAAGAATTATTCTATTTTTTTTATTTGCAAATTTAACGAGTTCTTCATCAGGAACTGGAGTGTTATTATTACTTTCTAAATCTTTAGCATAAACCGTATCATATGCGAATATTCTCAAAAAGCGAGTTAGCCTACCTAGCATAAGGTCAGTAAGAAATTTCATAGAACTATTATTTTAAACTTTTTTGTGAAAATTTTCTCATTATGGGATATAAATCTGAAATTTTAATTAAAATTATACCTTAAAACAATCATTAATTATAGATTGTAAAAAAGTTGACTATAATGTCCCAAAATTTATGGAATGAAATAGCGAGGACAATCATAAATGCTGGTCAAATGCCTATACCCGTCAACAACACCCTTATTGAATTATTGAAAATTCTCATTAATGAAGCACAAGCTAACTTTCTGTTGATTTTTGAAAAACCCTCATTAAATATTAATCAAATTAAAGAAAAAACAGATTTAGATGAAACACAGTTAGAAAAAATATTAAATGATTTAATGTATAACGGAATTATTACAGGAACAACCAGTAGAAGTACGGGGGTTAAAGTCTATCGTTTAATGGGTCCTTTTCCTGGTATCTTTTAATTTACCTTTATGAGAGGTGAAACAACAGAAAAAGAAAAGAAACTTGTAATATTATTTGAAAAATTTTTTGAGGAAATGAGTCAAGCAACTCAAAAAAATTATGAACAATTAATCCCACAATATAAAAAAATGATTCCTGCTATCGCTAGGGTTGTACCAGTTGAGGAAGAGATTGAGATTCCGAAAGAAGTAGTATTACCATTTGATGAAATCTCAAAAATTGTGGAAAAATATGATAATATTGCCTTAACTCACTGTTATTGCCGGCATGAGAAAGACCTTTTGGGTGATCCATGTAAAGTTACGGATGAAAGATTGAATTGCTTTTTGTTTGGAAAAATTGCACAGTTTGCCATTGAACAAAATTTTGGTAAGCCAATTTCAAAAGAAGAAGCAAAAAAAATCTTTCAAAAGGCGGAAGATGAAGGTCTTGTTCATAAGGCTTTTCACGTCCATTTAGACCCTCAAAAGCGAGAGGAAGCAATTTGTAATTGTTGCAAATGTTGTTGTGGAATTTTTCAAATGTATTATCGAGGCGCAATGCCGTATCACACACACACAAATTATTTAGCGGTGGTTAATGAAGAAGAATGCATTGGTTGTGGAACATGCGTTGAAAAATGTCCAATGGAAACGATTTCCTTAATAGACGATATAGCGAAAATTAATAGTGAAAAATGTATTGGATGTGGGGTTTGTGCTCATCATTGTCCTCAAGAAGCAATAAAGTTAGAGTATAATAAAAGGGATGTCTTTATTCCTCCTAAAAAAATTACAGCCAATTAATATTGTAAATTAAAAAAAAATAAATCCCTTTTAAATTAAATATGGAGTTTCATTTTCCAAAAAACCAATTTTTTTTGGATTTCATTTATTCCTGCTTCATCTAAATCTCCTGCAATACTACTAAGATCGGCAATACTTCGATTAATCGCATCTAGAACACCTGAGAATCCCTTTATCTTTAAAATAGCATCATGTAGCTTTCCTAACATTATGGAAACTTCTACTGCAGATTTATTTTTAAGAGATTTTTTGATAAAATTAATATATTCGGATAGATCTTCATTAGTAGTTATTTCCATCTTTTCAAAATCTATAGTTGGAACGGTTTTTTGTTCTTCAATAATCTTTTGTTTAGGAATTAAAAGCTCTTCCGAAATTGGTTGAGGGGGTTCTATTTTTTCTGGAATTTTAATCTCTAATTTAATTGGTTTAGGTGGAAATTGTTTTTCTATCTCTTTTTGAGGTATTTCTGGTTTTTCAAGTGCTTTTTTAGGTTTTACTGGCTTTTCAATTTTTAGTTTAACCACACCTTTAGTAGGACTGTAAAAAACATCTTTTTGAGCTCCAACCCAAGCATCCTCCAAAATTGGTACAAAGATTTTAATATGTTCTTCAATAATACTGCCAATTCCAGCGATCTCAGTTTTCATTTCACCTCGAATCTCCGTTTTCGAGATTACACAAATAACCACTTCTTCATAATCTCTATTAATTGCCCATAAATTCTGTAATCTTCTATGTCTATAAGAAACATTAGTCATTTGATCTAATTCTTGTAAGATTGCCATATGAGCTGAGGAAGATGCATTAATATTTGCTGCAATTCTAATATTTATATGTGTTCGTAGTGCTTTTAATGCATCAATATCTATATCCGTAATCTGAGGAGCTACAATTAATATTCTCATTTTTGCCTTTGAAATTTCTTCGTTGATATGGGCTTTAGCACCTTCAACAGATCGTATAAACCAAATATCTCTCATAGAAAACAAGGTCACCCTTTTAGCTCTCTCCCAGAATTCAGCGGTAACCTTTTCATTAATTTCCAACCTTTTGAGAATATCTTCTAAAACATCATCTAAGGTTTTCATTATTTGGTTTGCAAATATATTTTTTAAACCAAGAAGCGGTGCTGAAATGCTATCAGTAATTCCAGAGAGTTTTTCTTCCGCCATTACAATTGTTTTACTAAAGCTTTTACTCATATCGGCAAAAATTTCATTGATATTCTCTCCAGAACTTGCCGTTGATTTAGTGATCTCATTAATATTAGTCATTAAATTACTTAATAAAGTATTTAATTTTAAACCAAATTTAGAACTCATTTTTTCATTAATTCGCTCTAATCCCGACGCAAATACTTTTTCAATTACTTGATCTACTGTTTCTTGAATAACTCCAAGTCGTAACTTTTTTAGATTTTCTGAAATTATGCTTCGAATATCCTCAAAATTCTTACTTAAATCTCCAATTTCTGTTTCCATAATCTTTTTTGATTCTTCCTCAATATCCTCAAGTACTTGGGTAACCGGTCTAATTTTATCAATTTCAGAGAGTCTTTTTTCAAAAGCAACTTTCTGGTTATTCATCTTTGATAGCATGTCTTGTTTTAAAGTATTCATGAATTCACCGTAATCTCGTAATGTCTTAAGACCTTCAATTTTATCTTCAAATTGAGAAAAAGATCCCTCTAACTGAGGTGAAATATTTTCTTTAATATTTCTTATATAAGTATTAAAATCTTGTAATTGTCCAATTAATGCAGCATAAGGAGGTAATGCAGAATAATGGGGAGTAGCTCCAATAATTTTTTTATATAATCCTTTTTGTACAAATTTTTCCGCAATTACTTCGCATTCTTCTTTTGGTTTGCTGATTAAAATTGACATTTCTCCAAGAGATACAGCATCTCTACCTGTTGTTAAGAAATATAATTCTATTTCATCATCAGATAATTCAATATCACTTAATACTTGTTTTGTTAATTCCTGAGAATAAGATACATCCTTCTCTAAAATATCCTCGACTTTGAAATTTGCAATTTCCAAGTTTTTATTTAAATACACTATTAATCTATGTGGAGGTGTTCCATGAACATCCACTTTTTTAATAGGAAATTTGGTTGTATTATTATATTCATCAGCTTTAATTTCAAACTTGATCTCTTCCAAACAGAGCTTACATGTGAAGGGAATTGATACTTTTTCTTTACCATTAAATAAATCCATCTTTTATCTTACACCTGTTTTTTCTTTCTAATTTTTTAATCACCAATCAACCTTTTCAGGGTAAGTAACCTCTAATAATTCCAAGGCTTTTTTTGCAATTTCAATTGATATCTTTTGTTCTTTATCTTCAGATTTAAAAAATTCTCTAATTTTAGGTAATAAAAATTCGGGAAAAATAATAAGTGGCTTAATATCAGTAAGTAATATTACCCAACCTTGACCTTCTTTATCTTTAAGTGTAGTAACTATTTTTAAATCTTCTAAAGTGCTTAAAATAACCTCAATGTCAAACCAATCCGAAAAAATTTTAGGGAGTTTGTCTAATGGATAATAAGAATTTCTCATTAATGCCAAAAAATCATAACTATCAGGATTTAGAAGTATTCCGGCAATTTTTTTCATCTCTTCAACAGATTGTTTATTAAGATCATAAGTTGAAAAATAATCTGCAACTTTATCTTTATATATGTCATATAAATTTTTCTTATTTTCCCTTAAACGATTTAAAATATTTTCATTGGGTAATCTTGCCAATAAAATATCCTTAGTTAAAAACAAATATTCTCCCTGATTTTTGACGATTCCTGTTTCTTTGTCCTTTTCTCCTTTTATCCAATCACGTCGAATTAAATTTAATTCTAAGAATGGGTCAAGCAATACATCTATATTTATATTCGGTTTCATTCTTTCTAAGATACCTTTTAATTCTTTTTTTGCGATTGGGCGTTCTCGTAATATC
>JAHLWH010000283.1 GCA_019058015.1 Promethearchaeota archaeon | reverse complement strand
TAAAATAATCCTTTCTGTTCTTGCAGTTGGATCAAATGTAGGTCGGGCTGATAACAATGACTTAGTATAAGGATGTGTTGGATTATAAAAAACTTCATCCATCGTTCCTTCCTCAACGAACTTACCCAAATACATTACTGCAATTCTATTTCCGATGTGTTGGATTACACTTAAATCGTGGGTGATAAATAGATAAGATAAATCAAATTGATTCTGAAGTTCTTTTAATAAATTTAATATTTGGGCTTGGACGGATACGTCAAGAGCGGAGGTCGGTTCATCTAGAATAATAACTTTCGGATTACATGCGAGAGCTCTAGCAATTACAATTCTTTGCTTTTGTCCGCCGGAAAATTCATGGGGATATCGATCCAAGTGCTCAGCTTTCATGGAAACTGTTATCAAAAGTTCCAAAACTCTTCTGCGAATCTCTCTCCTTTTTTTCATTCCTTGTAGTATTCTGAGTGGTTCACCGATAATATCAACCACTTTCCAGCGGGGATTTAATGAAGCATCGGGATCTTGAAACACCATTTGTATCTTTTTGCGCAAATCCTTGGTAAAATTATTGTCTATTCGTTTATTTTCATAATATATCTCTCCTGATGCGGCAGGTACCAAATTTAAAATAGTATTTCCGATGGTTGTTTTACCGCCCCCGCTTTCTCCAACTAATCCAAAAGTTTCTCTTTTATAAAGGTTAAAAGAAACTCCTTCTACTGCTTTTACTACTCCAATTTTTCGTCTAAAAATCCCACCAAAAACCGGGTAATATGTCTTGAGATTTTTTACGGAGATAATAACTTCTCTTTTTTTCTCTGAACTTTTTATTTTTTCATCAACAAGAACCATTTTTCTATTTTCCTTTTATTTAAAATAAAATCTATTTTTATTATTATATCTTGTAAGATATTTCTTTTTCCTTTTCCCCCCATTGGTATTTTGGTGAATTCTGATATTCGGGATCGAAAAGATGACATGCAACATAATATTTATCACCAATTTCAATAAACCGTGGTTTAACTTTATCGCAAATTTCCAGCCGCTCATCGCACCTTGGATGAAATCTACAGCCTGATGGGGGATATATTAAATTTGGAACCATTCCCCGGATGATCGTTAATTTTTTATTTCTCTTTTCAACACTTGGAATTGCACCAATCAACCCTTTGGTATATGGGTGACGCGGATTTTTAAATAAATCAACTGCTGTTGCATATTCTACAATATTTCCGCTGTACATAACAGCAACCCTATCACATATTTCCGCAATAATTCCTAAATCATGTGTAATCATGAGAATTGATGTTTTAAATTTCCTTTTCAAATTTTTCATTAGTTCAAGAATCTGAGCTTGAATAGTTACATCTAAAGCAGTTGTTGGTTCATCGGCAATTAAAAGCGCTGGATGACATGAAAGAGCCATGGCAATCATTACACGTTGTCTCATACCGCCACTTAATTCATGTGGATACCTATTTAAAATACCTCTCGAGTCTGCTATTCCCACTTCTTTAATAATTTTCTCAGATTCGTCTAATGCTACAGACTTTAAGGTATTTTTCTGTTTTATATCCTTTTGAAGTTCATTAATTTTTACCTTAATATCTTTTTTTTCCTTTTCCCCTAAGGATGCAGACTCATTTTCAAATTTTTCTTCTAGAGATTTTAATTCGTGTATTTTTTTCTCATTTTCTAATTTATACTCATCTAAGATTTCCTTAAGTTTCTGCTCTTGGTGTAATAAAAATACTTCTGATATTTGATCACCAACTGAAATAACGGGATTCAAGGAATTTAAAGGATCCTGAAATATCATAGTAATAGAATTACCACGGTTGTTCCTCATATCTCTCTCAGATAACTCCAGTAGATTGACACCACCAAACTTTATAGTTCCTTCAATAATTTCCCCTGGCGCTCTCACAAGGCGTAAAATGGAAAGAGCTGTAACTGATTTTCCACAGCCGGTCTCACCGACAAGCCCAAGTGTCTCATTCTTATATATATCAAATGAGACACCATCTACTGCTTTAACAATTCCTTCTTCAGTATAAAAGTATGTTTTAAGATTCTTAATCTCAAGTATATGCTCTGAATCTTCCACAACAACAGAATATATGTGATTCATTTCATCTTTACTATTATTTTTTTCATTTTTCGCTTGAGTCATTTTCCTTTTTCTTCCCAATTTTCTTCTTTTTTCTTTTTAAACCAAAAAGACTTTTCAATCTTGGATCCAAGGCGTCTCTTAACCCATCACCGGCTAACATAAAACCTAATACAGAAAATAAAATCATCATCCCGGGCCAGAAAGTCGCCCAAGGTGCAACATATAGACGTTCCCTAGCCCTAGATATATCATTTCCCCATTCGACCAATTTAGGATCACTGTAACCCAAAAAACCAAGACCCGCCAAACTTAAGATAATTCCCCCTATGTCGAAAGTAAACGAAATAAGGATTGGTTGGATGGTGTGTGGTAAAATGTGTCTAAACATAATTCTCCTATTTCCCGCCCCAGCTACTC
>JAHLWH010000282.1 GCA_019058015.1 Promethearchaeota archaeon | reverse complement strand
ATGTGTTAGAGCACGAGCATATGCTTCACCAACAGGACCTTTCTTATCACCAATAAGAAGATCTATATGAGCAAGTTCCGCTCTACTTCCTACGAGTGATTCACCGACCTTTAAACTAAAATCTGAGATTTTCTGAGGTGTAATGCCAACAGAATAAAAACGACTTGTAAGCTCTTTCTCTCCAACCTCGATTTTAATTTCTTTCTTTATAAGCAAACCTAACTTCTCCAACTCTATTCTAAATTCATCCCTAAGTTCATAAGATAGTGTATCGCCCATAATCATAGGTTGCCGAGTAACACCAACTGGAATATCCATCATATTCAGACACTCCTTTGGTCCTAGAGCACTGGAACCTACAATCATTCGAGTAAATTTCTGAATTTTTTTCTGTAGATTTTGAGCTTCTACAAGACGATTATTTTTTACATGATCATAAAGTTCGAGCCAAATTTTAGGAATTACATTAGCTGATGCAAGGATCATACCTGCTGCTCCACCAGCCAGTGCAGCCAAGACATTTTCATCCCATCCGATAATGACTGAGATTTTATCACTTACCTTTTCTAATAATGCGGAAAAGTATTTGTAATCACCACTCGAATCTTTAATGGCCACAATATTGCCAATATCGGCAAGATCTTCCACGACCGTCCAAGGTATATTAACTCCTGTGCAAGAAGGAATATTATATATAACCAACGGAATATCAGTCTTTTCGGTTATTGTATAATAATGGTCATATAAACCCTTTGCTTTAGGTTTGAGATAATAAGGTGTTACAATGATAGCGGCATCTGCACCAATGTCTGTAGCCGCTCTAGTGGCATCTACAACAAGTTTAGTTCCCGATTCTCCTGTCCCTGCAATAACTGGTACCCTCCCATTTGCTTCATCCACCACAATCTCAATCACTCTAAGTCTTTCCTTATATGACATATTGACAAATTCACCTGTTGTACCACATGGAACGAGACCAGTTACTCCTTGCTCAATCAAATGATTAACTAAATTACGTAGATTTCCTTCATTAATAGATTCATCTTCCTTATTAAATGGTGTAACTAGTGCGGGAATTACTCCCGAAGGTCGATAACCAAATTTTCCTTTATTTTTACTCATATATTTTCACCTTTAATTTTATTTAAGTTTGTGGAGATTTTTTGCAGCGAGAAATGTAAGACCATTCTCAGTGAGAGCTCCTGCAGTCGTATTTACCGCATCAAGACGATCAAGATGATTTATTCGAAAAACTTCCCACAAACCCGCTTTCGAAATTTCCTCTTTGCTCAGGAAATATTCAAGAATGTCTGAGGGATGCTCGCGTTTCTGTTCAACTTCGATATTACCCCCCTCATGCTTGGCACTAACATTCTTTACCTTTTTAGCAAGTTCAATTAATTCATCGCGACGATCATATGGCTGCCTCACAATACTTTTCCATGTCTCAACTATATGATGTTCTAAACGAACAACATCTTCAAAACCAAATGATTTCCTAATATATGCTGACAGTTCGATTGTCTCATTATTAACGGAGTTTGCAAGATTGAAACCGATCAATGGGCTTGTGCCATCTTCCCGAGCAAATAGTTTAGCTGTCATTAAGGTCCAAAGACAAGCATAAGGATTATCATTCCCCAAATAGACTGAAATCTTGAATTCATTATTAATTCCCAGTTTATGAATGAAATAACCAATAAGAACTGTGCCAAGATTTACGTTGAGAACTTGTTTGATACCATAATTTGTATAATAGTAGAGATACTCATCAACCCATTTCAAGGCAAAGTCATTTGGCTGACCAACGCCTCCAAAATAACCTGTAATGGTTTCAGGTCCGCCAAGATGAACATTTACAGGAAGTCCATCAGGACCAGGAGCAGTTCCTTTCGTATCAAGGGTTTCCACATAGGACGCACCAATAATCTGCATAGCAGCAGCCATGGCCAAAAGATCACCATCTTCTTCCTGTTCTTTCATTTTTCTAACACGAATTATCCGACGAGGCACTAACAACTTATGGTCAATAGCTCGTTTTATAATATCAATAAAAAATGGAAAATACTGGCAAGCTGATAACTCTAAAGTAACAGCAAAAGTATCGTCAAAGTTCATCTCATCTACTTTATCACCAAGAATCTTCCGTCGATACTCGGGAATACTAATAAAAACTTGCTTATCACGTTGCTCAATTAACCAATCGAGATCTTTTACATATGATGGATTTTTCTTTTCTAACTGTTGAATTAAATTGTCCAACTTTCTCGCCTCTTCAGCCTTTTTGTTAATCCCTTCAACCCCACCATACTTGTCTATAATTTTAAAAAGGTCGTTAATAATAAGATTATCCTTATCCAGAAGAAAATCATTAATGGCTTTTAATGCCTCCTCAGAAATTTTCAATTTACTTCTGAGATCATTCATTTTAATTAATACCTCCTATTTTTTTATGTGTTTTAAGATTTTCAATATTCTGAGCCCATAAAGTTCCCAATACTCCAATATCTACAACTATAATCTTCATAAATTTATTACTAAATTCATTGTATTTTAAACTTATTATTCGCAATACTTTCTTGCCATTGAACTTAAAATGAATTTTTAAAATTGAACAGAAAATAATTAATAATATAATAATTTTAATAAAATCTTAATTAAGGGTACAAATAAAGGATCCGCTATTAGCATATATATAAAGGATATCGATTTTGCTCATCTTCCTTAATGATTTCTTAAAAGATCGCTTCAGAATACCAGATTTCATAAATCTAATGAAAGATAAAAAAGAAAAAAAGAAAAAAAGAAATTTTTTTTAATAATACTTTAGGTTTCTATTACTCTTCTTCGGCTTCAGCTTCTTCGGCTTCTAGCTCTTCTTCCAGCTCCTCTAGGGGAACTGGTGCTGGAGTGGTTAACATACTCCAGCCATTCCAAATCGCAATTATAGATACGAGCATTATTATCACCCAGAGCGGTAGACCAACTAAGAATTTGCAATCGAAAAGGTCAATCAAACCTGGAATAGGATTGATGAAACCATCAGGATTACTT
>JAHLWH010000024.1 GCA_019058015.1 Promethearchaeota archaeon | reverse complement strand
TCCCTTTTTAAATCATATAATGCACAAGTCTCAAAAATAATAGGATTCCATAGAGATAATTTATTAGGGGGAGAATACCATAATCCTTCTTCTTTTAAAATATGCTCAAATTCACTGGCACCAATTGTTTCATCTAAGTCCTTCTTATTAAGCATTATAACCATGGGAATTTCTTTTATTAAATCTCCTTGAGCTACTTTTTTTAATTCTTTTAATGATTCAATATTATCTTCAAAAAGAAAAGTTTGAGAATCCACAACGAAAAGTACTCCATCAGTTCCTTCGAATACGGTCTTTCTTAGCGGAGAAAATTGAGTTTGACCTGCAACGGTATAAATATGGTAAAAAATCTTAGGGGTTTTTGTGGATTGAAAAATCCCTCTATCAAAGTATAAAGTAGACCCATTTGCCATATCTATTTTTTTTAATTCTCCCGTGGGTGTCATATCTAACTTCTGTTCTTTTGTAAGACGATGTAAAGTATCTACAATGGTAGTCTTACCAGAACCAGCCATTCCCCAGTATAAAACTTTTATGTGTATTCGGCCATCCTCTTCAATTCTTACCATAAAAAATCTGCCTTTGATTGAGATTTCTTAAAATATTAAATAATAATTATATAATCTAATTACAATATTTTAATTTTTAATAATCTTTTTTTTTTAATAATAATTTTAACATAGTTTGAACATTTAAATAAAATTTATAGCTAAAAACCAAATAGATTTATTATATAAATTTTATAATGAAAATCATTAAATATTTCTAATACAAAAAGTTTTCTAATAAGATCAAAATTTTATCAACATAAATTATCATTCTATCAAGTGGAAAATATGTATATAATAAAAATGAGAGAGATTTCTGGGTGATTTTGTTGAAATCCAAATCTTTAAATATTGTTGCGATTATTGCTCATCCCGACGACCTAACATTCTTCTGTGCGGGAACAATAGCTAAGTGGTCAGAAGATGGACATAATATTTATGTGTTATGTTGCACAAGTGGAAATATAGGAACAGTAAGAACTGATTTAACAATGGAACAGGTAGCCGATATGCGAGAAAAAGAGCTCAGAGCTGCCAATAAAATACTTGGAGTGAAAGAAAATCTAATGTTAGGGTATCCAGATGGAGGATTTATACCTGATCCAGAGCTACGAAAAAAGCTCGTCTATTACGTTAGGAAATTAAAAGCAGACCGTATAGTGACTTTTGATCCTTGGGCAACTTATGAAGTGCATCCAGACCACTTAATTGTGGGACGAATGGCATCAGAGGCAGCAGCTTTCGCTGTTTTCCCCTTGTTATATCCTGAACAAATGAAAGATGGTCTACTAGAGCCCTATGCTTGCTCTGAAGTATGGTATATGGGGCTACTTGGTCACCTACCCAACTACTTTGTAGACATCTCTTCAACCCTCGAAAAGAAAATAAATGCTATCCTAAAGTTTGAAGCCTCTCTAACACTTATAGCTCAATTATTTGCACCTAATATTGACCCTGCCAATGTTAGTCCAGAGGATCTGAAAAAACTGTCTAAATATGCAAATAAATTATTTCGTTCCATGGCTGCTGGTATTGGACAGAAGGTTAAACTTAAAGCAGCCGAAGCATTCTATGTTCAAAAAATTTTACCCGGACACTTCGATAACTTTCAAGAGCAGATGAGAGAAATGCTGGGAAATCCTCCCGAACCACCCAAAATCTGCTAAATGAAATAATTAAGGCTGGATTTAATATCTTTTCTGCCATAAAATCTGAGATGCTTATTATAGAATCAAATTGTAAACCTCTTTTTTTAATATCCTTTTTTTATCAGAAAATTCATTACAACTTTATCATTAATATTATTTTATGGAGAAAAGTTAAATCAATTTATAATTTTACAATATAAAACCTTAGATAACATTAAATAATACTTAAACAAAAAATATTCTAATAAAATTTAAAAAATTTAATAAAAAATTAGTTAAATTCGATTTTAAAAGATACAAATAAAAAAAAAGTGAAATATATGGCTGAAAGTAAAATAATGCGAAAATTTTCAAGAAAAGAAAAATTATTTTGGGCTAGTGCTTCTTTCGGCGGCGCTATCATTTCTAATCTTTATGGTGCTACATTACAAATTTTTTATCATGTTTATATGAACTTAGGTGCTTCTTGGATTGCACTATCTGCTTTATTGTATGCTATATGGAATGCCGTAAATGATCCATTATTTGGATTTTGGTCTGATAGAACTCGCAGCAAAAAGGGTCGGCGTATACCCTTCATGAGATTTTGTGCTCCATTTTTGGGCTTGTCTTTCATTTTAGTCTGGTTAGTTCCAATAGGTTTTGATCAAATTGGGATATTCATATGGATGCTGATTACGATGCTCCTTTACGATACATTCTATACAATCATTTTCCTAGTTTATTCAGCACTATTGCCGGAGATTACAGAAGATGAGAATGAAAGAGGTTCACTTCAAACATATGCTTCTTTATTATCTTTAGTGGGAATGATTTTAGGATTTTTCTTACCTGGGCTATTACTTCCTCCGGAAGGTCAAGTAGATCTATTCCCTTTCTATATAGCAATGATTGTTGTAGGAATTATTGGTGCGATACTTATTCTAATTACGACTTATAAGTTCACAGAACGTCCAGAATTTACGCAAGTAGATATCCCTCTTGGTTTAAAAGATTCATTGAAATATACCTTTAGGAGTAAATCATTTTTAATACTAGTATTTGCGAATTTTATGTCTATTTTTATGCAACAATTACTGCTTAGCCACGTTTTATATTTAGCTAATTATGTTATGCAAGTCAGTTCTATATATTTATTTGCATGTATCATTCTCGGACTTATAATTGGGGCGTTTGTTGCCAATATAATTGCTGGTAAATTGGGTGTAGTTAAGGCTAATCAACTGCTTCTGGTAATTGGGGCTATTCCTTTAATGTTAATCTTTTTCGTTGATGGGGTTATTATATATATCCTTCAAATTGTAGCTGGCTTCGGATTATCTGGTCCATTAGTTTTAACAAACATTCTCTTCGCACAAGTTTGTGATGAAGACGAAATAAGGTCGGGTGTTCGAAGAGAAGCCGCTTTCTTCGGAGTAAATGCATTGATAACAAAACCCGCTCAATCTCTCTCTTTTATAATAGGTCCAACGTTATTAACGATTTCGGGTTTTTTAACTTCTGCGACAGGTGAAATCATTTTACCTCAACCTATTTCTGCATTATTGACAATAAAAGCACTAGTTGGTTTAATTCCAGGTATAGTGGTATTAATTGGCGCAATAATCCTTATATGGTATCCTCTTAAAGGAGATTATCTAAAAGAAATTAAACAGAAAATCTTGGATATACACGTTGAAAAAGAGTTAAAACTAAAGCAGTTACAATTAAAGAATTCATTTAAAGAATAGAGAAACTAAGTAATAAAAAATTAACAGATTAATTCAAAATTTAAAACCTTTTTTTTTGATTTTTTCTTCTTATTCATTAAATAAAAATCTTATATACCTTATTATCTAATTTGACGGATACAGTGTAAGTAATATTTATCATTTGAGTATCTTATTAAGAGAAATTATAAGATTTTTAAATACATAAATATAAAATCATGGATGAATATTAATAGTTCAGAATAACAATTTAAGTTAATTTGGATAATGACAGCTGATCCCAATTTAAATCAAACAATAAAGGATTATATAGATAAACATATGGATGAAAAGGTAAAGAAAATTCAAATTGATTATTTGAAAGAGAATTTTCTTACTAGAGGTGAATTCTTAGATGCTATGAATCGGATGGATAAACGGTTTGAGTCTCTACAAACACAAATGGATAAACGATTTGAATCTATAGATAAACGGTTCGTGGCTTTACAAACACAAATGAATAAACAATTTGAGGTATTACAAAATCAAATAGATAAACGATTTGAGACTTTACAAAATCAAATAGATAAACGATTTGCTAATGTATTCGAGCGTTTTGATCAAATAACTCTTAGTGTTTTTGATTCTTTTGAAGGAATGGCATATAGTATAATAAATAGTATATTTAGAAAAAAAGAGATCACACTTGAACTTAAAAGAAATCAACATTTTCCTGATAACGAGAACAAAGTTTTTCCCGATTCTACTGATGTTGAGATAGACTTCTTGCATTTAAATCCAAATATTATAGTAGAAGTTTCAACCAAAATATTTGATCTAGAAAAAATACGTACATTTACTAGAAAAATTGAGTTCATTGAGTCTTGGTATAAAAAATCGTTTGAGCATCGTTATTTTATCACATTTTATATTGATCACATTATTGAACACGAGGCAAAAAATATAGCAAAAAAATTCAATATTCAATTGATAAAACCCAAGAAAAGGAAATATTTCCTTTAACTGTAAATTTCGAGGAAAAACTATAATAATATTAACAAAATATTTAGCTTCTTCTCCCTTTTCTTTTACAAGAATGATTAACAACCCAAGTTGCTTTAAGACTATAATAGACTTTCTGGCAGCTATTAAAGAGGGATAAAATTGGATATACACAAAGATCTAAGTATTATAGATCGACTTCCCTTTCAATTAAAATTTCTTTGCTTGTAAGATTTTTACCGCAATAAACGGCAAGTTTATCAAAAAATTCAATAGGATCAATGGATTCTTCGGTAGTAAGAACTCCTTTTGTTTTAATTTTTCCTTCAATCATCATGATTGTTGCGATTGCTAATGGAACACCTGTTAAACCTGCCATCTCATCATAAGGATTGCGACCAAGTGCGATTGCAACTTTTTTTCTTTTTCCATCTTTCGTACCAGTGGCAATGACACATAAACTTGGAGGCATTCCAATGTATTCTTTTAGAGGAGCCTGTCCCCTCCTAGCACGCTTTATTAGATTTTTAAAATCTCTATCCAATGCAATTGCGGCTTCGCTAATAGTTAGATTTTTATCCAATATTTTCTGACGGTATTCACGGGTAAGATCAGTGGCTGTTTCTCCCAAAAACATCACCAATGATATTGTTTTTGCTTTAATTGTTCTATGTAGTGTGACTGTTTCTGGGTGTCCAATATGACACACGTAAGTATCTTTAAAACCAGGAAATTGAAGCGGTTCAGCTTCGGTAAGTGCATCAATTTCGATGGTTTTTCCATCTTTAAAAGTTGGAATTTTTTCAAGAGTCTCGAAAAGAAGATGCTCTACAGCGGCATTGGCTTTTTCAGGAGGAAGTCCTAATTTTTTCTTTAGCATTTTTCCTGTAACATAATACCGAGGTTTTTTTCCCTCTTTTCCTTCACTAAAACCCCACGCTGTTATTAACTCGTCTACTTCCTCAAATTTAGAGCAAGCAAAAACAGCTAGAAGATTAGTAATACCCGGACTTGCACCTATCCCGATAATAGCGGTGATTCCAGCAGTCTTTGCTTTTTTATCCATATCCAGTAAATCTAAAGTCGGTTTCCAATCATCACAAATATCTATATATGGTTTTTTAGCTTTTATACAAGCTTCTAAAATCATTTTTGCAAATTTATAAAAGGGTCCAACAGTATTCATCATTATATCATGCGACGCTATCAAATCAAATAGTTTTTCACTGTCATTTACATCAATTTCAAATGCAGATAATTTATCTGAACCGATCATCTCAATAATTGTTTTCGCAAGCTCATAATCTTTATCGGCTATAGTTACTGATGAAATTTTGAGGGATTCAAGAAGAATAGCAACTGCCATTCTCCCCATATCTCCACATCCGCCTAATGCTAAAACGTTCATTATTTAACCTTCTAAAATTTATTATTTCTAATTTATTGAATATTAAATTTTTAATTAAAACATCGCTATTAAACTAAAACATCGGGAATAAATTGAAAAATATTTTTTAAAAAATTAAACCTTTTATTTCTTTTTATCTAATCATATAATTATGACTTTAATACAAAAATTACAAAATATTGTTACTGAAAAATTTGCTTCTGATGATATTTACGTGCGCCATGCCTACAGTCGAAATGTACATCCGGATCTACAAGGCGTTCCAGAATATGTAGTTAGACCAAAAGATGCTAAGGAAATATCAGAAATCCTAAAAATAGCCAATGAAGAAAATATTCCCGTTATACCACGTGGTGGTGGAGATTGTGAATGGGGAGGCAGTATAGCAACTGGAGATGTCGGAATTATCTTAGATATGAAAAGAATGGATAATATCGTGAATCTTGATGAAGAGAATCTTATTTGCACGGTAGAGGCTGGAATTTCATGGGGAAAATTAAATGAATATTTATCTCGGTTTGGACTTTATACTGGTTGTATGGGTCCAGGAAGTGGTTTAACTGCTTCAATTGGTGGTGGAATCTCTCATCACTCTGTGGGTGCTGGTGGATGTGCTAAATATGGAGCTTGCACAAACCAACTCGTCTCTTTGGAAGTAGTCCTTCCCACAGGTGAAATAATTGAGACAGGATCTCAAGCTAATAAATTTTCAAAGTTTCCCTTCAACAGATTTGGCAACGGGCCTGATCTAACAGGACTATTTTGTGGAGATAACGGAATTTATGGCGTTAAAACTACGGTTTCTTTACAAGTATTTCCAAAACCTCCCTTTGCGAATTATAAAACATTCCTGTGTCCGCGGAATTCAGCTGAAGTTGTTGCTCAAATTTTTACTGAAATAAGACAAAAAGGAATAGACGTTTATGATGCCATGTATATTGATGAGATCCTTATAAAACTTGGTACTAATACATTCGGAATGTATCCAATGTTTGAGCATCTGAAAAGAAAGAGGGGTATTGTCTTTTATGTCGTAGAAGCAAATTCTGAACAAGAATTAGAAGAGAAAGTTAAACAACTAGACAAAATTTTTTTGAATAAAAAGTGTGAAGATTTAGGTCCAGAAATTTCTAATGGGAATTTTGCCAAATGGCAATATACCGAAGGACAATGGCAGACATATCATAATTGCTGGGGTATAATACCTGTTTTTGAAAATATAACTACGGAATGCTTTACACCAATAAATTCTTTTCCCAAAATTCTCAAAGATATCGAAGTATGGGATATGGAAAATGAAGAAAACATGAAAAAAATCGAGAAAATAGCTGGATTTCGTCCAATTAGTGGAACTGGAGTTGTTCCATTAGTTAATGGTAATAATGTAGAATTAACTTGCGGATTTACAACTTTTGGATGTTATCATGATGGAGAATACCATGAAATTATCAAAGATATCAATCTTAAATTATGGAAATCACTTTTAACCTTGGTTTTAAAACATGGCGTCCAATTTTATATGATGGGTAACATTCCCTCTCGTCTTATGGTTGAAGTTGGTGCCTATACTTCAGAATATTATAACCTTATGAAATCTATTAAAAAAACCCTCGCTCCACACAAGATTTTAAGTAGTGGGAAATTTGATTTTTGGGAGGATGATTAAAAGATGAGTAAAATAGATAATTTAAAAAAACAATGGGAAGCCATTTTCAGCTGCATGGGGTGCGGTGATTGTGGCTTTGCCATAAGACCAGCGGTGGGGAGATATTTAGTTTGTCCAGTAAAAGAAGCTAAAGGGGAAGAAGGTTTTGAAATATGGTTTTCCCGAGGTAGAATGAATGTTCTCAAAAGTATTTTAGAAGGAAGCCTTGATTTGAGTAAGGAGCTGGCAGAATTTGTTTATCAATGTTCTGAATGCGGTTCATGTACAGATACATGTCATGAATCACATAATCCATATATTATTCTTAATACCTCAAAATGGATTGACCATGTAGAAGTATGGCATGCATTAAGGCAAGACTTAATTAAAGCAGGTTTTGCACCATTGGACCGACATGCCAAATTAATTGAATATATGAATAATCCAGATATGCGAAATCCTTATGGTGAGCCTAAAGAGAAAAAGTTTGAGTGGCTCAATGATGTTAAAGGAGTTTCTAAAACAGGGAATCTCGCTTTTTATACTGGTTGTACTGAACCGCTAAGACAAAAGGAAACTTTATTAAATCTAGCCAAAGTTTTTAATTCGGCAGGAAAAGAATTTGCTGTCATAGAAGATGAATGGTGCTGCGGTTCTATTGCACTACGTATCGGTGATGTTGAAGCTGTAAAACCAAATATTGAGCATAATATAGAACAAATTAAAAAAACTGGAGCAAAAAAGGTATTTGTGGCGTGTGCAGGATGTTATAGGACTTTAAAAAAGGATTGGCCTGAAATACTTGGTCAAGATTTACCATTTGAAGTTGTTAATGTTACAGAAGTTCTTTTAGATTTAATCAACGATGGAAGTTTACAAATTCCTGAAAAAGATATTGAAACAATAAAAGTTGCTTATCACGACCCTTGTCATTTAGGTCGGCATATGGATTTTTACGAGCCACCTCGAGAAGTTATTGCAAAAATACCAAATACAGAAATGATTGAATTAAGGCGAAATAGAAATAATGCATGGTGTTGCGGCGCTGGAGGCGGAGTAAAAAGTCAATTTCCTGAATTAGCTTTGGAGATTGCAAAAGAGAGAATTGATGAGGCAGTTGAATCCGGTATAGATATATTGCTTACAGAATGTCCATTTTGCGTTGAAAATTTAGCAGATAGTGTAAAAAAAGAAAACCCAAATATGAAAGTATTAGATATCATTGATTACATTGCTACAAAAATATAAAATATTTAAATCAAATTTTATTTTTTAAAATTTTTTAAGATTTTTCTAAGGAATGAAATATGTCTGAAGTATATCAAAAATTAAAAAAAATTTTATCAGAAAAATTTGTCTCGAATGATCTATATATGCGGCATGCCTATAGTCGCAATGTCGATCCTGTTCTACAGGGGATTACTGAATATGTAGTAAGACCTAAAGACGCCAAGGAAATCTCTGAAATTTTAAAAGTCGCAAATGGGGAGAATATACCTGTTATTCCACGAGGGGCCGGATGCTGCGAGTTTGGTGGAAGTAAGCCTATTGGAGATGGTGGAATTGTCCTGGATATGAAAAGAATGGAAAATATTATTAATTTAGATGAAGAAAATCTTCTTGTTACTGTGGAAGCAGGTATATCTTGGTCAAAATTAAATGAATATTTATCTCAATTTGGGCTTTACACAGGGTGCATGGGCCCAGGAAGTGGTTTGACCGCTTCTGTTGGTGGAGGCATTTCACATCATAGTGTTGGTGGTGGTGGCTGTGCCAAGTATGGAGCCTGTACAAATCAACTCGTTTCCTTGGAGGTTGTCCTTCCAACTGGAGAAATAATTGAAACTGGTTCTCAAGCTAATAAATTTTCGAAGTTTCCATTCAATCGATTTGGTAATGGACCTGACCTAGCAAGTTTATTCTGTGGTGATAATGGATGTTTTGGGGTTAAAACAAAGGTTACATTGCAAGTTTTTCCAAGACCACCTTATGCTAATTATAAAACCTTTTTGCTACCTCGAAAATCAGTTGAAACATCTGCTAAGATTTTCACAGAAATAAGACAAAAAGGAGTTGATGTTTATGATGCAATATATATTATGGATCTTCTCGTATCAGTAGGTTGTCAATATGGTTTATTTCCCTTGTGGGACAACTTAAAAAGAAAGCGTGGAGTCTTTTTTTACGTTATAGAAGCAAATTCAGAGGTAGAATTGGAAGAAAAAACAAAGCAATTAGATAATATTCTTTTAAGTAATAAAGCCGAAGAGTTAGGTCCAGAGATTGCGGATGGCAATTTCGCAAAATGGCATTATTGCCAACAGGGGCACTATTTATTTGCCCATAACCTCTGGGGTGTAGTCCCCGGATTTGAGCCATTAGATGCGGAGTGCCATACTCCAATTAATTTTTATCCAGGGATATTGAAAGATTTAGATCAATGGGATATGGAGCATTCCGAGGATATGAAAAAAATTTTAGATATTACGGGTTTACGTCCAATTACGGGTAGCGGTCCAATCATATTAGTTGATGGCAATAATGTTGAGCTTACTTGTGGCTTTACAAGCTTCGCAAGCTATGTTAATGGGAAGAACTATGATATTATAAGGGAAATTAACCTTAAATTATGGAAATCTATTCTTGAAAGGGTTACTAAACATGGAGTGCAATGGTATATGATGGGTGCGATGATGAGCAGATTGATGGTTGAGATAGGGGCATATCCAAAAGAATATTATGATTTTTTGAAAAAAATAAAAAAGACTCTCGATCCCAAATTTATATTGAGTAGAGGTAAATTTAATTTTTAAATAGATAATTTTTTTGAAAATTGAATAGAAATTTAAGTAAAATAATTTTTATGTAAATCTTTTTTAATTTGTAGGGAAGTATAAATGGTTAATAACAACATAAGCATAAAAGGTTCTAAATATCCTCAAGATTCCCTAATAAAATCTATTATATTACATTTAACGCCTGGAATTTTGATTACTATTGCTTACATAATGTTCATTCCTATAAGTAATTCGATTGGTTTCCCCTCGAGATTTGCTTTTCTAATTGCTGGCATATGTGTTCTTATTCCCGTCGAGCTTGGTTTTTTATTATTTCTCGGTATGAAAAAGAACAAAAAAATCTCCCTTATTGGAATTGTATTTTATAGAGAATCAATACCTTTAAAGCAGTATGTTATAATTCTCCCTTTATTTCTTTTTTATGCCCTTTTTATCACTATGGTGGTTGCTCCGCCTATAGATAACTTTATTTTTAATACTTTGTTTTCTTGGCTTCCTGATTGGTTTATCTTATCAATATCTCTTGAATATTCAAAAACCATTTTACTTACAATAAATATTTTGAGTCTTGTATTTAACGGTTTTATAGGTCCTATCATAGAGGAATTATTTTTTCGCGGATATCTACTACCACGGCTTTCCCAGCTGAAAATATGGGGCGTATTTATTAATGTTGCGCTCAATTCTCTTTATCATCTCTGGATGCCTTGGCGAATTCCAACTTTAATTTTAATGGGATTCCCCTTGGCAATTGTGATATGGTGGAAAAGAAACCTCTATCTAGGTATGATTATCCATGTTATAGGTAATGCGCTTGGACCCATTTTAATGTTCATTCAAATCTTTAGTATTCCTTGAATAATACAATTTTTTTTTCCAGATATAAATAGACTCTTGCAATCCAATTTTTTTTACATATATCAGATAGGAAACATAACTTGCCAATTAGGATAAGAGTGTTTAAAACTTTCTAAATATGGGAAATAAGGGGGATAAGACCAAATTTTTTAAATTAATAAATCCCATATTTGTAAATAGAACAAAAAAGTAATTAGACTCAAATATTATGATCTATAAAGAAGTTGCATAGATCATTTATCATATTTTTTTAACAAATAAATTATCATAAAAGGAAAGAAATCATATGATTCCAAAAAAAATGGATGCTTATCTTCGTTCTCATCTTCCGAAGGCAGCTATTATGAATCGGCTTAAAAAAGAGGATGGGAAATGTTATTTGGAATTTTCTCATACAGATGAAAATCTTCTATCCGGCATAGGAATTGTTTGCGATAAAATTGGTCCAGATCTTGTTGCATGTATATGGGATGAGAGATCAGAATTGGAAATTGGCGGATATTTAGTAGTTGATAACCTTTCAATGGGACGCCCATCAATGGGTGGTATTAGAATGTTACCAAATGTTTCTCCGTCTGATATTTATAATTTAGCACGAGGTATGACTTTAAAAAATGGAGCTGCTAATCTTCCCTATGGTGGTGGAAAATTAGGGATTGTAGCTGAAAGCAATCTCTCATCTGAGGAACATGTTGAAGTGGTGCGAGGTATTGCTCGCTTAATTCGCCGTTATAGAGATGTTTATATACCAGGACCTGATGTTGGGACTAATGATGCTGATATGAAGACTATAGCTATAGAAAATGGATTGGATAGTGCAGTATCTAAACCTGCTGATATGGGTGGCAATAGAATTGATGAACTTGGAGCTGCTGCTGGCGGTGTAATAATTGCTCTGCAAACATTACTGGAAATAATGCCTAGATTGAGAGTGCTTCCACAATTTGTAAATTTAGAAATTCCAGAATCTAAAGATCTTGAAATATTAATACAAGGTTTTGGTGCTGTTGGCGCACATGCGGCACGTATTTTGAAAGAACGTATTCCTGAAGTCAAAATAATAGGTATAAGTGATTTGGAGGGTTATTTATATAATAAATCTGGCCTTCCAATTGAGGACCTTTTCAAATTATGGAGAGAACAGGGCTTAGTTACTAATGCTTATTTTAAAAAAAATATAATGTTAGAGGGATATAAGCATCCTACTAAATTTTCTACAAATCCAAATAATCTACTTCTCGAAAATGCTTTTTGTTTAGTGCCTGCCGCTCCTATATTTAATTATCTGGGTGTTCATCCATCTGAAAATGCATCAACAACAGTTGATCATGTGGGAAACTGGACAGTAATTATTGAAGGTGCAAATACTTACTCCCCAGATCCAAACAGAAAAGCTGCTCGAACCCGAATGGAACAAATTGTGTATCGTGAAAAAGGTGTGATGATAGCAAATGATTATTTGGTAAATTCAGGCGGTGTAATTTTTGCTGCGCAGGAACATATTGTAAAGACACCAGACCATTTACAAGTTCCCGAGGAAATGTTAGGTGATCGTGAAGCAGTGGAAAAATGGCTAACAGATCATACTAAAGAATTTGCCGAACTGTCAAAACAACGTTTGAAAGCAGGAGAGGAATATAGAGAAAATGTTATTCACCATAACATGATTGAATTGGTTGATTTATTAATATCAAACCCAGATATGCTCCCTTGTGTAGCTGCTGAGCGTATCAGCCTTCAACGTCTCACCGCAAAAGAAAGTGAACGCACAGCAAAAGACATCATGATTCCTATTCCCACCATTGATGTTAATAGCAGTATACAAGAGGCTTCTACATTGATCGTTGAAAAAAATAGCAGTATTATTGCTGTACTTTCTGAAGATAAGCTCGTAGGAGTGGTAACAGTATGGGATATTACTAAATCTAATGCTGATGAAGTTGGTGATGTTAATCTTGATAAAATAATGACAAAGGATGTTATTACAGCCTCTCCAGATTTTACTATTCTGGATATTGTACGAGAGTTTGAACAATATCAAATTTCAGCTATGCCAGTTGTAAAAGAAGGAAAAGTTTTAGGTAAAGTTAGTTCAGACTTGATTGCGCAACGATATCTTCAACATTTATTGCAGGATCATTAAAATTTTTTAATTTTACTTGAGTCAATCATTTTCTTTTCCTTTAAATATTTATAAACTAAAGGTAAATTAATTTAGAATAATAAATCAAGACTCCCTAAGCAATTACTAAAAATATTAATAATATTTATTTTTTATTCACAATTTAATAAATCGGGTTATGAATAAATTAGAACAATATTTACAACCAACTGAATTTTTTAATTTTAATAAGCGCAATGTTAGAGAGAAAGCCCTTGAAATCACTAAAGGTTTAAAAACTGATAAAGAGAAAGCGATTGCTCTTTTTTATTGGGTTAGAGATAAAATAAAATATAACATGATGGCATTTTACATGCGTAAAAATAATTTCAAGGCAAGTATAACTATACGGAGAAATAACGGATTTTGTGTATCTAAGGCAATTTTATTATCTACATTGGCGAGAACTGTCGGGATACCTGCCAAACTTCATATAGTCGATATTATAAATCATCTAGTTCCCAAAAGAATTGTGGAATTAATGGGGACAAATGTATTTTATTTTCATGGATATTCCGAACTCTATCTTAATGGTAAATGGGTTAAGGCTACTCCTGTATTTGATAAAAATACTGCCCTTAAAGCTGGATTCTTACCAATGGTTGAATTTGATGGGGAAAATGACGGACTTCTTGCTCCTTATGATGTTAATGGAAATATTTTTGTAGAATATGTCGGAGATAGGGGCGTACATATTGATTTTCCTTATGATGATATTGAAATCGAATTTAACAAAAATTATGGTAACATTATCGATATGATTGAAAAAGGATTTCCTAGGCTAAAACCCTTTAAGAAAGGCACACCTGAATCAAACTTAACAATTTAAAACATGAATTTCTAATTTTAGTTATTTTAAATCCAATTTTTTACTTGTTTTTTTAATTAATATTATTCCAACTGGAATTATCCAAAGAAATATCGAAATCATAAGCATCCACTCCCAAAATGGTTTTGATGGGGGAAAATTTAATAAAAATATTATTGCTACAATGGGGGGTCCAAAAATCATAAATATCCCAATTGGTCTTGTAATCCTTGTAGGATAAAATGTGATTAATAATCCAAAAAAAATTCCGGCAATAACAAACCCACTAAATACAATAATCGAAAATATCATATGTAAACCCAATGATGTTGTACGATCTTCGGAAAATAATCCAATCCCAAAAAATCCCACTACTCCAATAAGCATCCATAGAAAACCGATACTACTTAATCTAAATCTCATTCGAGAATAATTTTGTAAATCTTTTGCATCCTTTGGGAGTGGCGCAAATTGTTTTTCCATATAAAATATAATGGGGATTGATAAAAATGCTGAAATCATCGCTCCATAGTCCAAAAAATATGGTAAAGGAGTGTGATTAAATGATCCAAGATCGCTTATATAATTATCAATAATATTATAGCCATCAGGGTCAAGTTGAGCAACAATTACGCCTATAATTAATGCAGAGATAAAAATTACTGTTACTCCAATTGTCGAAATCCTTACAATTTTAGGAATTGTTAAAGAAACTTCAATTTTTTCTTCTTTTTTTTGCAACCAATCGAAAAAATTATTAATTTTCATTTTAAACTTGTCTTTTTTACTCAATTATTTCTCCTCTTGAATTTATTTTTATTTAATTAACTTTTTTTGAAGCATTTTCTCTTTTTTAAACTGTCTTAGGGTGTATATACAGAGTGGATTCACCCATACAAGAATAGAAAAAAGTAGCATCCATTCCATGAATGGATTCGATATTGGTGTATATGCTGGTAACATCTCATACAAAATTAATGTTAAAAGAGGACCAATAATCATATAAATACCAAACTCTCTAGGAATGCTCGTTTTATATAATATAATGCATAAACCGAAGAAAAATCCACTAAATACAAAACCCCCGAAAGATAAAATACTTGCGATCCCGTGTAATCCCCAATAATTTCTGTCTGCTGAAAACAACCCAACAAATATATATCCAACATTTCCAATAAGTCCAAATAAGAAACCATAACTAGAAAACCTAAATCTCCATCGTGAATATTGATGGAGTTCTTCTAGTTTAGAAGGAACCGGCGCCACGATTTTCTCTATAAAAAAAATTAAAGGTATTGTTAATGTGCCAGCTAAACAAGCAGCTAGATCATAGAAAATAGGCATAGGGGTAAAAGTGCTCCCACCAAGGTCACTTATCCAATTATCCCATATATTATATCCATCAATTGCACTAAAATCAGAATTAAACTGGGCAATAATTACGCCAATAATTAATAAAGCATGATAACCAATTAATGTGATAATCATTGATATTTTCACATTCTGGTGATCCGTGAGAAAATCTTCTGCCTTATCATATTGGGTTTTTATCCAAGCTAATAAAATATCTAACTTTTCATTGAATTTATTTAATAATTCCACTTTTACTCACTATTATTGATTTATTTTTTAAGGGTAATAAAATAAATATTAAACTGATAACAATATAAGATTTCTTACAAATTTGACGTTAGATTTTAACAAGGGTGTCAAAAATCTAAAATATGTGAAACGGCATTTTAAAGAGTTTCTATTGGGATAGAAAAAACATCTTTAAAAATTTTAATTCTTAATTTTTATTGAAAACACTTAATAATCTTGATTTTACTAATATTTTAAATTTGATTTACACTTTTATTTATTCACTAAAATTAAATGAGTGAGATTAATATATTGTCTCATAAAATCGAAAATATTAAAGGTAAAATCTTGAATGTCCTTAAACAATACAATGTCAAAAAAGCGTCTTTATTTGGGTCAATTATGAGAGGAGAAGCTTCAGATAAAAGCGACATAGATTTATTAATTGAATTTGAGGGAAGAAAGAGCTTATTAGATCTTGCTGCTTTAAAATTAGAACTTCAGGAACTATTAAAGTGGAAAGTAGATGTTCTTACATATAAATCTATACACCCTTCTCTTAAAGAATGTATTTTAAAAGAACAAATGATTATTTTATGAAAAAAGATAACAAGAAAGAATAGATGTGAATTTTTAAAAATGCCCCTTGGAATTTTTTTATATGAAATAGACGAATCATTTGGTCCTAATCTTTTGGCAGAATATTATATTAAGGAGATTGGAATAACGAAAGAGATATTAAAAAACTTAGGAGATAATCATTTAAAAAAATCAGACTTAAATTATATTACTCATACAAAGGATGATTTAAAGTATTATTCAAAAGAAATTAAATTAGATGAAAAATTATCAATATATTTAGGTTTAGTAACAACATCAGGAGAGTTTATTGACTCTTTTATAGCAATTTTTGATGAAATTGAAGCAAAAATCGTGGAAAATTTTTCTAAAGATAAAGAAAAATTAAAATTTCTTTTAAAAGAAATTCTTCATTCAAGAATTGAATTAGATGAGAAATTAAAAGAACCTAAATTAATTCGAGAAAAACTTAATGAACGAATAAAAGATCTTCTAGATGAGGAAAGGATCCAAGAAGCAAGAAATTTAATTGATTTGGGTGAGATTATTCCTGATGAGATTGCTAAATCAGTTAAAATTGCGGAAGAATTATTTAATACTCAGGATTATAAAAATGCTAAAAAACATTATATAAAAGCAGCAGAACTCGCAAAAAAAATAGAAGAATTTGAAATTCATAAAGTATTAGAGGAAAAGGCAAAAACTGCTGAAAATTATCCAACTTATTTAAGGGAACGAGATGAAGCTTATAAGAATTTTAAATATCTCTTAAGTGAAATTGATTTTAAAAAAGACGGATACTATTTACAAGCGATAGAACACATCGATAAGGCTGTAGAACTCTCTGAAAAACTCGATGATGATTTAATTATTACAGATTTAAATGAATTAATTAATTTGTGTAAAAATTGCTCTAACCTTTCTGAAAATATAAGACAAAATGATGAGATAATTAAAAATTTGCTAAAAAAAATCATCTAAATCTGTATTATCTTCAATTTTTTCCATAGATTCTCCACTTTCTTCTTCTTTTTCTTCTTCAAGACTATCTTCTTGAGTTTCGTTAACCATATCCACCTTGATTTCGGTTGGAATATCCTTAATTTCGATGAAATCTTCTTCAATTTTAGTTCTTTCCTCCATTGTATCGGTTAGACTCTCCTCTTCTGGAGGAGAATAATCTTCAATTTGCTCGAATGTTGTTTTTGCCATATCCCAACCAATTCTTGATGGATATCGCATAGCAGAACGAATTAATTCCTCCCCTTCTTCATCATTTATCTCAAACTTAACAATTTCAGGTGCCCTTTCAAGAATTAAAGAAAATTTCTTCCCTGCAGTTCCCCTAGGGACAATTAAAATTCCATTCGTTATTGCTCCATTAATAATAGCATCATTTAATCTTTTTGCAGCATAATATGCTGCCACTCCTCCACTTCTATCAAATGTTTTTATAGAAGGAATTTCCAAACCCCACTTTTTCATACCGAATTCAATCATTGCAGCAATAGTGTATTCTCGTTTCCCGATTTTAAATTTATATTCCATTTCATAATTAAAATCCTTTTTATTCACTTCTCCTAAGTCAATAATACTTTTTAACGCAGCTCCTGCAATTGAAGCTGGATTAACTTTAATGAGATATTCGGTGTCAAATATTTCTTCAATCTTTTTACGAGCTGCTGATACTTTAGATGAAAATATTGCTGTATCTGCAGAGATTGAAGGAGGTTGAGCTGTAGCTACAATATCTACCTCCATTAAAGATAATTCTTCAAGAGACATCTCCTTATTAATTATTTTATCAATAAATCTATTGCACAATTTAATTACATCCCTTGGATTTCCCCCTGATTTTTCATAAATTACATTTATTACTTCCTCATTTAAGGGAAAAAGCGGATATAAGGGTGGATTTAAATTATTCTGGTCCCAATAATGCTCCATAGTATTTGCAAAGAAAAGTTTTAAATCATTTAAACTAAATGGTTTGAGTTCTTGTTCGGGTTCCATTCGAGAACGTAATGGTTGGTCGGCAATCTCCAATATACGTGGCCATATTTCTTTCAGAACTGCAATCACTATAACTAATTTTTGAACTTCATTATATTGCTTTTTTAATACTTCTAAGAATTTCCTTTCAGCAAGCTCTCCATGCATCCTATAAGGAGATTCGATCTCATCAAAATACAATACAATTACTTTGCCCAAATTTTCTGTAATTATTTTTATCATTGCCAGACAAGTGTCATCATCCTCGATTACACTATTTATTCCTAAATCATCTAATTCATCATCTTCAAGATCTTCCCCAAGTAACCAGCGTTCAGCTAACGCTCTTTTATCTTTTTCTAAACGAAAATAGACTAATGCTTTGACAATATCAGCACCAACCCCCGGAAATTCTCTTATTCCACGCGAAATAACATCATCAGCTTTAGGTCTACTGAAAAATCCTCTTTTCTTTCCACCCCACTTGGTTACTAATTTTTCTGAAACAGTTTTTATAACATCTACTCCTAATTCTTCTATAATACATGTATAAATATGAAGTAATACTCTAACGCTTGCTGGAGGCGAGGGAACGTATACAATTGTCCAATTTATAGGTTCTAAGCCTTCTACTTCAAATTCTTCCACTTGCCCAATTTTATCTTTATAAGCCCAAAATGCGTGAGTTTTTCCACTTCCGGCGCTACCTAGAATTGGGATTAGCCTAGTTGACTTATCTCTATTTGTTTGTTTTATTGCTCGGAAAATAATTTTATCAATCTCTTTTCTTGGATTTGCAATATCAATTACATCAGGCAAATCTCCACGAGATACAAATTTATCAAAAGGTGTAAAAGTTCCTTCTCTTAAAACATCTAAATATAATTCTTTTTCATCTTCATTAAACTCTTTAAACATGAGAATTTCGCTATTATTTTTTAATTTAAAATCTTAATTTTGAAGATATAATTGATTAAATATATATTTATTAGCCATTCCTTTCTTATATATAATTGTTTAATTTAAATAATCGTTATTAAATTTATGTTAATAGAATTTGGATAAAAAAGGTGGAAATGTTATGAGTAAGAAAAATAATGATGATGAAGATGAAGATAAATTTGACCAAAATGATGAATGGGGCGACCTCTGGGGAAACTTTAAATTTTTAGGTGATTCAAATTTTTTTAAGAACATTATTAATAAAATTATGAAGGACTTTTTAAAGCAAACTAAAGATTTTACCAATTTCGGCAAACTCACACCTGAAGAATTAATGAAAAGCTTAGGAAAATATCGCGATAAATTTAATTTGCAGGGACCGTTTTTATATGGCATTAATTTATCTGTTGGACCTAATGGGAAGCCAAAAATTTCAAAGTTTGGCAATATTCAACCAAAAATGGGAAAGAGAGAAATAGTAAAGAACTTTCGTGAACCTCTCACTGAGGTTATGGAAGAGGGAGACTTTGTCATTATAGTTGTGGAAATGCCAGGAATAAACAAAAACGATATTGAGTTAAAGGCGACAGAGTATTCCTTAACTATTAATGCAGAATCGGATATTAATAATAGAAAATATAGAAAGACTATTAATTTAAAAAGTGCTATAGACCCTGATTATGCTAAAGCCCGTTATAAAAATGGCATATTAGAGATTAAGCTTAATAAAATTACAGGAAGAGAAAAAAACATTAACATCGATTAGTATGGCTGAATTAATCCCTTAATTTTTTAATAAAATCTCTAATGAACTCCTCATTTATTGTTAATTGATCCTTGTTTATTTCTTCATTTTTAATTAATATTATATTTGAAGAAAATCCTGCGCGCTCAATATGACCTCCACCTCCATAACTGATGGCTATATTTCGACAATTATAATATTTGCTCCTAATTACTACTTCGTTTGTACGTTCATCAAACCCAATAAAAAGATAATTATTGGGATATTTCTCCTCAAGTATTCTACTAATTCTGCTTGCGCTAAATTTCGCGAATGAAATTGCTAAATTTTCACCATTTTCTATAGAATATGTTTTATAATTATCCTCAATCTTAATAATTTGCTCATTTCTCCATTTTTGAGCCTTATTTATTTCATTCTTGATAAAATAATCATTGAATTTTCCCTTTGAAAGTAAGTCAACAATTTTTTCTAAAATTTTAATGTTTTCTCTATTATGTGCAATAATCATCTGTAAATTTTGGGATATTGGAAACTTTTTCTCGTTAAAATCAGCATCATATGCATATTCAGCGATTTCTTTAGCAATTTGGTCATTTGGTAAAAAATAATCAAATACAATTTGAGAAGCACACCGTTTTGGCTCATTTAGATAAATGAATAAAATTCGTTTTAATTGTTCTTGTATCTGAGAATCTACAAGATGATGGTCAAACCAAGAAATTTGAATACCTTTATTTACTACCTTTTTAAAAATCGAAAAGATTTCCTTAAATGACTCATTAAATCCAATATCTGCGATAATAATTTTATTTGGCTTTAGATTTATGGCTTGGCGAATTATTTCAATAAAATTAGGATAGATTGCATAAAATAATTTTAATTCCTCGTCTTTTTTTTCAAAATATCTTTTCAAAATTGCTTGACTTCCTAATCCATCTAGATCAAGTGCATGATTTATTAAAATAATCATAGTTCAATAATTTGGCATTCTTCTTTTATTTTATATATTACTTTTCGGGCAGAAGGATTAGTAATATGTTTTAATATAATCTCTGCAAGGGCTTTTTTCTTTTTGAAATAAGTTTCCATTACTTTTTTCCAAGTCATATCGGGATATTTCAAAGAGAGTGCAAGATCCCTGTGTTCACATCCACCTGCTCGCATGCAACAATAACAAATCGAACCAAAACAAACAATTTCCGAATCCCAGTTATTTTTTTTAGAAAATTGTTCTTTAATTTTCATAAATTCTTCAGGAGTTAGTCCTACTTCTTTTAATGTATGCTCTCTCAAACACTTAAATCCAAAAGTAAGTGAATATCCTGGCTTACAACAGAATGTTAATGCTCTATAATCCCCCCCCATACAAATTGGGACAGGAGCATTTTTCCAACCAATAACATTTCTTAATTTATCTTTATCTAACAACCTTAATCAATAATTTAAGTTGTCAATTTAATTTATAATTAATAATTTTTAAAAATAAAGATAAAATTTGGAGAACGATAGCATCACTGGAAGAATTAAAGGCGTGAATAAAAGAAAATAAGGTTTAATTAAACAGTTTCAGGAATAATAACCACAAAATTACTTCCTTTTGAGTAATCGCCTGGAACTCTGTCTTCAACCCAAATTTCTCCATTATAACTTTGTACTATTTTTTTCACAAGTGATAATCCTAAACCCATACCTTTTAACTTTTTATCTCTTTTATATCCTCCTTGAAAAATTATTTCTTTTGCAGCATCTGTTACCCCTATTCCATTGTCTTTAAATTCCATCTTCAAATATTTAATGCCTTCTTTTTGCATTTTCGAAATAATAATGGTGATTTTGACTTGTGTATTATGTTTATATTTTACTGCATTTAATAAAATATTTTCAAAAATATCGACTAGGAGTTCATTTGCTTGGATAAAGACCTTTTCAAAATTTGTATCAACTTCAATTAGTATCTCTCTATCTTGGACACTTTTTTTAATAAATTCTATTGTTTTTCTTAAAACACTAATTGCTTCAGTTGATTGGGTACCAATCTGAGTTTCTTCCAGTTTTGTTAGTTTTCGTACATTTAAGATTAAATTTGCACTTCTCTTAACTTGGCTTTTCAAAATTTGCAATATTTCCTTATTTTCTTCTGATTTTTCAGGGTTGTCCAAAAATAAGGACAATAATTCCACAGACGTTAAGATGTTTTGAAGGATATTATTCATATCATGAGTAAATACGTCTTTATAAAAACTAATAAGGTTAAAAGCATCTCGGTATTTTACTTCTGATTCTTTTAATTCAGCCTCTATTTTTTTACGCTCGGTAACATCACTAATTACACATCTTAATCCCGTAATTCTTCCTACTTTATAAATTGGTCGAGAATTTATTCTACTATAAAATTTAGTACCATCCTTTTTTAATAGGAGATAATCGATAGGTTCGATAATTTCTCCATTAAAAACTTTTTTCATATTTTTACTTGCCTTTTCTAAATCTTCGGGAGCAATCATTTGAATAACTTTCAAACCTTTATTAAAATCTTCTTGGGAATACCCAAATAGTTCAAATGCAATTGAATTAGCATATGTTATCTCTAATTTAGTATTGACCTCGGCAACTATATCAGGTAATAATTCGACCAATTCCCTATATTTTTCTTCTGATTCTTTTAATTTTTGCTCAGCATTCTTTCGCTTGGTGATATCTAGAATAATTTCAGCAGCTTTATTAATGGTCCCATCTGGGTTTGGGTATGGAGCTGAAATCACTTCATAAATTTTTCCATCAGGGGCTGTTATTTCTACACTCTCGACCCGATTATTTTTTATTGCTTTTACCATAGGACAGAAATCGCACTGTTTTTTAAGGTTCATATAATTTTCATAGCATATTTCTCCTGTAAAATCACCATATCTTTCCATTAAAAATTGATTTTGAAACAGAATTTTATAATCATTACTAATAATATCAATACCAATCCCTACATGAGTTAATCCCTCTATTAAAGAATGATATTTTTTTTTAAGATTCTTCTAATTTTTTCTCTCTATTATTCATTTTTAAATACAAATTTTGATACTAATAGAATTTATGCAATTCAACCTTCTTTTAAAATAAATTATTATTAGACTTTTATATTGATTCATAAAATAATTTTCAGATAAAGTCTCAAGATCATAAATCTAAAAATATAATCCAAATTTACACTTAAATACATATTTAGAATCAGCTGAATAAATAGCTTAAACGCCTTATATGATTTGTTCTTAAAAAAATTATTTTTAAATTACTTATAAATTAGTCATTTCTTTTTCAATGTTATCTTGCCAATGTGGATCAATGCAATCAAATGCTTCTAGAGTTAGATTTTTAATCTCTGTATCGTTTGAATTAAATAAAATATTTAAATATGCCAAAGCCCTTTTATCACCAATTTTCATTAGGCTTTCAATAATATAAAATAAGCGCATTTTATCTATAAATTCTCTATCAACTTCCCTTTTTAAAACTTCTATAATACTCATCGTTGCCTTGGGATGCCCAATTCTGCCCAATGCTTCAATAATTCTATTTACTACCGAAGGATTCTTTTCGGATTTAAGTGCTTTTACTAGTAAATTGACTGCCCGTCCATCTCTCATATAACCGAGGTTTCTTGCAGCATATGCTCTATCTTCCCATTTTTCTTCATTGAAAAGTCTCCTTAGATTTTCATTGAAATCATGATCTCGCGATTTTTTATTCATCTCAGATCAACTATCTCTTTAAAACAATTAGAATTTCGTACTTATATTTAATAAATTATATAAAATTGGGTAATAACAGATAAATATTTTACTGGAATTTTGGATTAATTTAATTAATAAAACATAATAGGGCAAGAGTATTTATATTTTTCTTACTATCAT
Source organism: Promethearchaeota archaeon (assembly GCA_019058015.1). GTDB lineage: Archaea > Asgardarchaeota > Lokiarchaeia > Sigyniarchaeales > SOKP01 > 6H3-1. The sequence goes on along the minus strand of JAHLWH010000024.1, from coordinate 38,671 downwards.
GGAATATTTGGATTATGACAATTTATTATTACAAGTGAAAATTGTTATTTTTCTGAAATTTTCTTTAAAATAAAATAAAATTGTTGATGAAATTGAAAGCTATACTGTATTTTTTAAAAATATCTTTTTACAAACCAATTAATTGTATTATCTAAATTAAAAAAATATTTTATTGATTCTTAATTAATACATATAAATTAAAATATTTATACAGTAGGGAGTTTGGATAATTTGAGTGAAATTTTTGATGTTATTATTATTGGAGCTGGCCCAGGAGGTTATCATACTGCAATTAGAGCTTCTCAATATGGTGCTAAAGTAGCTATTATCGAGAAAAACAAAGTTGGAGGCACATGTCTTAATGTTGGATGCATACCTACAAAAGCACTTTATGCTTCCGCAAAACTTATTGAAGATATTGAGGAAAAAGGAGCGAATTTTGGAATAAATATTAGTGATGTTTCATTAAATTTTGGACAAGCGGTAGAACGAAAGAATAAAGTTGTAGTGGAATTAGTTCAGGGTATAGAAGGACTTTTAAAAATGTGGAAAGTCGAAATCTATTACGGATTTGGTTCTTTAAGCGGAGGAAATCCAGAAAGTGGTTATCTAGTTTCGGTGAAGAGTGATGATTCGATTATAACAATTAAAGGAAAGAGAATCATAATTGCTACTGGAAGCTGCCCTGCAATGATTCCGGCATTTAATATTGATCATGAGCGAATTTTATCTAGTGATGATATTCTTGCTCCAAATTTTAAAATAGTTCCCAAAAGTCTTTTAGTAATTGGAGGCGGAGTTATTGGTTGTGAATTTTCAAATATATTTAATCGATTTGGCTCAAAAGTAACTATTCTCGAATATTTACCAACAATTCTTGCAACAGAAGAACCGATGATTGTGAAAGAATTAAAATCAAAATTTAATGAATTAGGTATTGTAATTTATGAGAATCAAAATGTTATCAATATAGAAAATACAGGTTCTGGAGTAAAAGCTACGACTTGTTCCGCTTCTGTTCCTAGAGATCAAATTGAATCTGCAGAAAAATCATATTATGAAGCAGAATATTGTCTCGTTTCTATAGGCAGAGCTAAATTGTCTGCTAATTTGGGTTTAGAAAAATTTAATATCGAAATCGAACGAGGTGCAATTAAAGTAGATCCAAACACTTTAGAAACAAGTCTAAAAGGAATTTATGCTATTGGTGATGTAATTCCTGGGATCATGCTTGCACATGTTGCAAGTTATGAGGGAGATATCGCCATTGCAAATGCATTATCAAGCCTCGGAGGTTTCGATATACATCCCAGAGAAACAGATTATTCTATTGTACCTGCTACCATCTTTACGAGCCCGGAAATTGGTTCAGTTGGAATGAGGAGAAAGTCGCTGAAAGATAGAGGATTAGACACTTTTATGGGACGATTTACCTATGCTGCTTTAGGAAAGGCAAAATGTATGGGAGAGGATAAAGGTTTCATTATGGTGCTTGCCGATAAAGAAACAGATGAAATTTTGGGGGCATCTTGCATTGGTGCTGAAGCACCAGAACTGATTGCTGAAATCACCCTCGCTATGAAAAATAATTTAACTACACATCAAATTGCTGAGACAATTCACAGTCATCCAACAATTTCGGAAATGGTTCTTGAAGGTGTTGAAGATGTCCATGGTATGGCTGTGCATAAAAAAGGACGAAGAAGATAAAGAAAATCAAATTCTACTATGATTAACCTTTAAAAATAAACTTTTTTAATTTTTATTTTAGAATTTTTAAAAATAATTAATTACTTCTTATTACAATCTATAAAAAAAAAAAATTGGAACCAAAAAAATTGATTCTTCTCTCTATTGGATGGGTATTTCATTTGCAATGTTATCAGGGATTATTAATAATTTCGGTATAATATTACAAAAAAAAGTCGTAAATGAAATTAGAGCTGAAGTAAAATTTGGAAGAGCCTTAATTAAAAATCCATTATGGTTATTGGGATTAATGATGCAGTTGGGAATAGGAACAATCTTTTTTCTATTAGCACAAGTTTATATTGGTCCCGCTCTAATTCCTGGATTAATGGCTTCAGGTTTAATTATTCTTGCAATTGGTTCTGTTAAAATTATTGGAGAGACTCTAAAAAGAGATGAAATAATTGGAATTTTACTAATGATTGGAGCAATTCTCTTACTCGGAATTAGTGGATTATCTATAAATATATCTGAACAAAATTTATTGGATCTGATGTTTCTCATCAGAATAATTATTTTTACTTCAATAATAATCATTTCTTCTATAACTTGTGAAATTCTTCAAAGAAGAACTGAAAAATATAGTGGGATTTTGCTCTCTATTTACTCAGGATTAATGTTTTCTCTCTCCAATTTTTGGGTAAGCCTATTATTGGGGACCATTATTAATGTATTTCAAGGCATTTATAGTATCGGAGAACTAATATTGTTTATTTGTTCCTCATTAATTTTAATAGCAACCAATTTTATTGGTATTTTAAAAATTCAGGAATCTTTTAAAGTTGCTCAGGCTAGTAATATGATTCCAATTCAACAAGTTCCAATTCAAATTACATCTGTATTTGTATATCTCTTAATTTTTCTCTTACAACCCCCAAGTATCATGTCTATTATTTTTTTAATCTTAGGGATTTTTCTTATTCTTATAAGTTCGTTTTTATTGGGAAAGAGACAGGCTCAATTAGAAAAAATCAAATAATTACTTGGATCTATTGTGGTGCCGTTATTTTCTTTCTAACATAATTTTTTAGAATTCGCTCCCATTTTTGAGCCAAATCATTTAAACCTGTTTTTCTAAAAAGTATTACAGAATCAGCAAGTATTTTCTTTACTGAGTTATTAAAATAAAACTCTTCTTGATTAATCATGTAGAAAAAATTAAGACTATCTTAAAAAAAATAGAATGATATTTAGGTAATACTTTAAATTTAACTCTGTAATTATTACAATAAATAAATAATAGAAATATGGTTAAAATGAGAAGAACAATAGAATTTGAAACAGTTACAAGAGATCTAAATTTTTCTAATGAAATGATTCAAAAAGGCTCTTTTAATAATGTCGCTTTTGAGAAAGAAAAAAAAATTACTCATGAATTTATTCATTCTTTCGACATTTTGTCAGATAATTTATTGAATAAAATAGAAAGAAAAGTCTGTTTCCAGTTTAAGTTAAAAATAGAACCAAATGTAGGTATAATTGATTTTGATGGAAAACTTATATTGGAATCTGAACAGCAACGTAAAATTGATAAATTAATAAAAAAGAGAGCAGATTTTATAAAAAATTATCTTAATAATTTTATTCTAAAATATTCATATTATCACGCTGAAAAAATCGCAAATCTAAACGCCATTCCTTTTACACAAGCTGATTTAATATTGAAAAGTTTAGGCATTTCCTAGTATATTCCAATGAAATTTATCGGAATGATTTTTATATTAAGGTGCAATATTAAAGAAAAATAAAATTTTTCTAAAGTGGAAGATGTTTTAAAGCATCTTCCGCCCTTTTGGTTTTCATTCGGCTAAAACTAATTATTTTTGCAAGCATTTTTGATTTTTCTACGGATGTATTGAGTTCTGGAGGCTCTTCAATATATCCTTTATCTATTGCAAGTTTATATATTTTTTCACCTAGATCTGTGCGAATTATTGAAGTAGTAAAACCATCTTTAGAACCTAAGCCACCAAATGATATGTCTGAATAGAAATTAGAAAAATTCTCACACACTGAACATGCGTGGCGCATAATATCATGAAGTTCAGAAAATTCAATGTATAATGGCTGGTCTTTCCCTTTAAGATTAATAATCAAATAGTCTTTTATATTCATTTTTTCAACATCATTAAAGGAAAAATCAAACTGTTCTTCCATTTTTTTTCTTGCTGTCTCATTAAATTTAAAATTTTCATAGCAAAATAATCCAAGAGTGTATTTTATTATATGAGCGGGTAAAATGCTTAACTCTTGCATCTTTCTAATAGAATGAATTTGGCACGGAACTCCCACTACAGCGATATTCATAAGATCTCTATCAACAACATATTTTAATTTAGATATTGTAGGAACAAAAGTATTATATTGTCCTAGCCCAGAAATATGTCCCTTTAAATCAAATTTTGTTCCTGCAGCTTCTATTAATTCTTCTTTTGTTGTTGCAAGGAATGGTTCTCTCTGAAATGGATTTATCCTTTTTGAAACAAGAGCACCGTCAATTAAATTATTTTCCAACATCGCAATAAGAATGGATGTCACAACTCCTCCATCGGTTCCTGCTTTTTGGATTTCTAGATTCGTAGCCTTACTCGTAACAATTTTAAGCCAATTTCCTATTGGGAATTTAAACTTATATCTCTCGTTTAACTCTTTATTTAATTCGTGAATTTCTGGACAAATCAGATAACAAATACCACAATTTAGGCAATTATCTTTGTCGATATATTGTGGAGGACCATCCTCACTCATTTTAATTGCACCTAAATCAGCAGCAGAACAAAAACTGACGCAACCTCCACATTCTCCACAAATTCCTATATCATGAACCTCTTTTATAAGGTCTTCAAAAGATTTAGGAACAATTTCCTTTGAATTTTGATTTTCATTCATAATTCATTTCATTTTTTTTCTTTTAATATTCTTTTGGTAATTTATTTAATTCTGCTTGGGAAAATACAGGTCCATCTAAACATACAAATTTATTCCCCACGTTACATCTTCCGCACTTACCTATCCCACATTTCATTCTCATCTCTAAAGATAATAATATTTGCTCATCAGAGAATTTTAACTCTTTTAAAACATCTTGTGTAGTTTTTATCATAATAGGTGGACCACAAACAATTGCAACGGCTTTTTCTGGGGATGGTGATACTTCTTTAACGATAGGTGCAACAAATCCAACTTTTCTCGTCCAACCTTCTTGTTCCCTATCTATAGTTAAAACGACATTTATGTCATCCCTTTTTTCCCATTCTTCTAAAATATCTCTATATAAAACCTCGCCAGACTCTCGATTTCCATAAATAACGGTTAGATCACCATAATTTTTCCGGTTATCTTCGTGTGATGCAAATATAGTTAGGGATCTTAATGTGGAAAATGCAAATCCACCTCCAATTATTACTAAATTTTTTCCCTTCATTTCTTCAACGGGCCAGCCATTTCCTAGGGGCCCCCTTATTCCGACAATATCTCCTACTTCTAAATTATGAAGTGCTGCTGTAACCTCACCTGCTTTTTTTACTGTAAATTTTATCGAACCTTTTTCTGTGGGAGATGAAGCTATTCCTATAGGGCATTCTCCTACTCCAAATACACTTAATTCTGCAAACTGACCAGCAACATAATCGAATTTTTTATAGTTCTCTTCGTCATTGAAAACAAATTCAAATGTCTTTATATCATTTACTTCATTTTCTCTAACGATTGACTTTATTGTGGTCAATACTGGTATATACGGACTTTCTAATTGCATTTTTTAAACCATTTTTTTTCTATCTCATAATTTGAATTAAGTTTTTTATTCATCCCTCCGTTTTAGAGGATATATTTTCAACAGATATGAATATATTTCTAATATCACTACTCACAGGACAATTAATGATACATCTCCCACATCCAACGCACCCAATTATATTGTAATTTTTTGGATAATAGTTGAATTTATGAAAAATTCTCTGTCTTACTCTAGGTAGTTTAGTTGTTCTTGGATTATGTCCAGAAGTCTCGAGTGTGAATAAAGGAAATTGACAAGTATCCCAGATTCTGATCCTTCTTCCGGATCCATCTTGCTTATTTTCATCGAGTACATCAAAACAATGACATGTGGGACATAGATAGGTACAAGATCCGCAACCTATACATCCTTGAGATTCCATTTTCCACATTGGATGGTCAAATAAACCATCTAATTTGGTGTAAATACCATCTAAACCTTCAATAACGGGAATTGCACTTTCGATATCCTTTTGTAATTTTTCTATTTTTGCTAAATCTCCCTTGTCCGCATCTGTTAGCGATTTAATTTTTTTAATTAATGCCTCTCCCTTATCGGTAATTGACTCAAGATAATAATTATCTTTAAATTCTGTAATAAGAACATCTACCGATTCCTTATTGAAAGGACCTCCATTGACTGAAGTGCAGAAGCATGTAGTTCGTGGTTCCAAGCAGCCCATTCCGATTATAGTTATATTTTTTAATCGATTCAAAACAAGTGGGTCTTTATATTTCCCAAATGAGAAAAAGTTCTTGAATAATGAAAAAACCATGGAATCACACGGTCTTATTCCAAATATTACTGTCTTTTCGTATGGTGGGTTTTCTATAATCTTTACGCCTTTTCCCTCCTTTTTATAGGAAAACAGAGTGTCAATCATGGGAAAAAGCACGCTTTTTGCAGGAATTTTCGAATTTGAATAATCTAAACAAATTTCTTTTGCATCAGTAATCTCCTTAAACAATACTACACCTTCTTCTTTAACTGGACCAAATACTTTGAACTCTTTCTGTAATTCTTTTATGAGATCAGATATTTTTTCTTTTGATATCATTTTTTGCATCATTTCTTTACCTCCATTTAATCCTCTTCTATCATAAATTCCTGTTTATCGTCAAATTTATGAGTGCCCATGGGTGGAGGGGCTTCTAAATTTATTCCACTTTCGAAATCAAATCTCTCCTTAACAATTTTTTCTAACTTTCTCGTAATAAAATTCAAGTCTATACCCATGGGACAGACGCTACTGCACGCTCCACAAGAAACGCATCTTCCAGCAACATGAAAGGCGCGAATCATGTGGAAAATGAAATTATCGGAAATGTCTGCGGTTTTTCCAAACCAAACTGGTTTGTTCTGATCAATAAAACATAAGCTACAATAACACATAGGGCATGCTTCTCTGCACGCATAACATCTAATGCATCTGTTTAATTCTTTTTTAAAGTATTCCATTTTATCATTAGAACTTTTTGACTCGATCTCATTTAAATCCTTGAAATCATCTTTTGGTGGTTTTTCGGGTTTTTTATTCCCAATAATTATGTCAGAAATTGGTGGGATTTTATAGTGACAAGTTATACATAGTTGATTTATATAATCTTGTAAAGGAAGTGTTTTATTGAAGTCTTTTCCCTTAATGATAATTTTATTATCTTCAATATTGGCTTCAATTATTTCTTTATCTCCAATTTCAACCATGATTTTTGCTCTATTTAAAACACCTTCGCATGATATTCCAATTATTGTGATATTTTCTTTGTTTAGCTGTTTTTCTACTATTAAATGAACAATAGCGCGTCCTACGCACCCTTTTGAAATTATCCCAATCTTTCTATCATCGTTCTTCGCTAGATACTTTGCGAGATTTAAATCACAACTTTGGTTCCAAACTAGCATACCTGTTTGGCTTGCATCAGTAATAAAACAAGGTCCAGAGCGAAGTGGAATAGATCCTTTTGTGTATCCAATAATTAGATCAACTTTTTTTTCTTCCAATAATTTCTTTGCAGTTTCTCTAATAGATTTTTCTATGTCGTCTATTATGTTTATCACCATTTTTTATTAAATATTTTATTAGGACCTACTGATTTTACATTTTCAACAGTTTTTCGTACAATTTTTGCAAATCTTTCTCCTTCAGCAGCAGAAACCCAGGTAAAATTGAGTCTTTCGGGTTCAATTCCTAAAAATGTCATTAAATCTCTTAAAATCGCAAACCTTCTTCTTGCAATATAATTACCAGAGATATAGTGACAATCGCCAGGATGACATCCTGAGACAAGAATACCGTCCCAACCATAAGCTAGGCTTTTTATTATGAAGAATGGGTTAATTCGACCTGTACAAGGCACACGAACAACTCTAATGTTTGGAGGATATTGAATTCGACTGACTCCCGCTAAATCGGCACCTGCATACGAGCACCAATTGCATAAGAAAGCAATTATTTTAGGTTTCCACTCCTCTGTTGATTTTTCTTTACTTTTATCAGTCATTTTTTATTCCCTCCCCATTATCATAGCAAATATTTGCTCACCTGTAAATCCTAATATATCGATTGCGGAGCATCTGCAATTCCCAGAACACGCTCCACAACCTTTACATAGAGCTTCATTAATAACTGCAATTGTTCCAAATCGACGATCTTCTTGAAGCTCAATTGCGTTATAAGCACAGTTGAGAACACACAGACCACAACCAGTGCACCTAGTTGGATCTATTCGAGCAATTTTTCCTTCAGCCTCAATTTTATCTTTTGATAATATTGTACATGCTCTTGAAACAGTTGCTTTAGCTTGAGAAATACAATCTTCTATCGGTTTTGGTGCGTGAGCTAAACCTGCTACAAAAACTCCTTCGGTAGCAAAATCAACAGGTCTTAACTTAACATGAGCCTCTAAAAAGAAATTATCATCATTCAATGGTACCTTTAATTGCATTGCTAACTCTTCTTTTTCATCTCTCGAAGAGACAATACCTACACTTAATGCTAATAAGTCTGCCTTAATCGAAATATCCCCCACATCTGGCTTTTTAACAATAATATTCAAATTTCCATTCTCTATCTTTAATTCAGGTTCTTGATTCTCATTAAATTGAATAAATAAAACTCCCACTTGACGAGCTTTTTGATAATATTTCTCTTTAAAACCATAAGTTCTAATATCTCTAAATAAAATGGTAATATTAATTTCTGGGTTCAATTCCTTTATTTTTAATGCATTCTTAATTGCTTCAGCACAACACATTTTACTACAATAAGGATGTTCTTCATTTCTTGAACCAACACATTGAATCATTACAATTGATTTAATATTGTGGAGTTCATTTGGACTTTTATAGATTTTTTCTTCTAATTCTGATTGTCTTATTATTCTTGGATCTTTACCATATTGATATTCAGTTGGTAAATATTCATTCGCACCTGTCGCAACAATAACTACTCCATGATCAAATTCCACTGGAATCTTTATCTCTCCATGTTTTATTGTAGTATGAAAGTTGCCTACATATCCATCAATGGCTTCAATATGGGTACTTGTATATAAATTGAGATTCTTTTGGCTCTTTACTTTCGTGATTAAGTCATCTAGATATTCTTGTACATTCCCTCCTTCAAGTGTACTATAGATTTCGCGAGAAATGCCTCCTAATTCGTTTTTCTTTTCGATTAGATAAGTTTCATAACCTTGTTTAGCGAAATCTAATGCAGCAACCATACCTGTGATTCCTCCACCAATTACTAAGACCTTTTTTATAACATCTAAGGTCATTCTTTCCAACGGAAAAATTCTTCTTGCCTTATTTACGGACATTCTCACCAAGTCTTTTGCCTTTTCAGTAGCATTTTCTGGTTCATGCATATGAACCCATGAACATTGATCTCGAATATTTGTCATTTGAAAGAGATATCTATTTAATCCAGCCTCTCTGATTGTTTCTTGAAATAATGGTTCATGAGTTCTAGGAGTACATGAAGCAACAATGACTCGATTAAGATTATACTCTTTTATTTTTTCTTTAATAATAGTTTGCGTATCTGCAGAACAGGTATATAGATTTCTATCAGCCATAACAACATTAGGGAGGCTACTTGCGTATTCTGTAACAGCGGGAACATCTACATATCCTCCGATGTTAATTCCACAATGGCAGATAAATACCCCAATTCTTGGTGGTTGACCTCTTACATCAATTTCCTCTGGAAGGTCTTTTTTTGTAATTAGAGTATTTTTTCCTTCAGATAATAAAACATTTACTGCCCCAGCTGCGGCACTCGCCTGAGTAACTGTCTCAGGAATATCTTTAGGACCTTGAAAAGCTCCACATACAAATATGCCAGGTCTTGAGGTTTGTATTGGATTAAATGAGCTTGTTTCGCAAAAATTATATTCATTCAAATTAATATTAAATACATCAGCAATTTTTTTAGCATCTTTAGGAGGATTTAATCCTACCGATAACACTAACATATTGAAAATTTCTTCAACAATTTTACCATCTTCAGTTTCGTAACTGATTTTTAAATCTTTAGTTTCTGGTATCTCTAAGATTGAGGCAATTCTATTTTTTATATATCTTACTCCATACTCATCTTTAGCTCTTTCAATATATTTATCAAAATCTTTACCATATGCTCTAACATCCATACAAAAAATTGTAGGATTAATTACATCAAAATGTTCTTTTGCAATTACCGCCTCTTTTGCGGTATACATACAACATACAGATGAACAATAAGGCTGACCTCGCTTCATATCTCTAGAACCTATGCATTGAAGAAAGGCAATTTTTCGTGGAATATCTCCATCAGATAAACGAAGAACCTTACCAGCAAAAGGTCCGCTAGCGCTTAAAATCCGTTCAAACTCAATGCTTGTAACTACATTCCTATATTTACTATAACCATACTCTTTTATTGAATCTGGTTCGAATTCATCAAATCCAGGCGCAAGAATTACTGCACCAATATTAATTTCAATTTCTCGGTCTGTTTGATCGTATTCTACAGCTTTTGCCTTACAAACTCCGTAACAGATTCCACAACCTATACATTTTTCGAGATTAATTGAATACACTAATGGAACAGCTTGAGGATATTTAACAGAAGTTGCCTTGCACATAGATAAACCTTCATTAAATGTATCTATCGCCTCAATAGGACATTCTTGGCCGCACACTCCACAACCGGTACATTTCTCTTGATTGACATGAAGTGCCCTTTTTGTTAATTTTATGGTAAAATTACCAGCATCTCCACTAACTTCTCTAATATCAGCATTAATTATTAGATCAATATTGTGATGGCGCCCAGTTTCAACCAATTTTGGAGATATTATACACATCGCACAGTCGTTTGTTGGAAAGGTTTTATCTAACTGGGCCATAACTCCTCCAATGCTCGTGGATTTTTCAACCAGATAAACTTTATACCCCGACTCAGCTAAATCTAAGGAAACTTGGCTTCCTCCTATACCTGCTCCAACAACCAGAACAGCTCCGACCTTATTCATTCTTTTCCCTCCTATAATTTTTGGTAAAATGGAGTAATACCCTCGATTTTGATATAATCTATTAAATTTCTTGCTTTTAAACTAATGATATGTTTTAGAATAACGCTTGAATCAATGTTTAGTAATTGTGACAAATCTTTTACAGAAAGCGGTTCATTTTTTAGTTTCAATAGTATTTGTTGTCTTAAAAATTCGTCTTCTATTGCAGATATAAGGATTTCATCAAGCTCTTCTTGAGAGATCTTTTCTCCGTAAATATTTCCTTCTTCCATAATTATTCTCTTGCTTGCTACAAGCGCTCTAAGTCTCTCACCACCTGCAGCTAATTCTATTGCTTTAAGTTTTTCAAGCAACTGTTGGTCAAAATTTTCTCCACTTAATGGAGATGGACCAAGTTTTTTAATTGACTCAGTAAAACTTGTAACAACTTCACCAAATCTAACACCTTCCGAAGCGGAAACCCATTCTAAATGGATTCTATCCTGCAAATCTACAAGACTTAGCAATAGTTTAACCATTTTAAATTTCACCTCTGCCTCATAATTCCCTTCGAGATAATGGCAATCACCATGGTGGCACCCCATTACTATAATTCCATCAATTCCAACTTGAAGACCTGATAAAATAAACTTTGGGTCAACCCTTCCACTACACATTACCCTAATAACTCGAATATTTGGCGGATATTGGATTCTGCTTACGCCCGCTAGATCCCCTCCCGCATAAGAGCACCAATTACACAGAAATCCTAAAATTTTTGGTTCGAAATTCATGGCAATTCTTTTCCTCCTAAAGCATAAATTTCTGATAAAATCTGTTCATTAGTGAAATGTTTTATTTTAATAGCTTTTTTAGGACAAGAAGCTCCACACACTCCACATCCTTTACAGAGAACTTGGATGATTTCTATTTCATCTTTTTCATTCTTTCTTATTGCTTTATAAGGACAAAGTTTTAAGCATATCTCACATCCTCTACACAAATCTTTATATTCCTCAGGTAAATAAGAAGTTGCACCTTCAACTTCGAGGGTGTCGTGAGAAAGTATTGTACTGGCTCTTGCTGCAGCAGCATAACCCTGAGAAATACTTTCCGTAATATCTACTGGCCATTTTGCTGAACCGGCTATATATACTCCATCCGTAGCAAAATCATTAGGTCGTAATTTGACATGAGCCTCTAAAAAGAAATTATTTTCTTCTAATGGTACTTTTAATAACTGAGCAATTTGTTTATTATCTTCATTAGCAATTAAAGGAGTGGATAACACAAGCAACTCATAAGGGATTATAATTTCAGTTCCTAAGTATTCATTATATATTTTTATCTTATTTTCCTCAACAATTGGAGGTTTTTCAGGCGAATATTTTATAAAGATAATGCCACTTTCTCTTGCTCTTCGATAATATTCCTCGTAAGCAATTCCTGGTGTATGCATATCTCTAAATAATATTGCAATATGTACATCTGGATTTTTTTCTTTAATAATTAGTGCGTTTTTTAATGCGGACATACAACAAAAATTTGAACAATACATTCTCTCCTCGTTACGAGTCCCTACGCATTGAATCATTACAATATTATTTGCATTTAAGCTATAATTTTTTAGAACATTTTCTAATTCAAATTGAGTTATCCTTATTTTCCCATCATATCCAAATAGATTAATCGGTTTAAGAGGAGTAGCTCCAACTGCTACTATAATGGCACCAACCTTTATTCTAATTGAATTACCATTTTGATTAATTTCAACTTCAAAGTTACCAACAAATCCATCAATACTGGTTATCATGGTGGAAGTATAGACTGTAATATTTTTGTCCGCTTGAATTCTACTTTCAATATCTTTTAATAATTCTGAAGATTCTTGGTCATTTGGAAAGAGTCTATAAAGAGAATTTAAAAGACCTCCAAGGTTTTTCTCTTTTTCTACAAGATAGGTTTTAAAACCTTGTTTACTTAAATTACTAGCTGCATTCATTCCCGAAATACCACCGCCAATAACTAGAGCTGAAGGATCTACATCTACCACAATCGTTTCAAGAGCTTCAAGTTTTGTCGCTCTGGCGACTCCCATTTTAATTAAATCTTTGGCTTTTTCAAATGCATCCTCAGGTTTCTTCATATGGACCCAACTGCATTGTTCTCTTATATTTACAAAACTGAAGAGATACTTATTTAGGCCTGCTTCCTCACAGGCACTTCGAAATAGTGGTTCGTGAGTTCTAGGAGTACAAGAACAAACAATGACTCGATTTAAATTATGCTCTTCAATTGCTTCTTTTATAGTTTTTAATCCAATTTCTGCGCAGGTATATAAATTGTGATCGCTAAATACCACATTTGGCAAAGTGGCAGCATACTCAGTTAATCCCTCACAATCTAATACACCGCCAATGTTTGTACCACAATGACAAACAAAAACTCCAATTCTGATTGGTTCATCTTCACTTTTCATGTTTATTGACATTTTTTTTACCTCCCTTTAGCAATTTCTGCAACTCTTGCTGCCGCAGAACTAGCTTCAGCAACAGAGCGTGGAATATCCATAGGTTCATGGGAACAACCACAAGTGAAGATCCCTTTTTTACTGGTTTCCATTGAAAAGAACGGTTTGGTTTTTATGAAATTATATTCATCTAAATCGACACCCAATATGTCTGCTAATTTTTTGTTTCCTTCTGAAGGAATTATACATGTAGCTAAAACCACTAGATCTACTTTTAGTTCTTTTATTTTTCCATCGTTTAAATCTTCATAAATTATTATTGGGTTTTCATTCTCGTCAACTTTAATCTTGGCAATTTTGTTATTTATATAATTTATATTATACTCAGCTTTTCCTCTTTCAAGAAATTTTTGAAAACCCTTTCCCCCTGCTCTCATGTCGATGTAAAAAACATAGGATTCTACTTCATTATCATGTTCATAGGTTATCATCGCCTCTTTTGTAGTATACATACAACAAATAGAGGAACAATATTTTTTATCTTTAATATTTCTTGAACCGGCACATTGAATGTAAGCGATTTTTTTAGGGTCAATACCATCTGACAATCTTCTTAAATGTCCTTGTTGAGGACCTGAAGCGCATATTAATCTCTCAAACTCTAAAGCAGTAACTACATTAGGATATTTTTTATAACCATATTCTTTTAGAGGATTAATATCTTCTATTAAATTAAATCCAGATGCGATAATTATAGAACTAATATTATTTAATTTTATTATAGTATCTTTTTGTGTAAAATCTATTGCTTCTGCATCGCAAGCTTTGGTACATAACACACAAATCCCGTGTGTCAAATATACACATCTTTTCCTATCAATAAGATAAATTGGAGGGACGGCTGAAGGAAAAGGAATGTACGCTGCAGCAAGAGTAACTAGATTTGCATCAAAATAATTTAAAATACCCCTTACTGGGCATATTTTCGCGCAGTCTCCACATCCTGTACAGACATCTTCCTTAATATAACGTGGATGTTTGAGAATTTCCACCGAAAAGTTTCCTTCAGATCCATCTACTTTTTGAACTTCTGAAAGGGTATAGAGCGTAATATTTGGATGTCTATAACAATCTGATAATTTCGGCGCTAAAATGCATATAGAACAATCAAGAGTAGGAAAAGTTTTATCTAATTGTGCCATTTTCCCTCCAATACAAGGTCTCTTTTCAACTAAATGTACTTTAACTCCCATATCAGCTAAATCCAAAGCTGCTTGAATACCAGCAATTCCTGCTCCAATAATGAGAACATTGCTTGAATTTCTTTCCAAATAATACACCTGTCTTTTATTTATTTTTATTAATTTTATTCATATTCATTCTTTTGAACAAATTGAGTTTTTTATTTTTCCATTCAGAACTTTTTTGGTCGGCCGGAATAGAATATTTCTCAATATATCCCTCTGAGATTAAAGAATCTATTACTTCTTGACCCATTTCTGTCCTAATTATTATTGAGGAGTGGCCTCTTGGAGCTCCAGATCCTCCGACGCTAAAATCTGCAAATTTGCTCGTAAATTCATCGCATAAATGACAATGATTTCTTACGGCATCATCAAATTTCTTAAGTTCGACTTCTTTTACGTCATTATCCTTAGAAGTTATAAGAAAATTCTTTTTTATGTTCATTTTTGAGATATTTAATGGTTCGAGATTGGTTTCATCTTTTACAATTTCAAATAATTTTTCGTGGTCAAAATTTTCCATACAAAACAAGCCAATAACGAATTTAATTAAATGGGAAGGACTAATGTTTAAAAATTGCATTTTTCTAATGGCTCTACACTGACATGGGGTTCCAACAAATGCTATACGTAATTGATTAACATCATATATATGTTTTTTTTCTTTAATTATCTCTTGAGCAATATTATATATATCTTTTAATGGTATAATGTTGGATGAAATACTATATCTTGTACCAGCGGATTTTTTTAAATCTTCTTTATTGTAAATGATTTTTGGTATTGGATTCCAATATTCATCTTTTTCTGAAACAATAGCGGCATCAATTTTATTTCTTTCAAATAAATAAGTTAAAGCTGTTGATACTACCCCTCCATCTTGTCCAAATTCCTTTATTTTTTCATTTGTTGTTTTTGCAGCAATATAATCTATTATATATCCAAGTTCATCTTCAATTTGATATTTAGTGGTTATTTGCTCTAATAAAGGTTTTGTCTGGGGGCATATATAATAACAAACTCCACATTCTTTACAATTATCGGCATTCTTATTTGAAATAAATTTCGGCGTATATTCTTCCATTTTAATGACATCAAAACCTTGACTAATACAATAAGCAATACAAGCTCCACAAGCACAGCAATTATTAGTGGTAATAACTTCATCTTCAAGATTCTGAAAGGTTTTTATATCTTTTACCAATGTATTCTTATATCTTAAATCTTCCATAGATTATCAACCCATTTTTTTTAATTTTATAAATCACCTTTTTATTCTGCTCTTTTCTTTATAAAAAAGATCAAAGGGAACTTCATTTTTTATACATTAAGTTTTTGTAATATATCAGATACTCTAATCCGGTGGAATTTTAATCCGAGCTCATCAGCATTAAAACCAAGTGCAAGAGCAACCAATTCAGTTACATAGAAAACTGGAAAATTATAATCGGTATTATACCTTTTATTAACTTCTCTTTGATTAAAATCAAATTGTTGGTAACATGCCGGGCAAACACAAACTAAGCAATCAGCACCAGAATTTTTAATGCTTTCAAGCTTATTTTGTAATAATTTTAAAGATAAATTCTTGTCACTTTTTTCAAGTGGATTCCCACAGCAATCTTTTTTTAATTCATAATCTACTGGTTCGGCTCCAAGTGCTTCAACTATTACATCCAAGGTTATAGGTTCAAATGGATCATCCCATTGTATGATTTCAGATGGGCGTAGATAATGACAACCAGGGTGACATGCAACTTTCAAGTCTGTCAAGGGTTTAACTACATTTTCTTTGATTGCATCAAGATTTTCATATAATACTTGAGCAAAATGCTTTACATTAATATTACCTTGATAATTTTTGCCAATTTTTTTTAAAATAGAATTAATTTCTTCTTTTTCTTCGGGTTCGTTATTTAAAATGTGTTGAACAGATTTAAGAGTTTCGGTACAACCAGAACAGAGACTCAATACGTCACTATTATCATTCTCATAAAGACTTAAGTTCCTGGCTCCTAAGGCTAGCCAACTTTTATGATCTAATGCAGCAACTCCTGTCGGATCAGGGCAACATGAATATTGAGTTTGGTCAGATACATCAATGCCAAGTTTTTCAAACGTTTTTCGAGCAGAAGCCTCCAAAAAAGGAAGTCTTCCTGGAATAACACATCCAAAAAAATATTTATATGTCATTTTCTTTCACTTTTCTCCTTTTCCAGTTTTTGAATATCCATTTGTATTAATTTTTTTTTCAAAATCAGTTGCTACTAATAATTTTCTTATTTCTTCTATATTTGCAGATTCAACAATCGGAAGTCCTAGTTGCTCTCTTCGTCTAATTATAGGCGTAGTTAAAAGAATGGCTAAACCATACTCTAAAATTGCATTTCCTTGAATATTATAAGCTTCGGGATAATTTCCTGTTTGAACAATTTTATTTTTTAGAATATCAAATATTTCTGTTAAAAATACGTTTTGAGGACATTCCTCTACACACATTTGGCATGTACTACATAACCATACATTTGGCTTTTGATCTTTTATTAATAATTCTTTCAGACCTAATAATGATTCTTCGATAATTTTTCGAGGATTATATTCACCTTCAGTAGCTAAAGCAACAGGACACGCACTTGAGCATGTTCCACATTGATAACAATAATTTAAGGAAAAATCTTCTTTTACAATCTCTTTACGAAATTCAAAATCTACCTTTAACATACCCATCAAACTTAATTCTATTAATTTTAAATTAAATAATATTTAGGAAATTCACAAGTACAATTATTGCATATTTTTTTTAAATCTCTTTTAATATTAAAGAGTTTTATTATTTTTGATAAAATATCTTTTACATTTACTTAATTTTTATATTTTCATTATTTTAGATTCTTCTATTTAATAGTTTTGTGTAATTATATATATACTTTTCTTAATTATTAATGAACTCCTTATACAATTTTATGGAAATTACTGAGATCGTACATTCTTTTTAACAAATGGTTTCGAATTTTTACTTTTTTAATTATTTTGAAGGAAATTTTAAATTATTATAAAAAACAAATATATTATAAAGATTAATGATAGAAATCCAAAAATATGTTATAAAATATACAATATTTTTAAAAAAAGAGAAACAGAATGTTCAAATTTAATAATATAAATCTATTAATCACTATATATTATAAACATTTTAATAAACGTAATCTAAACCTAAAATTCTACAAAAACATAACTTATTTGAAATTTTTAGAATTATAATTGTGTTATTATTGATAAGATAATAACAACAATAGAAAAAAATTATTAAAAAAAAAAATACAAATAAATAAAATGGCTAAAATTATTATTTTCTTGATTTTAAAAAAAATACTTTAAATAAAGAAATTTAGTATGGATATTAATAAATTACAAACAATACTTAAAAATTACCGAGCGGATCTTAATCTCATTGCCGTTGCAGTGGTTGATCAAAATGGGTTCATCATTGCTTCTGAGATGAAAAATGCAGACGAAGATGATACTGTAATAGGTGCAACAACAGGTTTAATTGATTCTTATTTTGAAAGAATTAAAAAGGAGTTTGGCTCTCAAGCAGGATTTTTTAATATTACATCAACAGAAGATAAAAAATTCGCATATTGTGGTGCTGGAAACGAGGTAATATTAACCAGTATTTCATTTAAGGATATTCCTGACATTAAATTGAAAGTATATTCGCTACATATCGCTGAAAAGGTTAAAAGGATACTTAATGGTGAGGAAAATATCTCAGCAGAAATTCCAGAAATTGTAAGAGTAATGGCTAACATGAAAGAAGGGACTTTACCAAAAGGGGAATTTACATCTAAACTTATTGTTACTGGTGATTTTCAAGTTGGAAAAACTAGTTTGATCAGGCAATATGTTGAAAATAAATTTTCAGAAAGTTATATCTCTACTATTGGTGTTGATATATCGAAGAAATCAGTAAATTTAAGTGGAGATTGTATAATAAATTTTATCATTTGGGATATTGGAGGTCAAATTACTCAGATGGCGCCCTATAGAAGTAGATTCTATCATGGAACTAACACAGTTTTTATTGTTCTTGACCGTACAAGAAGGTCAACCTTGGATGGTATAAATAAATGGTATAAAGATATGAAAAACTCAATTCCTAACATAGAAAAAATTCCTATAGTTCTGCTTGGAAATAAATCAGATCTAATCGAAAATATTAAAGTTACGAGTGAAGACATGAAAAGAAAAGCTGAAGAGTATGGCTTTCATTTTATTGAAACAAGTGCAAGAACTGGAGAAAATGTTTCTGATGCTTTCAATTATATTGCTTATCGCATTCTGGAGCGTTTTTAATTTTTTTATAATAAATGAATATTTTTAATATTTTCAAAATTAATTACTTATGTAAACATCATTTAAAAAAAAATGGAGGTGGATTAAAGAGAGTGCTGAAAGTTCTTTTTAACAACATTTGCATAACTTGAGATAACCAGGGATATTTATTCGGGTTTTCTATTAGAGAAATTTCATATAAGGGGAGACGGTTATTTTATCTGGGGAAGGAAGAATTTTCAGGTCCTTGGTTAAGATTTAAAAGATCTGATCTTAAAGGAACTGAGGCTTCAGTACTTTTGAAAAACGTTGAGCCAACTCCAATTTATAAGTTAATAAACACAAAAACGGGGGGGTCAATTGATCGAGTTACTATAGATCTAGATCTCAATGAATACTTAAAAAAGAAGATACGTGATACAAATAGATTAAGGAATAATTTAGATCTTTCTAAATCCATCTATATTAGAAAATATATTGATGTATTTCAATTCAAACAACCTTATAATATCGCATTTTTCACGTTTAAAAATATTGCTCCATTCAAATTGGACGATGTGTCTTTCTATATGTTTCTCGATTTTGATATCAATGGATTAGATGGATTTGATAATGATTTAGGCGTATTCGATGAAGAAGAAGGAATTATTTTCCAATATGATGATACCAATACTTATGCTGGTTTCTGTTCTGTTAAACAACCTAGTAGTTTTGAAGTGTCAAATTCCAATAAAATGTTATCGCGAGCAAAATCAATTCAATTAAATAATATTATTGAAGATAAACCTGGTGAAAAAACTTCTGCACTTGCATGGAACTTTGGAACATTGAATAAGGGAGAATTACTACAAATTCCTATTATTATATCTGGTGGATTAAGCAAGGAAGAATTATTGTCAAATCTAAAAGAAGGTAAAAAAAGAGCTAACTCATTAATTCCACAAGTATTAAAATCGATAAATTCGCGAGTAAGACAAATTCAAGATGAAAAATTTTTAAAAATGAATGAAACCACTACAGAAGAGTGTTAAGGTTTTCAAATTTATAAAAAATCCAATTAATGATTCAATTAATTAAAATATTTGGATTTAATTGATGAAAGGCTGGCCTAGCTCTGGATTTTATAAAAATTTTCTTTTTTATAAATTAAAAATAAATACTGTGTTGATTTAAAACGGCAAAAAAAATATTTATCAAGTAATAATTTTAAAGTATTAAATAAAAGGTGAATTAATAAAAATTTAAATAATTGACAAGAGTTAATTTAAGATGAAAAAAAAATATCAGGCAATTTTGTCTATTTTAATTACTCTATTTATATTATGGATATATTTTTTCTCAAATTGGGATCAAATTATTGTTAATTTAATCATTTTAAATGTCATAATTTTTATATTACGTTTTGTTTTTATTCGTTTAGCAAATTTAGTTTTTAAACGTCGTATTTACATAGTTGTTATTTCAGCTAGTTTTAATATTGTTTGGATCGTTTTCATATTCTGGTTACTGTTTTTAATATCTTCTGATCTTGTAGTATCTCTTGTTGCATTTTTAGTAGTTGCGATTTCTTTAACTTTAAAAAATATAATAAACAATATCGCGTCTGGTGCAATATTATTAGCAACAGAACCATTTGAAGTTGGTGATTTAATCGAAACAAATGAAGTTCAAGGAATAGTAAATGAAGTTTCATTGAATTATACTAAAATTAAGGAATTTGATGGAGTAATTACGTATATACCAAATCGAGATGTTTTAAATAAATCTTTAAAAAAATTTACTTATAGAAAATTAAAGCCTATTGAACAATTAATGGATGAAGAAACTCAAACTAAGAAGAAAAAATATAAAAAATATTTGAAGAATATTGATAAGTTATTATTGAGGGAAGAAAAGATAACAAAATATACTAAAACTGTAGAAATATTAACTAAAATAGATCCAAATAAACTTGAAAATTTATTATCATCAGTTTTTGACAAATATGAAAAGATTTTTGGGATTAGGCCAGAATATGTTATTAAAACTACTGGTTTTCGATGTATTGTAATATTTTATCTGATGGCTAAAAGACCACTGCTAATTTTGCAATACACAGATAATTTTCTGAAAGAATGTATCTTTCAATTATATTACGATGATGTTTTTGATGGGTGGGAATCTTACAAGGATAATGAACTTAAATTGAAATCTAAAGGGGAGGCTAAATAATTTATGGCGATTTTTAATTTTGATTTAGAAGCTATTGTTTATATTATAATTATTGCGGTTTCACTGTTTTTTATTAATAAAGTTATTTCTTTTTTTCTGGATAAAAGCAAAAAGGTATCTATTCAACAAAAAAATATAATCTATTTTATTATAAGGGTGATTTCGGTAATTATAGTAATTTTCTTTATTCTAGAAGGATTTCCTTCATTTGAACTTATTGATCCAACTTATAAGGCAATCCTTACAGGTGTCACAAGTACAGCGATAGCATTTGCATCAAGTGAAATTTTTGCTAATTTTATGGCTGGATTCGTTTTAATCTCGATCGGACCGTTTGATATTGGAGATATTGTAAAAATAGATACTGATAAAGGAATAGTAAGATCTATATCTATAACTAAAGTTATTCTTGAAACTTTTGACAATATATTTATTGTAAAATCAAATAGTGAAGTCATTTCCTCTAAAATTGTCAATTATACAACTAAATTAAGAAATATTAAACGATATGTGGATTTTAAAAAGAAGGTTCAAAGCCCACAAGATAAAGGAGATGTTCGAATAAAAATGAAATCAGATATAGATAAAATAGTTGAAAAAAATACTGATTTAATAGCTTATTTTAGAACATTTTCGAGGAAACATAATCCAGATTTACATACTTATACTTTTAAAATGCACTTACAATATGAAAAATTTCGAATAAAATTAGATAACATTGAAAAATTATGTATAAAATATAAAAAAAAATTTGGTTTTAAACCAAGATATTACATTATTGGTTTTACCTCTCATATCATTGTTAAATTCCGTATATTATCTTTAGACAACAATAAAATTCTCGGAAATCAACATAAATTTGTCAATGACCTCTATAAAATCGTTTTTAGTCATAATATATAATTACTCATGGAACTGTGGAACATTGAATAAGGGAGAATTATTACAAATCTCTTTTATAATATCTGGTGGATTAAGCAACCAAGAATTATTTAAAAATCTAAAAGAAGATAAAGAAAGAGCTAACTCACTAATTCCACAGGTGTTATAATCGAAAAATTCCCGAGTAAGACAAGTTCTAGATTAAAGTTCCCAAGATAAATCAAACCATTACTGAAGAATGCTAAAGTTTTCAAATTTTAAAAAAAATCCAATTAATAATTCAATTAACTAAAAAATTTATATTTAATTGATGAAAGGCTGGCCTAGCTCTGGATTTTAAAAATTTTTACTTTTTACTAATTTTCTTTCAATCTTCTATTCATATCAACAATTTTCGGTTTTGTTTCAGGTATATTTTTAGTAATAATTTCCCAAATAATATCCAGATCAACTCCGAAATATTCATGAATTGTTATATTTCTTAATCCAATCATTCTCCTCCAAGGAATATCAAGAAATTTTTTTGATATTATTTCTGGAATATTTTTTGATGCTTCACCAATAATCTCTAAATTTCTTATAACAGCATCAACAACCATTTCATTTTTCCCAAACATCTCATAAGTTAATCCTTTGATATAACGTTCAATTTTGTTCATTGCGTTTAATATATCTTCAACAAATAATTTATAAGATCTCCTTTTCATGGATAAATCACTTCTTTCAAAATACTATCTTTAAGCTGTGGTTTTAAAGCTTTTATTGTAACTAAATCAACTCCTATAGACAACTGATCCTCAAGAAAATCTTTGAGGTCAAAGAACTCCCATCCAATTGGTTCATAGAACTCAACTAAAATATCAATATCACTTTTTTCTGATGATTCCCCTTTAGCATAAGAACCAAATATGCCCAATTTCTTAACTTTGAATTTTTCCTTCAAGATAGATCTATTTTTTTTCAGATTAATCTCGATTTCCTTTAAATCTTTCATTTTTTTTTTGAATACCTCTTTTTTCAAATGAGGTTCCTTTTTTTATTTAAGTTTTAATATCTCAAATTATTATTAGTAAAAAATCTATTATAATTATTCATAAAATTAAATTTATCACTACAATAACTTATGATAAAAAAAATTTTACGCAATATTTCTTCATTAAATCTTTTTTTGAAACTTAATTAAACATATTAACATTATTTTTTAATATAGAATATAATCGACTTATGGATTTTATTATGAATGCTAATAAGATTGTGATTACACCAGAAACTCATTGGGATAGGGAATGGTACCTACCCTTTCAAGAGTATAGAGCAAGACTTGTTCAGCTTATGGATCGACTATTAGAAATTTTAAGGAAGGATAAAAATTATTCTAATTTTACATTAGATGGACAAACGATCCCAGTTTTAGATTATTTAGAAGTAAAACCCCAAAAGAGAAAAGAAATAGAAAAATATGTTAAAGAGGGTCGATTATCAATTGGTCCATTTTTCATTCTACCAGATGAATTTCTAATTAGTGGAGAATCATTGATAAGAAATTTAATGTTAGGGCATAAAATTGCCAGATCTTTCGGAAGAATAATGAAAGCAGGATATATTCCAGACCCATTTGGGCACATTGCACAGCTTCCACAGATTTTAAGTGGTTTTGAGATACCTTCTTTTTTCTTTATGAGAGGTTTTGGTAATGAATTTGAAGAAAATAACCTTAATATGGAATTTAATTGGCATGCTCCTGGAAATGCAGCTTCCATCCTAGCGATACATTTAATATTGGGATATGGTTCAATTGCGAATATAAATACAAACTTACATGATGGGAAATATAAAAACGCTCTAAGACAAATTAGAAGGCGAGTTAAGAATTTAGAAAAGTTTATTGCTTCTGATGTAGTTTTATTGAATAATGGTTCAGATCATTTGTATGCACAACCTGAAATCTCTACAATTGTGAGTCAATGGAATGAGGAATATGGTAAAGATAAAGTTTTAGTCCAACAAGATTTCGAATATTATATTAATGAAGTCTTAAAATTCAATCCTAAATTGAAAACATATCAAGGAGAATTGAGATGGGGGCGATACTTTCATTTATTATCAGGTGTTTTTTCATCCAGAATGTGGATAAAGCAACAAAATACTGAAATTGAACATTTATATGAAAAATACGCAGAACCATTCTCTACAATGGCTTGGGCGTTGGATAATACTGATTCTTTTGAATATCCAAAGGATTATTTATGGACAGGATGGACATGGTTGATGAAAAATCATCCACATGATAGTATTTGTGGGTGTAGCATTGATGAAGTTCATCAAGAAATGAAAACAAGATTTCAATGGGCGGAGCAAATTGGAAAGGAAATATTAAAGGATTCCTTTTTAGAAATTGTTAAACAAGTAAAGTTGGACAAAACTGAAGGTAAGAAAATTGCTCTATTTATTCTTAATCCTCTTCCGTGGGATCGAAAGGATGTTACATTCTTTGATTTAATAATTCCAACAAAGGAAAAGTCAGAAAAATATCCAGATCCCGTAAGATTAGTTGACAATAACGGAGAAGAAATTCCTACTCAGAACTTTTTGATTGAAGAACAACCAAGGTATACAGAAGAACATAATAGTACTTATCGTTTCACATTTTTAGCACATGTCCCTGCATTGGGTTATAAGGTTTATTATTTTATTATGGGGGAAAATCCAAAAGATATAAGCAATCAAGGAATTTTACTCTTAAAAGCAGAAAAGAATGTATTAGAAAACACATATTTTAAAATCGCCATCAATGAGGATGGAGCATTAAATGTATTAGATAAAGAAAGTGGTAAAAAATATAAAAATATATGTATCTTCGAAGATATTGGAGATTGGGGTGATGAATATGATTACTCGTGGCCAAAAAAAGGTACTGGTGATAAACGAATATTATCAACTAGTTTTAAAGGTTGGAAATATAATCTTGTTGTAAAAGGATCTACTCAAATTACTGGAAAAATTGAATATATTTTCAATCTTCCGGTATCATTATCTAAAGACCGTTCTGAACGAGCCAAGGAATTAATTAACAATCAATTGTCTCTATATATTACTCTTTATGAAGATATAAAGAGAATTGATTTCAAGGTAGAATATAACAATGATAGCAAAGATCATCGATTACGAGTTCTCTTTCCCACAAGCATTAAAAGTAAGGTAGTTCATGCAGATGGACACTTTTATGTGGTTCCAAGAAATGTGGAGTTGCCTAATGATGATAAATGGGCACAAAGGGCACTTGGAACTAATCATGAGAAGGATTTTGTTGCTGTCAGTGATGATAAGATATGTTTCGCAGTTTTAAACAAGGGTTTATCCGAATATGAGGCAATACAGAATGAAGATGGAACAATAACTCTTGCAATCACATTATTAAGGTGCGTTGAATGGCTATCAAGGGCAGATTTAGCTACTCGTGCATCAAATGCAGGTCCCGATTTAAAAACACCTGAAGCACAGTGTTTAGGAAACCATACTTTTGAATTTTCACTGGTAATCCAAGAAGGTTTAGGTGATTGGTTAAATTCAAGAATACATATTTATGGTAAAGAATTCAATTGTCCCTTAATTACATTTCTTCCTTCAAGTGTAAATTCAATGTATCGTGCATTAAATAAAATCCTTTTCTTAGGAATGATTTTTTTGAAATTGGAATTACAACATAAACCAAAAAATCTTCCATTAAGCTTTAGCTTTCTAAAAATTGACAACCCCAATGTGCAATTATCTGCCTTAAAAAAGGCTGAAGGTGGAGATTATTTAATAATACGCCTAATAAATATTTCAAACAATACTGAAAAGGCAAAACTCGGTTTTTATAATAATATTAAAAATATTGAAATTCTAAATCTTTTAGAAGAGCAACCAACTAATAGAATAAAAGCAAAAATTTCTCAAATCGACACAAATCAATTAGAAATTATTTTAGAACCCCATGTATTAGCTAATATTAAGGTAATAATTTCAAAATGAATTTCTTATAATTCTGTTTTTATAATATATAACTAGAGGAGGAATATGTCAAAAAAGAAACCTATATCTAACGTCAATCAGTTTATTTCTTTTGTTGAAACTCCTCCTGAAATATCTCAATTAATGGTAACATTAATCAATCAACCCAAAGATTGTCATATTTTGGATAGTGGTTGCGGTAAAGGCATTTTTTTAAAGAATTTAATATCATCTGGCTTTACTAATATTGATGGAATTGAAATAGATCCAGGTTTATGTGATTATCTTAGGTCATCTTTTGAAGACATTGAGTTATATAATAATGATTTTTTAATTTGGGAAAATCCTAAGAAGTATAATGTGATTATTGGAAATCCACCTTATTCGCATTATAATTCATTACCAAAGAAAATTCAAAAAGAAGTATTTTCTTTAACAAAAACTGGAGAATCCGATATTTATTATGCCTTTATTATTAAATCAATTGAATTTCTCAGAGAAAATGGAGAATTAATCTATATAGTTCCTTATCAATTCTTTTATAATACTCATGCAGAAATTGTTAGAAAAAAAATTTTGGAAAATGGTTATTTTGAAATCTTAATTGATCTTGACGAGGTTTCATTATTTGAGGGGGAACACCCTGAAACTATCATCTTTAAATTTATTAAGGCAAAAAATAGACGTCATAATAAAATTAAGGTCTTTCGAATAAAACATAGGAAAGCAAAACCAAATTTAATTCTTAAAAAATTCATTCAATCTCTAAAAGAAAAAAAAGAGAATGAACTTTTTTTCTACTATACTAAACAAAATTTTAGTAATTATAGAGAAATTTGGTCTTCATATCCTTCAATTGATATTCCAGAGTATAAGAAATTAAAAGATATTGCCTTTGTTGGAGTTGGATTAGTTTCTGGTTTTGACAAGGCGTTTAGGATTAAAGTAAATGAAGATAAATATTATAATGAAAGAGAAAAGAACTTAATTTTTAATTTTATTAAAGCTATGAATTGTAAAGGTTTTAGGGTCGAAGGTTTTGAGAAATATATTCTGATGGATGAAAAAATAAAAGATGAAATATATCTAAGTAAAAATTATCCAAATATCTATAAGAAGATGGTTGAATTTAAAGAACAAATGTCCACTAGATATATGCCGAATCATAAAAAATGGTTTCATTGGCAAGCCTTGAGAAATAAAAAGATTTTAGATAAATATATGGAATTGCCAAAAATTTTTGTCCCAACATTGGATCGAAGTAAAGTAAATAGATTCAGTATTAGTGATATGAAAGCTTATCCATCAGGTGATGTGTTAGTGATTATTCCTTTTAATATAGATCCATACTTTTTATTAGGATATTTGAACAGTGTTTTTTTTCGACAGTATTATTTATCCCACGGTGCGAAAAGAGGTTATAGAATTGCGTTTACCCAAAGAGTTATGTCAAACATAAAAATTCCTATATTTGGTAATGAAGAATTAAAAAATATAGCGAATTTAACCAAAGAAATACTTAATACCAATGATTTTAATAAACGAAAATCTATTGATGATATTATTGATAATACCTTGAAAAAAATGAAGCAATTACACAAAAGTAAATAATTATTTAAAAACATACTGATACTATTGGACATGCATCAAAAAAGGATATTAAATGGGCAATAGAAACGATTAATCCGAATGTTATAATTCCAGTTCATACTGATAATCATAGTTGGTTTAAAAACAATTTTGATAGCGCAGTTCTTACAAAAGAAGGTTTTACTTTTAAATTTTAAAATAATTGCTAATTACCAAAAAATAAAATTTAATCTTGAATATTATTATTATAATCTCAAAAATGTTTCAAAATTGAAATCCAAAAAAAAATATTTATTAAAAATAAAAGTTAAAAACTTAAATGAAAAGGAATTTATTATTATAAAGCGTTAAGGATTAAAAGGTAATATGTCTCAATCTCAAAATATAGTAAGATTGGATTTTTTAAATTTTCCTCAGAAAATTTTAATTCTTAATCAAGATTTTCAGTTGAATTTTCAAATTACAAATAATTCTGCAAATTCAGAACTTTATAAATTAATTATTAGTGGAGAGAATTTAGAAATTATACAATCCGAAGAATTTACTAAAGGTTTACAATTTAAAGGGAATGAAACTCAGCAGTTTAAAATAAATTTACGCCCTAAAATTGACGGACAAGGAAAAATTACATTTAATATAACTCATCTGAAAACTGTTCAATACACCGTTAAAGTTCAAAAAATAAGAGAGATTGTGTCAATAAGTAAAATTAATGAGATTTTTGGTAAAGAATACATTTCTTCATCAGATATGGAGGATCTTTTCTTTAAAGATGAGTTTGTAGTAAATATGAGTGATATTGAAATTCAAGAAGCTCTTAATAAATTAGATCTACCCGATGAACCCCCTGTTGCATCAGAATATAGTGAAGAACCTTCCTCTCCATTTTGTCCTCCCGAACAAAAAAATATCATAATTAAAAAAATTGCAAAAGCCTACTTTACGAAAAAGGAACTTGTAAAATCATTTAAAATAATTGAAAGATTATCAGATGTTGATGAACGATGGAATTTATACTCTGATTTGGTTAGAGCATATGCATTTATTAATGTAAAAGAAGCCGTTGATTATGCTGGTGTGATTCCTGATAAGAAAAAAAAAGAAAATCTTTACAAAAATATCGCATTGGATCTAGTTTCAACTGATACTGAGCAAGCAAGCCAAATTGCAATACTAATTGATGACTCTAAATTAAAAGAAACATTACTATCAGAAATATTATTCAAATGCCTAAAGGAAGAACCTTTATTAGCTATAAAATTATCAAATCTTATTGAAGATTTAACTTTAAGGATATTAGTTTTATTTGAGATTTGTTCTGCATTATTGGCTCAAAATAATAAATCAAAAGTATTGGAACTTATACAAACCATTTTAAAAACACTTCTTTCTGAAAAATCCATTAATTTAGCAAAAAATAAGTTTAATAATTTTAATTTTCATCTATTTATAAATTCTATTCATGCTCTTGCTGAATTGGATTCTCCAAAAGCTGCTGATGCTTACATAAAATCACTTAAAGAAAAAAAATTGAGAAAAAAAATCAAAGAGGACCTATTTGATATAATCTATAAAATGGTTGATGAAACACGCACAAGAATTGATTCCTTCATTGTAATTAATCAATGTTTCTTGATAAATACATATTCTTCAACTGTTTTTGGGGAATTATCAAATTTTGCAAATATGGAGGGTAATATAAGTGAGAATATATTAACTAAAAATTTTAATTTTAAAACAATAGTATTTTGTCTATTTGGGTATTCATTTCATACATTTCCCTTTTTTGATAGGATTTATAATGAATTAAAGAAAGAAAACAGTAATTCATTTGCATATTACACATTGCCCATAAAACGAAAGTATACTGAAAATGATTCTCTCACAATAAAAAAAACAATTGAACATTTTTTCAAATCAAATTTTTCACAAATGAATAATGATATTTATCTTTTCAATTTGGATTTCATTCCGTATTTAAATGCACCTACAATTATTATGGAGTCTGATCCCACTATAAACAATTTGATTCAATCAAAAATAAACAGTAAATTGGGAAATAAAATAAGTTTTATTCTCGATAATGGAGTTTTTAAAGGTGGGGATATCCCAAAAATTTTAAAATCCATATTTACTAACAATAATTTTAAAATTATCAATTTAGTATTATCTTATGAAATACTAAATAATTATGTTTTATTTAAGGACTTTCTTAAGGCATTGCTATAAAGGTGTAATAAAAAAATGGCAAAAGGGAAAAAAGAGAAAAAGAAAAAGAAAGAAGATGAAGGACCCTCAAGTGCTGGATTATTTTCAGCTCTTAGTGGAAGGGCAGAAAAAAGAGATATTTCTGACTCAAATCCTCTATTTCTAGCCAATATAGCATCTTTCTCAGATTTTAAAAAAGGAAAAAAGCATGTTGATGCAAAAAGCATTTTTAAAGTTAAACGTGCAACATTTGGCTCTAAAGTTGAAAAAAAAGATAAATTATCTGTTGGAACGGATTATCAAGAAGTTATTCTTCCAGAGATCCCATGGGGTGAAATGCTTGCAGATATAAGTAATTGGACGCCACTCCCTTTTACACATGGGATAGAGATGGAGCTTATAATCTGTGATGATGATGGGAATTATCCTCCTGGTGATGAAATGGTTTTTAGAATGAAAGAAATTGTTAAAGAATCTATAAAAATAATGAATGAGATTATCTATGAGGGGCGAGAGGATTTTTTACCAATGCCTGATTATATTCGAGGGAAAATCATGCAAGCTCCCTTTGGAAAGGATGATATCGAAAAAGGGTATGTAATGAATATTTCATATAATCTTCAAGGAACCGAATTAAATATTGATAGTTTTGGAAGAGATGGAAATGTTACTGCCATTACTTATATTTTAGAATTAGTCACTCCCCCCTGTGAATACGTCGAAGAATTAGCTTACTGGTCCTCAACATTATTTTTATTGGCAAAAAAAACACTTCCCAGAGATTTGCATATAGTAGCTTCTGCTATAAATCCTACATCAAAAGAGTATCAAAGAGGTTTATCGCAAGCAGATCATCATCATTTAGGTGATTTTAGTTCCGAATTAGAAAAAATGCAAGCTTATTGTATGATAAGAAATTTCATACCTCATCTTATTGCATTATCAACTAATTCCCCTATTATGAATAATAGGCCTACAGATGTTATCAAAATAATCAATAATAGAATAACTGCTCCTAACTGTGTTCGTTCTTTAAGATTAAAATATAATTTAACTATGTTGTCCAGTAGCGATCCCAAATTTTTTATGCCTTATCTTAGTGAAGGTGGTGAAAATGGGCTTAATTACTTTCTGCAAGTAGTTAATAAAGCTAGTAGAGAAGATGGACGATTTCAAGATATTTTTCCATTTACTGATTGGGGAACTATTGAAATAAGAGCAATGGATGCCCAGATTTCAATTTGTCGAAGAATTGGATTAGGATTACTTGTTCAAGCACTATGTTATAAAGCTAGAAAATTGTATCAAAACAAACAATGGGTTCCAGATGCAGGTTCTGAAACTCTTGCCTTTAATCGTGCGAGCGTAATTAACAGAGGGTTAATCGCTCTATTTAAACCAATAAATCTAACAAAAGAAACACTAGTAGAATATGATCCTGAATTTGCTGAAGCATATCTTGGACCTGATGATAATCCTAATCGCTATATGTTTCAAGCAGTTCAAAGGATGTTCATATATCTTAAACCAGAATTGGAAGAATTGGGTTTTTTATATTCTCCATTTTTAAAGCCACTCTTACAATCAGTTTTTGGAAATGTTTCATATGCTGAACCCCCAATAACCGAAGCAGAATATCAATTAAGTCTTTTTCAGTATAAAATAGATAATGACCAATTTCCAGATGTTCTTGAAGATTTAATCTATTTTACAATTGAATATTGTCAAGATCCCTTAAATCAGCCTTTAACGGGAACTTTAATTCTACCGAAAGAAATGAGAGAATAAATATTAGGTATCTTTAAAAATGTTAACTGTTAAAATTGAAAGCAAAAAAAGAACACATACAAAAAATTTATTTGTTATAGATGCACATTCACATCTTGGCGAAGATGTAGATGGCGCTACAATGATGAATCCTTTTGCTCCTGGTTCTGGAACTTTTGATTTCTGGGCAAATGTACAAACAAAATTAATTGAAGAATGGAATAAAACAGGAGAAAAATCTTTCCAAACTACAATGGATGGTGAATCAGTAAAATTAACCTTCGATTTTACACCCATACCATTCATTACAAAAATTTTTGAAAATTTACAAGCATTAAATGGAAATTTTTCGGATATAAATGAAAAAATAAGCTATTCAACATTTATTGATCAAGCTGTAGTTTTTCCCTTTCAAGATACTTTTAGAGATAAACGCCCAGAAGCCTTATATCGCGCAAGTAATATTAATGTATCAAGATTCACAACACGATTTCCATTTTCATTTAAATTGATAGGATATTGTCGCGTTGATCCTATGGAAGGAGAAAAAGCTGTAAATGAAGTTAAATATGGTAATGAAGTTTTAGGTCTAAGAGGTTTAAAATTGCATCCTCGATCTGAAGGTTGGATTGATCATGTGAATACACAAAAGCCAATTAATGTATTAATTGAAGCCGCAAAGCATTCGATGCCTGTTCTTTTTGATACTAGAGGGCGAAAAACAATTTTAGATATTCGAGATCTTATAATTAATACACGCAATATAATTCAAAAATCAAATCCAGAATTGTTACTTCATTTTAAGGTAATAATAGGTCATTGTGCACAAGGGAACGTTGATGATTATGAAGTTTATGATGCAATAATACAACCAAATACAGTTGGAGAATTATCAATGCTTCATGGTTCAGGAGCGGGAAATTTCTTTGCAAGTTTTAGAAATTGGTATATTAAAAACAATAAAGAAAAAATCACAGGAAAAAAATGGTCTGAATTTTTACTTTATGGCTCTGATTATCCATATTTTGGGGATGTCCACGCTGAGAAATTAATAATTTATATTATCAATAAACAATTTTTTGATTCTGGCGGAACCTTAAATGATGTCAAAAATATTCTAGGATTGAACCTTATTAAACTTCTACCAGAATATAATTTACCTCAAATGGAGAAAAATAATGTAATGGTTAAATCGACTCTTATACCAAATATCCAATTGGTCCAATCACCCCCTCAAGATAATGTACCATTAAACATTGGCACAAAAATAATCGCCAAACTATTATCTGATAATAAAATCGATATTTCTAAGCTTTGCTTCCAATTTAAAGAATCTTTTGAAAATTATAATAATGAAGCACTGTTGAAAACGATATCTAAAACATCACCAAATAAAATTGCAAATTTATTGTTCATGAATTTACTTCAAAACCAACTTGCAATCATCACTCCTCTTAAAAATGATGCAAAATGGAATAAATTTGGATATAAATATTTCAATATTGAAGATCATGAGCTTTTTAATTCAGTCCTTAGCAATAGCTATCCCACTAATGATATTAACCAAGCAACACATATAATCTCTCAAATATTTCAATAATTCATTTTGAATTCATAATCAATTAAAAATTTTGAATTTGAGAATTTAAAATACTATTTATTTTTAAATTACTTATTTGGTTTAGATCGTACAAAGAAAATAAGAGAAAAAAAAGAGATTTACACTTACCTATTCTTTTTTTAATTCTTTTAATTTTTTTTCCTTATCAATAAAGGTTTTTTGAAGAAATTCTTCTTTAATTAGTTCAATTTCTTTAGATTTTTCCTGTTGAGCTTTTAATTGTAAAATTTCCTCCTTCTCTTTTATGAAGAATTCTAAATATTTTTTTTGTTTAATTTTTAATTCCTTAATTAATTGATTTATCTTAGGAATTTCAGTTAACCAATTGATTTCTTTAAATTTTTCAATTGCATGTTGATATTTTTCCAAAGCTTCATTAAATTGGTTTTTTTCTTCGAGATTAGATGCTTCACCTAATAAATCGTATGCTTCTGAACTTATTTTTTCTTCTCTCATCTTTTGTTGCTGAAAAGCATTAAATTTAACCTTCTTCATATCTGAAGATATTTTTTGGAAAACTTGACGTTGTAAGAGGATTTCTTTCCCTTTTTCTAATATATCTTTCCTCAGCTTTTCCTCTTTCATTTTCGCTTCCCGTTGTCTTAAAATAACCTCTTTTTTTTCATTTAATTCCTTAATTAATTGATTTATCTTAGGAATTTCACTTACCCAGTTGATTTCTTTAAAATTTTCAATTGCGAGTTGATATTTCTCTAGAGCTTCATCAAATCGATGCTGTTCCTCGAGTTTAGATGCTTCACCTAATAAATCATACGCTTCTGAACTTAATTTTTCTTCTTTTTTCTTTTGTTGCTGAAAAATATCAAATTTATGCTTCTTCATTTCTGCAGACATTTTTTGGAAATCTTGACGTTGCATGAGAAATTTTCTCTCATTTTCTACTATCTCTCTCTTCAGCTTTTCATCTTTCATTTTCACTTCCCGTTGTCTTAAAATGACCTCTTTTTTTTCGTTTAATTCTTTAATCAATATATGAATTTTAGGAATTTCAGTTAACCAATTGATTTCTTTAAATTTTTCAATTGCTAACATATATTTCTCCAGAGCCTGATCAAATCGATTGAATTGAACTAAAATTGACCCTTTTTCTAAGAGATTATATGCTTCTGCACTTATCGCTTCTTCTTTTTTTCGTTTTCTCTCAAACTCAGCCAATTGTTCTTCTTTTGTTAAAATTACTTTTTCAATAACTCTACTTTCTTGTTCTACTTTTTGAAGATATTGTTCCTGCTTATTGCATACTTCATCCAATAGTTTTTCAATCTTTTCAACCTCATTTTCAAAACCACCAATGTTCTTCATTAATTTAATTGCATTTTTATAATAGTTGATACCTTCAATGAATCTATTTAAATCAACTAATTCAATTCCCTTTTTGATTAATATGAACACCTGTTCTAAGGTGCTATCCCCAAACCTTTCTGAATCATTATAATCTTTAGAATTTTTCAATGAAATTCACTATCTTTTTACAATTTCATTATGTCCATTTTAAATTATCAGTAATTGACCTTTAACCGATAATAATAATATATATATATATATTCTTTTATACCACTAAATTAAATTTGGAAAAAGAATGTAGTTATATATGTGAGCAAACACGATAACTATTTCTGAAATAATCCGTTATTTTCTTTTTCACAATTGAATATAACTAGGTTCCTTAATAAAAATGTTACGGTTCCGATCATAAACTCTATTTGTAAGACTTTTTAAAACCAAAAATAGTATAAATTAGCCAAGAATATTCAATTACGATACTTTTCAATGCTTTATATGGTTTTAGATAAAATTAAAGGGTTAAAATCTTTGAAAGAAAATTAAATTGAAATGCAACTAAAAATTTTTTATGCTAAAATTAACATTTAAACCTAATTTCCTTTATATCTATTTTAAGATAAAAAATAGAAAAAGACTTATTCTGGAGTAATTTCATCCAAATCTGATAAATCCAACCCAGAATCCATCTCAGAGGGCATCTCTGCTAAAAATTCATCTAATAATTCTTTTAATTCCTCCCCACTTCGTTTTAAGATCAATCTAATTAGACCAAGGTTCACTTCTGGATCCGATATTAAAGTTAGAACCCCGCGCCCACAGGAGCTCGCAAATATTTTACCATTAGCGAATTCGGAAGTGACAATTTCTAAAAGCCCTAATTCAAGGTTCTTACCCTGTTCCTCAGAAGCACAAAATACTGCACTCGCAATAGCACCAATTCCATCAACATCGGTGGGGAAATACGAGAATTTTGATACACTAGCAATTGTTAAACCCGTTCTATCGACTAGAATTACTTTTTTAATTCCACTTTCAGATTTAATTATTTTACTAAGGATTTTATCAAAACTTTTTGTATCAAGAGAAATTTGAATACATCTCCGAGATTTATTTCATTAATCAAAACTTAAGGAAATTTTCTTAATAATATAAAGACAATTTATTATATAAAAATTTATTCTTATGAATGATTGAGATTTTCGCTATATTACTCCTTATAGTATAATTAGGATTTGAAAAATATTTTATTGTCTTATGAAATGTTATTTTTTTTTACAAAATTTATTAATTTTTTCTCAATTTGGTCCTTAAAAAATAAATATTCTAACTCTATCAACTATAATGAAATTAATTGTATTGTGTAAATGATATTAAATCTATAGATAATCATTTTTAACACGCGTAAATATTGTGAATATAATTATTAAAATTCCGATTATTATAAAAATAGCGAAAATGTTCCACATTACTATGATTCCAATAAAAGGATAAACAATTGCTCTGATAAGACTTCCAAACATATTAATAGTGCTAAGAAC
Source organism: Promethearchaeota archaeon (assembly GCA_019058015.1). GTDB lineage: Archaea > Asgardarchaeota > Lokiarchaeia > Sigyniarchaeales > SOKP01 > 6H3-1. The sequence goes on along the minus strand of JAHLWH010000024.1, from coordinate 2,482 downwards.
AGTTGCCCGATTTTCAGATTCGACTTGATTGTTGATTCCATTTACATATAATAAATATCTAGGATAACCAAATGCTACAATAATTAAAATAATCACAATGCCTAATAATACATTGGTGGTTAATCCTAAAAAGATATATGAAAAACCAGTTATTAAATTAAATAAAATTAAAAGTTTGATTTTACTTTTAAACCATTTTGTAAATTTAGGTATTAAATTAATAAAAATTACATTAATAATATTTATCATAGAAGTAATAAGACCAAAAAACAAAATATGAACATTAATTTCTTGTAGATAAGGCTGATAAGTCCAAAATAAAAAATATATTAAAATTTCTATAAATAATCTGTCAAAACATAGAATTCTTAATATTTTATTTTTTCTAAGTTCCCTAAAACCATCCTTTATTATATCCAAATACCTTTCTGATTTATAATCATTTTTATAGGTAGGTTCTTTGAATGTCAATGACGTAATAAATGCTCCCATATAAACAAATGTCAAACATGTCATAGCAAATTGTAATGAAATAAATGCTGCAATAATAGATCCAATCGGAGCAGACAAGGTTAATGCAATCAAATACATTGTGCGATTTCTTGCTAAAATTTTTGGTAGTTTATCTTCTTTACCCAACATTTGCAATGTAGTATATATAAAAGCTTCTTCGGTACCTGACATTAATGCTAAACTAAGAGCCCAAAAAGTCTCTGCTAATAAAAATAATAGAAAACTGGGGATAATACTATATAGAATCGCTGCAAATGCTACAGAGAGTGCAGATAACGATAACGCAAGTTTTCTCCCCATATAATCCGCAATGGCTCCCGATGGGATTTCAAGAAGAAAAACCATAAATGTAAAATAACTTTGTAATAACATTATTTCAAAAAATGTAAGCTGTCCCCAAATAGTGAAATAAGGTACAGCTATGCCCCTAACTGTATGTATACCTAAAATGAAATGAAATACATATGATTTATGTATATTTGATTTAAATTTTCTATTAATTTCTTCTGATTGCATTTTATTTCACTTTAATCCTACTTTAAAAAATTTATAGAATCTTCCTAATTTTTACGATGAATCATCGTTTTGGAAGCAATTGGACAACCCATCCTATATCTAGTTCTTCAAGCTTTGTTTTTGTTGGAATTCCGTTCTCATCCCAACTCATCATTTCGTAATATTTTTTCCTCGCTTTCTTAAATTTTTCCGGATCAACCGCGGACTTAGATAGAGCTCCTGAAGTTTGAGGTTGGAAAAATCTTTCAGGCAACCAATCATCATTCTTAGTGAAACCTTCTCTAATGTTGAAAACTCTTGCCATTGTCGTAATTCGTTCGCCTACTTTCATCAACTCCCACATCGAAGTATTCCAACCGGTTGTTGCTCTTAAAATCTCTGTACTCTGATTATGATTCCAAGGTGCGAAATAACAGATCAACAGCGTATTGAGTAAGACTTGCCAATTAATTTGATAAACTAATGCTCGAACTTTTTTTGCTCCTAAATCCTCTAAGGATAATGGTTCAAGAATTCCAAATGAAGAAAAGTAAAGAACATCTTCCTCGTTAATAAGAGCAGTATCGTGCAAATTAGCCATATGTTCTGCACCTGTTGGTGAAACGGCATAACCAAGTCCTAAAGCTCGCTTCAGACGAGGTTCATGCATCGGAATTTCTTGACCTTTTACATGCATAGCATATTTCTGAGCACCATTATTTATTTTTTCGGCAGCTCTCTTAACGCCTTCTGCTAATATATTTCCTAAACCTTCTCTTTTGCTAATCATTTTTACCAACTCAACCATTGCTTTAGCGTTACCAAAATTTAACTTTAAACCACCAGTATCTTTATCCGTTAAGAGACCATTCTCGTAACATTCCATAGCAAAGCTGATAGAAACACCAGCAGAAATTGTATCTATAGAATATTTGTTACATATTTCGTTTGCTTTACATATGGCTTTAACATCATCCACTCCGCAATTAGAACCGAAAGAAGCGAGTGTTTCATATTCAGGTCCTCCATAAAGAGGATCTACATGCCATTGATCATTAATTTGCACAACTTTTTTACACCGAATTGGACATGCATAACAAGATTCTTTAATTAGTCCAATTGTTTCTTTAATTGTTATGGGATCTAATGCTATAGCATTTGAAAAATTTCCGTCTCTAAAATTTCGAGTTGGAAGATTTCCTGTAGAAGCAAATCGTTGCATACAATTACCACCAGTTCCAAAAGCAAAGGATTCAGCATAAGGTTTGTATTGAACCTCGTTAAAATATTTTCTCAATTCCTTTAACATTTCTTTATTAGCCACGTCTGGTTTCTGGTGACCTCTAATAGCCACAGCTTTAAGATTTTTTGAACCCATAACAGCACACATACCCGATCGTCCCGCGGCATTTCTAAGATCATTAATTATGCAGGCAAATCGCACTCTCCGCTCACCTCCAGGACCGATCTGGGC
>JAHLWH010000281.1 GCA_019058015.1 Promethearchaeota archaeon | reverse complement strand
GATGATGCCAGCTAATAATGGATATAATAAATTATCAGATATCTTTAGTAAATTGGGCGTAAATATATCAAAAATACCAAAAATTAGAGTTAATATAATTGCTAATTCCCAGCCAACGAAGAAGTAAGAAGTAAAAAATGTTATTATGGAGCCACCTATAGTTCCCTCCCACGATTTTTCAGATTCCCATTTTATCTTATGCTTTCCAATCTTTTTACCAATAATAGAGGCAAACGTATCGCCAAAGCATAGGAGACAGAGTATTCCAAATGTGCAGGCAATTGGTAGAAAAATAGATGCCATAAAAATACCAAATATGAAGTAATAATAGTGTCCAACGTTGTGTTGTTCTGAAGGTCTTAAACTTTTGATAAATAACCGGTAAAATGGGATACCCATATTTGGACTTAACCTAAAAAATTCTAAAGTTATCGCAAAAGGTAAACCAATCATAAAAAATACCATTAAACTGATATCAACTAGAGTTGGTGAGATGTATTTTGGTGTAATTATGCAATCAAAACCCGGCCAAAATGGATTTATATTGCAAAATTCTGCAAAACCTGAAATATTTTCTAATATTGCAATAGTTATTGTGTTAAAAATGAAAACTTCTAATAAAACCCCTCCAAAAAAGAAGAAATGAAAAAATTTTCTTATATACTCATGTGTATTAGCTCTTAATTCTTGAAATTCCTTGTCGATTTCGTTTATTTCTTGTTGTCTATGAAGGAATTTAATATTTATCAAATTATAAAAAGCAAAATATCCAAGTATTATCCCCATACCTAACCATATTGCAAAACCAGCTGGAAATTTGTAATCAACATTTATGAAAAAGGTAAAAACTATAACAATATAGAACCCTAATAGTATTTTGCAATAAAATTTTGCATTTTTATCCTTATTATATTTTATAATTTTTATTTGAAAGTAAATTAAAAGAGCAATAAATGGTAAAATTATGAATAAATCAATTAATGAAGCCATTGATCATTGAAGCCATTGATTTATAAAAAATCTTTTGCAATTATTAATATAATAGATTAATTCAATTTATCTATGTTCTATATAGATACAATACAAAATTTATTTAGAGATTGCCTTATCAGAATTAATCTCCATTTAAACAATTAATATCTTAAAATATTGACAAAAATAATATCTACTTAAGTTAATAAAAAACTAAAAATTTACTATCATCATTAACTAAAGTGTTCAAACAACTATTAGTAGATAAAAAGTAAGAATTAAATTAGAAAGTGTTAAAGATAATGAAAAAGAAATGGTATAAAGGAAAGGTATTTGTGATAACTGGAGCAAGTGGAGATATTGGGAGTGAGGTCTGCCGTCTTTTTGCACCATTAGGAATGCGAATGTATTTGTTAGATCTACCAGGCCCAGCGCTCGATGAATTAGTAAAAGAAATAAAAGAACTTGGAGCTGATTATGTGGAAGCATTTGCATTTGATGTTCTAAACCCCGAACAGGTGGAATCGGTCATTAAAAGTATTGGTGAAAAGGAAAAGTATATAGATATTTTACATAATAATGCTGGAATTGGTAATATTTGTTCCATAACAAATGGTGGAACATTTAAAGAATATCGAAAAATAATGTCCGTAAATGTGGATGGTATTTGGCTTGTTCTTCAAGCAGTACTTCCTTATATCGGTCGCCCTGCTCCAATTGAGGGGTCTCCCAATAGAAGAGAAGGACAACTCATCTTCACATCAAGTTCAGCGGGCAAGACAGGTATTCCAAATATGGCAGCATACTCGATGAGCAAACATGCAATCGTTGGAATGGCAGATTCAATTCGATTAGAATTTAAGATGCAAAACCATAACATTCAAGTAATCACTATATGTCCTGCACCGGCGAGAACGAAGTTTTGGGACCAATCTCCAAAATTGAAAGACTGGGTCGAAAAATACCAAAAAAAAGGTCATTTATACAAATATGTTGAAACTAGAGACATAGCAAAACTTGTTCTAAAGGCATCACGTAAATACAAAAGAGAAGTGTTTGTACCTCGTTGGTGGTGGTTATTATCTTTCTTACAACTGATAAGTCATCGACTTGCAGGAAATTTACTAATTAAAATCGAAAAAAGTAAAAATAATTTACCTAAAAGTTAAAACTTCTCTAAAAATTACTCTTGAAATAATCATTTTTTTGACTAAAACATTAAATAATTAAAACCCTAAAAAGATAATAGACCAAATTAATTTAAAAAGAGAATAATGAATAAAGATTCCATCAAGACCTGGATAAGAAAAACATTTATAAGAGATATAAATTTGCCAAAGATTTCTTTTTTTTATTTATTACTCTCTCTTTTAGCAATTATTATAATCACCGAAGTTCTTCTATTCAAATATGTTGTGTTAACTGGAGAGGGGTTTGCTTTAGATCTTGAGAGAATTACTCTATTGATTGTGGTTTCTCTCAGTTTTTTTGCTTCTGGTTTTCTTGTTGATAAAATAAAGAATAAAACAAGGATCTATAATATAACCCTACTGATTTGCGTAATAGGACTGTTATTTACTAATTTTACTGGAACCATTTTTGATTATATTGGTTTATTTATTATACTACTCACATTACCACAACTGGTCGTATTATGGTTTACAACATTAATTCATGAAACCAATATCCTTAATAGAGGAAGAATAACGGCTTTCCTGATAATATCCTGTTCCATTTTAGGTTTGATTGGAATTGCTTTTGTATTTTTTGAGTTCCTTTATCCCTATCTTTTCATTGTAGAAGCCGTTCTTTTAATTATTATTACTTGGTATTCAAGATCTTATAAGTACATAGAAACTGAAGAAAGACTCATATCTGAAGAAAAATATATGAAAATTATTTTTGAGAAACATTTCTTCAGATACTCTTCCAGTTTCACAGTATTAAGTTTTATTTTAGGTGATTTACTCGCACGTTATGGTTTTGACTTGGATATTATTACATTCGCAATCGCTTCTTTTTTTTATTTACTGGCGGCAGGCTGGTTTTTAGATAACATTGGTCGAAAATATGCAATTGTCTTGGGAATTTTAGTTCTTTCATTTTTCCTTATATCCTATGGTTCATTTGTTGAAACAGAAGTAATATATGGCATACCAAAAAAAATCTATCTCTCAATACATTATGGCTTCTCAATTACACCAATTTTACTCGCCATTTTTACAGTGTCCGGAGATTTTTCAACAGAAAGAGGGAAATTAAAATATAGAGGGCGAATTAATGGACTTTTAATATCTTTAATGTTCATTGGCATTGTCATTGGATATGTTTTTAGTAAATGGATAAATGGATTATATAACGCCAACCCCGATTTGAATCTGATAATACCCGATTTCCCTGATCGAATAAACTCATTTCTTCTAGTTATTCTTCTCGTTTGGATGATGGGAATGAAAGAAATCTTAGTCTCTAAAGAACTTCAATGGGCTTCCACTATTAAAAATCTTTATATATTCAATTATGATGGCATTTGTCTTTATTTTCATAACTTAGAAAAAGATGATAAATCCAAAATAACAATCGAACAATTTCAAATGGATGAAGATCTGATTTCAGGCGGTCTTACTGGAGTAATCATTATGATCTCTGAAATAACAAAGAGTAAAAAACATCTTAGAAAAATTGAAAAAGAAGGAATAAACTTGTTTTTTTCCTACGGAAAATATCATATCGCCGCTTTAATCTCAAGCATGGATTTACCAATTTTACTAAAAAAACTCGATGATTTTTCAAAAGAATTTGAACAAAAATTTGAGAAAGAACTGAAAAATTTTAAAGGATATATTAATCCTTTTAAACCAACTAACTATCTTGTAAAAAAATATTTTGTCCAAAAATATTCGGTTTTTATGGAATAACTCTTATATCTCTTACTTAAATCATCCACTTTCCTTCTTCATAGATTAGTAAATTTTTTTTTACTCTATTTTTTTCTATCAAAATTATCTCAAAATTTTAAAAAGAAAGGATGATTGACTTAATAATGATAAATCCTTTATTTGAAAAATTAGCCAAGCTGGCTGTAAATTACTCACTTAAGGTAAAGAAAGGTCAGAGAATAAGAATTGCAGGTCCTGATTTCGCAAAAGAGTTATACCAAGCCTTATGTAAAGAAATTGTAGAAGCAGGGGGATATCCTTGGCTCAATGTTAAAATTGAAGGAGTTCAAGAGATCTTTTTAAAATATGCATCCAAAGAACAACTTTTATTTGTAGATAATCTCTATAAACAGATGTATAAAGAGTTTGATGGATTTATTCGGATCCATGCTGATTATAATACACGGAGATTGTCCGAAATCGACCCCAAAATTATTGCAACATATAAAGGAGCGCCAGAACGAAAAAAATTAAGCGATATTTTTCAGGACAGGTTTGTTAAAGGAGAATTAGCATGGGTAGTTATTCCTTTTCCTTGCCACGCTTTGGCCCAAGAAGCCAGTATGGATTTGTTTTCATATACAGAATTTGTAGAGAAAGCATTGCTATTAGATAAGGATGATCCAATCGAAGAATGGCGTAAAATTGAGGTAGAACAAAATAAATTTGTTGACTATCTTAATAAAATAGACAATATCCATGTACTCGGTGAAGATACGGATTTAGCACTGTCATTTAAAGGAAGGAAATGGATAAATTGTTGTGGATTACAAAATCTACCTGACGGAGAAGTTTGTTCCTCACCAGTTGAAGATTCAGTGAATGGAAAGATAAGATTCACATATCCTGCGATTTATTTAGGAAATGAAATCGAAAATATCTTCCTAGAATTCAAGGATGGAGTCGTAAAAAAGGCTACAGCTGAAAAAGGCGAATCTTTATTATTAGAATTGCTTAAAATTCCAAACGCGGATAGGTTAGGGGAATTTGCCGTTGGAACGAATTATGGGATAACCAGATTCACTAAATCAATTCTTTTCGATGAGAAATTAGGAGGAACGATTCACTGCGCCATAGGAATGGGTTTAAAAGAAACAGGCGCTAAAAACATGTGTGCTATACATTTAGACTTTATAAAGGACATGAAATTACCTGGTTCAAAAATAATTGCGGATGGCAAAGTAGTATATGAGCAAGGGCAGTGGAGAATTTAAACTAGCCTATAGATAATCCCGAATTTTATTTTCCTATAAAGATAAATGGTTTTTATAGTTACTTATCTTAAGTTCTTAACAGAATACGTAATTTTTCAAGGAGGAATTTGGACTATCGGTTCATAATCTCTTTTGATTATGTCTGCAAGCCCAGATCGTAGCGTAAGAATACTCGTATCAATTCTTTCTGAACCTTTAAAAAGTGTAGGACATTGTGGGTTGTTTTTGTACTTTTCCATGTGATTTTCAAAAATGAAATTTTGCTCTCTTTCCGAAGCAAATAAGATTTCTAAAAGTGCGCTGAGTTCATATTCTTGAATCGTATCTTTAAATAAATCCCTTAAAATTTCATAATACTTGAGAAAGAAGGAAGAAATAAAATAGTCAATTATAAGATTTGAGTTACTACTAGGAAAATGCGTTTTAATTAAATGTAATATATATCCACTCCTAATCTTTTGCGCTCTAATCCATTCGAGAGCAAAATCTAAAAGAGTTTTATCTTTCTTTAAATATTTACTATAATAGCTAATTATCTCTGCATTACTTTCTTGAGAAGATCCTATTGATTGATTATCAACTAACCATTGAGCTATTATTTGAATTTCATTTTTTTCTGTACTCTTTAATATATTTTTAGTTATCCGATAATTATCCAAAAATTTTTTTCTGTCAATTTTATAAAAATCTTCTAGTTTGTCCATCTTTTAGCCTCCCTTAATCTTTCTTATCAAGAATTTCTTGAATTTTTTCAAGTTCTTCATTTGAGACCGCCGCCCATTTTTCTAATGTAAAATGAGGATTAATAATTTTGATAAAATTTTCAAAAGAAATATGTCCATCCAACATTTTTCTTAAATTCTTCTTATAAAAGGGTTTATTTTTCACATGTTCGGATTCTTCTTCCATTGGAATTAAAATCACGCCATAACTCTTTTTAATCTCATTTGCTTCAGAATTTTCTTCTAAATATAGCACTTTTTTTTCTTTTGACCCTATTTCGATTTGTCTTATGCTGGAATTCACATTTACCATCTCAAAAATATCCAGTGCAATGTTCGTCATCTTCTCATAGTATCCTGTTAAAATGGCCATAACATAATAGGATGGGATATCTTCTAAATGTTTCCTTCTCAATGGATCATCTTTATCAAATGTATAAATGCTCAATTCTTTTACACTTAGATCTCGAGATGTCTTTCTCTCTATAACACCAACACAATAATACTTTAATTGCACTTTCCAATATATTTTTCTTGTGGAACCAAGAGAATATTCAATTAAATTAATACCACGCTCTAACTCTTCATCTAAAAATTTTTGAACTTTAATTTCTGAATCTACTACTTGTCGATACATAGATCTTACTTGAAGCAAACTAGGATGAATGTAAGCTATCATTTTTTTGTAAATAAAATTAATATCTTCAGTATAGGGAGAAGCAATAATTGCAAAAAGATTTGTAACCCCTTCATCCGTAATAATTGAGGAGTTAAGGTTAAACATTGATTGAATAATCGAAGTGTCTTCAGTATCTTGTGTTTTAAAAGATAGTGTGGATTCTATAAATTTAATTATCCAATTAAAAGATCTTGAATATGCCTTAGTTAAAAAAACTGGTCCAAAAATTTTTAATGGAAGTACCATTAACTCTTGTTTTTTTAACTCAGTAAGTTCTTTAGAGAATTTGATTTTTTCATAAATTATATTATTCTCATCTGCAAAGAATAAACCGAGAATGAAATCATTTAGTTCGTGCAAAATTCTTTAAATTTTTACCTTTCTATAAGCATATTATAAAATTATTAATTTTTATTTGTTTTCTCTAAAATCTAACTTTTATGTTAATACTATATGGTCAAGAAAAAATTATTCAAAACTAAAAGAAGTAGGTATATTATAAAAATACAAGGAGAAGGAAATTAGTTTATATAATAATTAGATTTTTTAAGAAAAATTTAAATTAATTGGGCAATCTTGGCAGCAGAACGCTTACAATCCAACATAATTAAACCAAGCTTCACCTCCGTCGTTGTTGAGACCGTTAGAACGGCATTTTCTCCACAATACATTACGAGGAGGATACCATTTGTACCTCTGACAAGAATATGCTCCAGAATACCCTTATTGAGCTCCATGGCAGCTCTTTCTCCAAGGGATATAATTGCAGCAGTCATTGCAGCAATTCTTGTTTCATCAATTCCCACTTCTAAAGCCGAAGCGATTGGAAGTCCCTCTGCACTAACGATTGCTGCAGCTTTAATCTCAGGAATTGACGATAACAGTTGTCGCAGAATAGAATCTAAAGTTTCAATATTATCCATATTTCAATCTTGATTTTTTTTGATAAATATAGAAATTAAGAGTATTAATGAGTATTCTTTTAATATATTATTATTTTATTGTTTTAAAAATATATTTTTTTGTTATTAAACTAATAACAAAATTTAGATGTGTTATAGTAGGTGTGGGGATTAAGTTTTACATTGCAATCTTATAAGTAATTATTTTATAAAATGATTATTTTGTATGTATGATTACTCTATTATAATAAAATATTTATTTTAGTCTTCTTTATTCAATTAAAATAAGAGAAAATAAAAACATGTTTAAGCTTATAACTCTTGAATCGACGCTTGAGATTCCTCCATTTCTTTACTCGCAGGATAAAAAGACTTCAGCAAGAATCATTCTCAGCGATGATTATGAAGGCACGGTTACCAAAGAATTTGGTTTTATCATTGCAATTGTTGATGTGTTAGATGTTGGGTTAGGAATGATAATCCCTAGTTCAGCTAATACATTTCATAAGGTAAGTTTTAGAATTTTAACATTTAAGCCGACCATCTCGGAGGTCGTGCAAGGTAGTTGTGTTGAGATTGTGGATTTTGGTGCATTTATTCGACTTGGCCCTTTAGATGCGCTTGTGCATGTAAGTCAGATATGTGATGATTATATTGTATATGAAGAAAGTGCTTATAGATTTTTAGGAAAAGAAACCGGAAAGATCTTAGAGGTAAATGATATAGTGCGCGCACGTATAATAGCTGTTTCTTTAGGTGGTGGTCGCATGGCTAAGCTGGGGTTGACTATGAGACAACCATTTTTGGGTAAAAGTGATTGGATTGAGCGAGATCTAGAGGAATATTATAAAGAGGCGGAGGAGACGGAAGCTCCCGAAGAAGAGGCGGAGAAGATTGAGAAGAAACCAGAAAAAAGAAAAAAAAAAAAGAAATAAATTGATAATTTTATATTAGACATATTAAAAACTAAGGTGATTGATGAAAAATGGTATCTGATGAAAAGGCGTGTAAAAATTGCCATTTAATTACCAAAAAAGATAAATCAATGTGTCCAAAATGTAAAACTCACACACTTAGTGATGATTTTTCAGGTGAAGTGATTATTTTGGACCCTCCTAATTCAAAAATTGCTCGTTATATGAATATTTACGTTAAAGGGAAATATGCCCTTCGCGTGAGATAGGGATAGTGCCCCTCCCGCACTCAATTATACTTTTTGGTAATCCCTTGAAGATTTTACGAATTTGGTTTCTCATTCCTCATTTTTCTTAAAGATTTATTTTAATTAAAGTCATACTTATAATGATGAAAGATCTTCGGCTCCCTATAACTCAGAGAAAAAAGTTCACAAAACCCTTAGGTAGATTAATTTCAGGTAAGAGGGAAGATACAATTGGAGAGGTTATTTCTTTTTTTAAGAAAGAAAGAAAAATAAATAAGGGTGTGGATTATAGAGTTTATTGCGTGGGGGATATTGTTACTAAAGATTTTTTGGAAAATCTTTATTTGAGGGATATGATAAAAATTTGTATTATTGATGAAAAGACAAAAAGACAGAGGATTGATATTTCTTTCAAGGAATTTTTTGAGCAAATAATTAAATTAAAAAATCCCACGGGGACAATATCTAAGGATATGTGGCCAAAATTAAAGGAGTTAATCGAAAATAATAGAAAAGTATTAGTAAAAATTGTTGAAGGAGAAGAGGATTTATTAGTAATCCCATTAATTTCCGGATTTTCACTTTTAGAAGGTATTAAATCCTATGTTTTTTATGGACAACCTCCTGTTACAAATTCCGAAAAACCTATTTCTGAAGGTTTAGTTATGGTTGAGGTGACTGGACAAATTCAGAGAATAGTAACTGAGCTTATTAAGTTAATGGAAAAATATTAAGAGAGGTTTAATTCTTCCCGAATTAAAGACTCTAATTCTTGTTTCTTCCATCGGTATATGCGAAATACATATTTTATGGTTATTTCAATTACAATTAAATAAGGAATCAGGATACCAAGGATAAATAGAAGCATCCATCCTCCAGTTAATATATTTTTAATATTCAAGAAAAAGATAAAAAGTAATATAAAGATGATGATTTCACAAATGATAAAAATTATCAACTTCTTTAGATATTTTTTATAAATATATTTCATAGACCAAAAAAGTTTTATTTTATCTTTATTTTAACTAATATTAATAGAGTAGATAAAAAGATTTAGATTTTAGCTATGGTTCTCGGTATTGAAATAATTGAAGAAAAGAAAAATGAGCTTGTCAATCGACTTGAATTAAAATTCAAATTAGATAATAAAGGAAAAGGAAGTCCAAACCGTATAGATATCAAAAAGGAGATCGCGGCTCAAAAAACTGCAGATGAAGATTTAACGATTATTAGGAATATTAAAACTCATTTTGGGACGTCTTCAATATCAGGGCTTGCTCATATTTATGAGGATATAGAGACTTTAAAATTTTTTGAGCCATTTCATATTAGGGTTAGAAATATTGAAAAGGAGAAAAGAAAAGCTATTTATTCTGCAAAAAAAAAAAGTGAGCCATATAAACATTTATTTTGATTCAACATCAGTAAAGAAAAAAGAGTAAATTATATATTTTAAAAGATTGTGAGAAATTATGTCAAAATTTTATGAAATTAATGGCTCTGAATTACGCCATACACATCGTACATGTCCAAAGTGTGGACCTGGCTTTTTCCTTGCCAATCATTATGATAGATTTCATTGTGGAAAATGTGGTTATACCATTTTCAAAAGAAAGGGAAAAAAAGGGGTTACAGTTATTCCTGCTAGAGGAGGAAGGCGCGCCCCACGCCAAAGAAAGAAAGCAGCGTAGATTTTTTTTGATTTTATTTTTACTTTTTTTGTGATTTTTTGGTGAAATTAAAAAGGAAAATTTGTTTAGGAATCGAATGTACAGCTCATACATTCGGTGTCAGTATTTTAGACTTTGATGGAAATGTAATTAGTATTATAAACGATACGTATATTCCAGAAACTGGTGGTTTACATCCTCGAAAGGTTAGAGAGCATCATCTTGAGTGTTTTGATAGAACTATTACAATGGCAATGACGCAAGCAAATCTTTCAATAAAGGATATTAATTTAATTGCATTTAGTCAAGGACCTGGTCTTGGACCTGTTTTAAGAGTAGGTGCTCTTATCGTTCGATTTCTGAGTCAAAAGTTAAAAATCCCTCTAGTTGGGGTTAATCATTGTATTGGGCATATAGAAATCGGAAGACTCAAATGTGGGGTAAAAGATCCATTAACCTTATATGTATCTGGGGGGAATACTATTATTAGTGCATTCGAATCAGAGAGATATCAAATATTTGGAGAAACATTAGATATTGCTGTAGGTAATTTTATTGATGCATTTGCCCGAGATGCAGGATTACAACATCCAGGTGGCCCTAAGATTGAGAGCCTTGCAAAAAAGTCTAAGAAATATATTCCATTGCCATATGTTGTAAAAGGTATGGATTTATCTTTTTCAGGATTATATACAGCTGCAAAAAATCTGCTAAAATCCAGGGATTATAATAGGAGATATAATTTAGATGATATTGCTTACTCCTTGCAGGAAACTGCCTTTGCAATGCTCACGGAGGTAACTGAAAGAGCATTGGCGCATACTAACAAAACAGAGGTTTTATTGACTGGTGGGGTTGCAGCAAATAAGAGATTACAAGAGATGATTGCGTATATAAGCAATGAGCACAATGCTAAATATAAAGTTGTACCCTTGAAATATACGGGAGATAATGGTGCTATGATTGGTTGGACTGGTATATTAAAATATAAAGAAGTTGGAGCAGATGATATTGAAGATACTACGATCAATCCTAAATGGAGAATGGAGAATGTAGAAATACCTTGGAGGAGTTAAATATGAATTATAATCCAGTAATCGATCTTGGTCGAATTATATATAAAGGTGCAGAAGCGACCCTTTATAAAGGTAAGTGGTTTGATAAGGAAGTTTTGGTGAAACATCGTAGACCTAAAAAGTATCGGATAGAAGAATTAGATAAAAAATTAAGGAGAACTCGAACAATTTTAGAGGCGAAAATGCTTATTTCTATAAAGAAATGTAATGTTCCGGTCCCTCAAGTATTTGAAGTGGATCTTAATAATAATTGGCTTATTATGAAGTATATTAAAGGTCAAAAATTTAAAGATCTTATAGGAAAAATCGATAAATCTAAGAGAAAATGGTATTTTGAGCAAATTGGGAGATATATTGCATTTATGCATAAAAATGATTTTATCCATGGAGATCTAACAACATCTAATATAATTATTACCAAAAATGAAAAAATTTTTTTTGTTGATTTTGGACTTTCGATGAAATCTATAAAAATTGAAGATAAAAGCGTGGATTTACATCTAATTAAAAGGGTTTTATTAAGCACACACGGGCAATACTTCGAAGAATGTTTTGAGAGTTTAATAAATGGCTACAAATTAGAATATGGAAATAAATCAGATGAAATTATTGATCGAATTGAAACTGTCGAATCTCGAGGGAGATATATTGAAAAAAATAAACGAAAAAACTAAACTTAAAGGAAATAAATGGATTACTCATTTTTGGCACATAAAATTTTTAAAATCATGAAATAATTATGTTTAAAGCGAAAATCTATTATTTCCTTTCTAAATTGAGAATAGATTTAAATATAAGTTTGTTTTATATATCATTATTAATCCAACATAAATTTTATACAAGGATTAATACAAATATAATATATTTAAGGGTCAATTGCATTTAATTGAGGATTTAATTTAATATTTAATTATATAAATTGGTTTTATTTAATATAAACATTTAATTGAACAAATAAGAAATACTTAGGTCTCATAAAAAATGGATGACAAAAAGATTAAGAAAAGACACATGCGCAACATAACTATTAATATACCTGATATTTATGATAAAAATCTTTTAAAGCTTCAAAAACTTGGAATGATACCAAGTAGATCAGAAGGCGTAAGGCTTGCTATTAGAAATTTTCTTCAACACGAATACAAAAACTTAAAGTTACTTGGATATTTTGAAGAATAAAATTTTTTTCTCTTTATTAAAGTGATTCTTTTATTAGAAAAAGACATAATACTTTATATTTATAAAAAATATAATTATCTAGTTTAAATTCTTTTATGATCTAGAACACTTTAAGTGTTATGTATCTTTTCAATTGCTTCCAATGTTCTCTCAATAACGGAATTATATTTTTCCGAAATAATCTTGACTGAAAGGTATTCCTCTCCGAATATCAATTCTGCGGTGGCTTTATCCCCTATATTGCATTTTAATAACAATACCAAATCTTTGTAATTATTTCAAAAATAATTAGATATATTGAAGAATTTGAAGAATTCCAGCCAAAATTATTGATTATGCCTAATATTGAATATTTTTTTGATAAATATTATTT
>JAHLWH010000280.1 GCA_019058015.1 Promethearchaeota archaeon | reverse complement strand
CTTAATATGTTCACGTGGAGTCGAGTTGACCATTTTTATAAAGAACTTGAGAACTATTCTGATCGATTTCCTGTTTGGAATGATGAGCTCTATTTAGAAACTCATAGGGGTTGTTTCTCAAATCATGCGGAAATAAAAAGACATAATCGCAAATATGAAAATTCCCTTATTTCTTTAGAAATCCTTGCTATTTTAACATCCTTAACGAATCCAAAATATCAATATCCCATGAATAACATAGAATTTTTGTGGAAGATCACGCTCAAAAATCAATTTCATGATGTTCTACCCGGCAGTTCTATTCCTGAGGTATATGATGAAGTCTGGGATGACTGGATTAAACAAGATGTAATGATTGAAAAGGTTATTAATGATATCGGAACTGCTTTGGCAGGAGAAAAAAATAACGGAGATTTCCAAAATTTCGTTGAAATTTATCTATTTAATCCAGTATCTTGGGAGCGAAAATCAAGAGCCTTTATTCCGATTACTATTTTTAAAAACAGCCCAAAGTTAAATAGTAATGGCAAACCCAATTATGCTAAGCTTGAATTATTAAAGGGCGATAACGATGTATATATCTGTCAACCAATAGCTGAAGAATCCAAAAATACAATGGATCGAATGCAAGCAGGATGGTGGGTTGTAATTAAACTGGAATCATTGAGTTGCACACCTGCAAAAATAACAATTCTAACTGACTCAGAGAGAGAAGAAATTAAAGAAAAAATCAACCTAAAAATTACAGAGAATTCCCTATCAAACGATAAAATCTCAATTAAACTTGATCCTAATACAGGTGCAATACTTGAATTAACTGCTGAAGATATTAATGGTGGATGTAATTTATTAAAGGGAAATTCCTCTAATTTGACATTTGGCTTTCTTGATAATGTACCCGTGGGATTTCATGCTTGGAATTTAACTCCTCAATATTGGAAACATCCAATAGAACTTCCGAATGATAAAGATGTGAAGATAAAAGTTACCGAAGTCGGACCTGTTTTTGCTACTTTAGAGATTACAAGAATTTTGGGGGTAAGCCTTGTTGTACAAAAGATTACATTGTTTAAAGAGTGCAAAGAAGTATTCCTTGAATATCTTACTGATTGGAAACAAAAAAATATTATGTTGAAAGTAATGTACAGCACTGCAACAAATGCCGAGATAACTACGGCCGATGCTTCTTATTGTGCAATCGAATTCAAAACTAATCCAAATGTTCCTTGTGATATAGCTCGTTATGAAAAGATCTGTCATAATTATTTTAATTTAAGCACACCTGATAAAAAATGGGGTTTAGCGATCATTAATGAAGGTAAATATGCTTTTGATGTAAAAGGTGATGATATGAGACTAACAATGCTTCGAGTTTGCCGATATCCGGTTTCAGCACCAGAAGCATGGGTAAATTTAGAACGCATTGAAAATGAAAGAAAATTTGGTCATAAAATTCCAGAATATAGCGGACTTGGACCATTTAAATGCAGATATTCCTTATTGCCACATAATGGAGGAGCATTAAAAAAAACTGATGGAACTCCTAATGTAATTGTTAAAAGAAAGGCGGAAGAATTTAATATGTCCATTATCGTAATTCCAACAAAAAATATTCAAGAAAATCAAAAAGGAATAGTTAAATCAGGCAAACCTTTATTAGAAATTATAACACCTAACATTTTTTTAGGTACATTAAAGCTAAATGAATGGGATAAAACTGGAACAATTATCATTAGGGTTTTTGAGGGTTCTGGGGTTTTTTCTTCAGCTAAAATAAAATTCAATCCCGAATTATCAAGAGAAATATCAGAAATAAAAGCTATAGATCTATTAGAAAGAGAAATTGATTATGAATTTGATTGGAATAAAGAATTGGGTGTACTTACATTTAATATTGGGAAATTCGAAATTTGCACTTTTGAATTAATTTTTTAAATTCTTGAGTTACTAAATTACTATTTTTTATTAAATATTAAATCAATCTTATGGATTGATTCTCGATTTTATTGTATCAAATAACTTTTTTTAGCTTAATAAAGGAGCAAAATATACCATTATATTAGTTACTAAGATAAATTAAACAAAAAAGACATATTATCATCACTTATTATAGGTTCTCGATATGATTTACTAAAATAAGAAATATAAATTATCCGATCTTTAACTAGTTTGGAATTTTCTGGCTGATAAATTCCATCATATATTTCAAGATCAGATAAGTAGAAATAGCACCAGGATCAGGATATCCTATTGTCCTTTTTCCTAAGCTTTTTGCCTTCCCAACTTTTGCTATCATATTTTTTGTTTTTTCTACACCTTTTCTAGCCTCTTCGGTCACATCTATGAGGGCCCTACTAAGTGGAAAAGAAGTCATTTCTCTTGCTTTTAATGTCGCTGGTTCAAGAGCGTCTACCATAGTCTTATCACCAGGATTGGCTTTACCTCTTTGTTTTACTGCCTTTAATCCATTAAAAAGCATTTGTGAAAACGTGTTCATATTAAAATTATGTTGTTCTTCTTTGAGATCTTTTGCAGCACCTGTGAAAAATGTTCCGAATATAGCTCCAGATGCACCGCCTACTGAAACCATTAATGTTGTTCCAATTGTATTAACTAATTCTTTAATTGTGGTGAAAGAATGTCCCTCCAGTTTCTGTCTAACTGTTTCAAAGCCCCTTGCCATATTAACACCATGATCACCATCTCCTACAGCTTTATCTGCCTGAGTTAAAAGAGACTTGCTTTCTATCATTTTTTTAGATACGTAGATAAACATATCCCTTAACTCTTCTAGTTTTAGTTGAGAAATTTTCATAACATCACAATTTTTTAAATCCTATAGAATTAGCTGGATAATTGTAATATTGTGTGAGCTCATCATCTAATTTCATCAAAGTGATTGAAAATCCTGCCATCTCTTGGCATGTACAAAAACTCCCTATGACGGTATCATAAACCTTAATTTTCTTATTTTGAAGGATTTGAAAAACCCTTCTATTTACAATTAATAATTCCATCATAGTGGTAGACCCAAGATCATTGATCAAAAGGCAAACTTCATCATCTTGCTTGAATGGGAGATCAATGATGATCTTTTCTATCATTTTGTCTACCAGAGGATTTGCAGCAATCATTTTTTCTCTTGATACTCCAGGTTCTCCATGGAGTCCCATACCTATTTCTATCTCATCGTCAGGAAGTTCAAATGTAGGTTCTCCAGTCTCGGGAATAGAACCAGCTGCTACTGAAACGCCCATAGAACGAATATTATCGCGAGCTTTAGTGGTAACCCGGAAAACTTCTTCAAGATTATCTTTTTCTACCGATACTGCACCTGCGATCTTGATTACAAAAAGATCTCCGGCTATACCTCTTCGGTCTTTTATTTTATCAAACGGGGCTGAAGCTACGTCATCCCAAACACGTACAGTTTTTACATCTATACCGTTATCTTGTGCCATCTCTGCTGCAATATCAAAATTGAGATTATCGCCAGCGTAGTTTCCATAAAGATATAAAACACCTTTCCCCTTATCTAGTACCTTAGTGACTTCAAATATTACATCTGGTGTAGGAGCTGCAAAAATATGTCCGCAAGCCGCACCATCGGCCATATTTTCTCCAATAAATCCGGGAAAAAGAGGTTCATGACCACTTCCTCCGCCAATTAAAAGACCTACCTTACCTTCCGATAATTGTGTCTTAACTAGAGCACTGATCCCTTCCAGCTTCTTTATTTTTCCGTGAGAGGCTTTGACTAGTCCCTCAAGGAGTTCTGGTACAACATTTCTAGGATTATTAATTATTTTTTTAGCCTTTTTCATCGCTAAAGCATCTATTTTTTTCTCTTTAAATTAGCGAAAGTATATTTTTTAATTTATTTACTTTTAAATTTTAATGTTTGATATTATTAAAAAATAACTTTAGTAAAAAAAGGTTAAACTTTAGATTTAAATATTTTAAAATTGATTTTTTCATATGAAAATTTTTGTAATTATTTTTGATACATTAAGAAAGGATCATACTGGTGAAACATATGGCAACAATTGGATAAAAACCCCTAATTTCGATGCCTTTGCTAAAGATTCCATTGTATTTGATAAAGCCTATCCTGAATCATTACCCACTATTCCTGTGCGTCGGGCTATTCATACGGGGATTCGCACCTTTCCTTTTAACCATAAAAAACCAAAACTTCGATCAGACGACTTTGTTGAAGCTCCTGGCTGGACTCCAATTCCACCTCATCAAACACAAATAGGAGAATATATGAAAAAAAATGCATACATAACTTTCTTTATTACCAGCACATATCATCAGTTTAAACCAAATATGAATTTTCACCTAGGCTTTGACGAGTGGCATTTGATACGAGGGCATGAATATGATAAATACAGGGCAAGAATGACGGGAAAACGAAAAGAGAATAATCGATTTATTAGAAAGCATATTGTTGCTAAAACTGAAGAAAATAAAGAGGCTATATATTCCCAAAAATTACTTTTAAAGAAGTATTTTGCGAATGTTCAAGAACGAAAAACGGAGGAGGATTATTTTCCAGCATTAACTTTTAAGAAAGCTTTAGAGTCTGTTGAGAATCATAAGAAATTTAGTGACCTGTTTTTTATCATCGATGAATTTGATCCACATGAACCGTGGGATCCGCCCAAGAAATATTTAGATCTTTATATTGATAAAAATTATACCAGAAATAAAATCATTCAACCAATTTACGGAGAAAGCTTGAAATGTTTTTCCGAAGATGAATTAAAATGTATGAGAGCGTGCTATGCTGGAGAGGTTTCCTTATGTGACAATTGGTTTGGGTATTTTATTGATAACTTAAAAAAGATGGAATTATATGAAGATTCATTGATAATTCTTATCAGTGACCATGGACACAGTTTAGGAGAGCATGGTGCTATAGGTAAAATCCCAACATTTATGTACCCTGAACTGGTAGATATACCCTTTATAATTAAACCACCTGGCGGAATAAATGGTCCTAAGAGAATTAGAAGTTCTTATGTTTATGTTCATGATATACTGCCAACACTTTTCGGATTTATTGGAGAAGAAAAACTAAGTGCATTCGATGGAATGGATCTTTCAATATTTGCAGAAGGAGAAGATCGATTATTAGAAAAACGTGATTATATTACTTGTGGAATGAGTTATTGGACTTTATTTAAGGACGATCATTATGCTCTAATTACAGCCAACGATAAATCTTGGCAAAAATTATTTGACCTCTCAAAAGATCCTGAATGGAATGAAAACATTGCAGAAAATAATCAGGATATTTGCAATGAAGTATTTAAAAAGATTGAAGAAGATGCTAAAGGTGACTTACTTTTAGATTTTAAATCAAGGCGTTTTGAAAATATTGAGGATTGGTATCATAATACCTATTTATTGTAGAAATGTAAATATTATTTTTAAAAAAAAAGTTATTATAGATTCCATCGAAATAACTTCCTAAAGCCCTTGAAAATGTTGCTATTATCTATAAAGATTATGATTCGTTCTATTTCAAAAACCTTTTTTGTTTCCTTAAAATGCAATTAATGATTAATAATTACTATGCGAGAACCGAAAAGACGAAAAAAACTCCCGAATCGTCAACAACTTCGCAAAATGAGAAATTGTTATAGACCAAGTTCTTTCAATCTCGTAGTATTGGCTTCCAATTCTTTCTTTGTAATTTTATACAACTTCCAAAAGATAAATGCTCCTGTGAACATGATTAACATTGGAATTAATGACATTTGAATGCGAAGCCCTAAAAGTTCAACAAGGGTATTATCCCCTACTGGATCATATCCACTGAATGTTTGTACTATCCAAAAGATGACAACTCGAACAGTAATCCCCACACGTGAGAAGAAAACAAAAATCCCATTATATAGTCCCTCCTGACGTTTTCTTTTCCTTATAGTTGCTGAATCAATTATGCTTGAAAAAACTGGTAAGGTCATACTTATTATAGCCCCGTCGACTAACCCCGCTAAAAAGATTACAATGAATGACCATATTAAGCCGGTAAACCCGCTGGGAACAAATAATAACGGTAATCCCATAGAAGCTAAGATTATACTCCCAATTAAAGCTACTTTCTTAATTCCTATCTTAAAAGAAAGCTTATACCATAATGGAGCGGTCAGTGGAACCGCAATAATATACCCTATTAAAATAATTTCGCCAATTTTTGGTAATCCAAGTATATCATCTACAAAAAAAGGCATAGAGGCAATTAAAATTCCCATAGATGTAGAATAAGCGACCCAAAGACAGATATACCCAATAAAATTCTTATCTTTCAATGCAAATTTCATTCCCTTAAAAAAAGGCACTGTTTCTTCTCCATCTATATGGGCACGCCGTTCTCTTAATTCTTGGTCCTCAGAAACACCCGGAATCATTAATACTACTGAAATTATACAAATAACTGTCACTAATATTCCTTGGACTAACCAACCAATTGTTCCCCCTAAAATTTCTACAGTTATAACAGGTATTAAAATTCCAAGTAAAATCCCTATGGTTTCAAGAATAGCTTGGAAAAATCCGGCTAATTTACGCTCCTTATCTTCTCGAAATTTATCCGGAAAAAGTGCTACACGATTAATATCGTAAAGAGAGAAAAATCCATCGTAAAGACAATAAAAAAATAACAACCACAAGAATGCCCCGATTTGGCCCACTTGAGCCACATTTGGTGCTGCAAAGATAAATATGATTGTTAAACTCCACGGAACTGCACCCATGATAATGAATGGAAATCGCTTACCCCAACGTTTCGTAAAACGTGTAGATTTATCACATAAATATCCTAAAATTGGGTCATTAAACATATTAAATATCGTAAACAAAATAATCGCAATAGTAAAGAGCCCGACTTCTATTTGAACCACTGTTTGATAATAAAATTGCATCTGCTGGGTAATTGCTTGGCTTGTCATTAAACCCAAAAGACCACCAAGTTGGAATGACGCTAAAATCTTCTTTGAATGCTTTTTTGGAGATAAATCTTTAATATTTTCTTTTTCCGTTTTTAAAACCTTATTTTTTTTTAATCTTAATATTATATTTTTCAGTTATATATTAACTTCTATTATTTTAAAAATTTCCATCTCAATTAATATCATAAATTAAGATTTCAACTTTGGGATAACGTCATTTAATAGAATAAAGACGAGAAAAAGACATATATTACTTAAAAAATAAAATATAACTGATTTAAATATGAAAATATTTTTAATAATTTTTGATACTTTAAGAAAAGACCATACGGGGAAAGTTTATGACAATTCATGGATAAAAAATCCTAATTTTGATAACTTTGCTAAGGATTCGATCGTCTTTGATAAAGCATATCCCGAATCACTACCAACAATTCCAGTTCGCAGAGCAATACATACCGGAATACGAACATATCCCTTTAATCACGAAAAACCAAAACTTCGAGATGATGATGTTGTAAAGACTCCGGGATGGGATCCCATACCCCCACAGCAGATGCATTTAGCAGAATATATGAGAAAAAATCTATTTATTACTTCTTTTATCACTAGCACTTACCATCAGTTCAAACCTAATATGAATTTTCATCTTGGATTCGATCAATGGAACTGGATTCGAGGTCATGAGAATGATAAATTTAGAGTAAGGTTTAGGGAAGGGCGTTCCAAACTTAATCAAAAATTAAAAGAATATACCGTCAAAAAAGATTTCGCTGCCAGAAAATTACAAAAGCAAGTGCTAAGAGCTCACTTTAGTAATGTTCAAAATAGAAAGAACGAAGAAGATTACTTTCCAGCACAGACTTTTAAAAAAGCAGTAGAATTTGTTAAGGATACAATGAATATCAATAATATTTTTAGTCATATTGATGAATTTGATCCACATGAACCCTGGGATCCCCCTCAGAAATATCGAGATCTATATGTAGATAAGAATTATGCTGGAAAGAAAGTTGTTACACCCGCTTATCGAATCGGTATTGATTATCTTACTAATGGAGAATTGAAATATATGAGAGCCTGCTATGCTGGAGAAGTTTCAATGTGCGACAATTGGTTTGGTTATTTTATTGAAGAATTAAAGAATTTGGAATTATACGATGATTCTTTAATTATCCTAATAAGTGATCACGGCTATAGCATAGGAGAACATAATGCTACAGGTAAAATTCCAATGCATTTGTATCCCGAACTTATAGATATCCCTTTTATGATTAAACCACCTGGAGGGTTAAATGGTCCAAAAAGAATTAAAAAAACCTATGTCTATGACCACGATATTTTACCAACGTTATTCGGATTTTTAGGTAAAGAAAAACCAGATGTTTTTGAAGGCATAGATCTCTCTCTATTTCTTAAAGAAGGCGATCAATCTTTAGAAAATCGAAATTATATAACTTGTGGATTTCATGTTTATTCCTTATATAAAGATGACCACTACGCGTTAATCACTTCTAACGATAAGTCCGATCAAAAATTATTTGATTTGTCAAAAGATCCTGAGTGGAACCAAAATATTGCGGATGATAACCCAGATATATGCAACGACCTTTTCAAAATAATAGAGAAGGATGGGAAAGGTGAGCTTTTAATACAAGGTAAATCAAAATTATGGGAGCCTATTGATTGGTATAATAAGAAAAAAAATCCTGATTCCTGATAATAAGAAAAAAATCCTGATATCGTGTTATTCAATGAAATTTTAAAAGAGAATTAAGAATCAGGATTTTGTTAAAATTTCATTGGAACCGTGGAAAAAATATTATATTGTAAACGTGAAAAAAATATTTTTCAATAATATTTTGAATTTTTTAATCTAGCAAATAAATAAAAGATGAAGAATTAATTATCCATTCTCGTCAGAAATGGGTAGTGATGTTTATCAGCTCTGGGAGAAATAGGAAAATGCAGAATTTTTTCATAATAAAATCTTGAAATCCAATTTCGAAAAGAAACTTCATACCAATAAAACATAAATTAAGAAAATCTGTCCATATTACATCTTTATTTCACTCAAGATTCCATCGAGATAATTGATATTCTGCTGTTCGAGTTTTTCCTTTAAGGCATTTGCTAAAGAATATCTAAACGCCCATAGTTCCAAATTTTTATTCAATTCTTTTACTTTCTTAACAACAGGTAAAAAATCCCCATCTCCAGATACCAATACCGCCGTATCATATGCATTTTCATGCGCAAGAGAGATTATATCAATCGCGATTTTTATATCAACTTTCTTTTCAATGGCATCTTTAAACGCTATCTTATTAAAACTCGCTTTAATCATATATCCACTTCTATTACTTAATTCCTCATACCACTTCTTTTTCTCTGGACTCATGGGATACACCACGCCTTCATATAAAAATATGCCCTGTAATTTTCGGCCCTTAGTTATTATGTTTTTCAATTTTTCATAGTCTGCCTTGATGTTATACTTCCTAAAACCCTTGAAAATGTTGCTATTATCTATAAAAATTATGATTCGGTCCATTTCAAAAACCTTTTTTGCCATCTTAAAGATTCTTAAGTTCTTATTTTTTTTAAATTATTTGAACTTCTTTTGTAAATATAAGCAGTCAAAGGGAAAGACACAATAGAAAACCAAATAAATATAGTAATAAAATACATCATAGAAATAGCTAAAGAAATAATATTTTAATTTGAAACATTATTCCAAGGAATTGGATTTTAATAAAATTAATTATTAATAATATCTTAAATAATTAAGATTGAATTTACTCTAATCCATTAAAGTCCTTAAGATTTAATAGATTGTTAATTATCATTTAATATGAGATTATTAGAAAAAATTGTGAATAAAAATTGGAAATAGATGGATCTGATTTATATCTATTTTTATTTAAAGGAATTAAGGGATTAGGGATCAAGAAAATTCAGAAAATTTATAATTATTTTGGAGATCTTGAATATGCATTTAATTCTTCTATTGAAGAATATTATAAAATAATAAAAGATGAGAAAGTTTTAAATCAAATACGTGAAAAACAGAATAATAAGGATATGGCTAAAAAAGAGATTGATAATTATGTAAAAAATATCTATTACAAAGATATTAAACCTATCTCCTTTTTTAATAAAAATTATCCAATCCTATTAAAGAAAATAAAAAATCCACCAATTTATTTATACCTAAAGGGAAACCTAATTTTCAATGAATTGGCAAAATCAATTTCTATTATCGGCACTCGCAATCCATCTTTTTACGGTCATACTAAAGCCAGATCTATAGCAAAAAGTCTAGCTGAAATGGGATATGTCATTGTTAGTGGTCTAGCGAGGGGAATAGATATGGAAGCACATTTAGGCGCTTTAGAAGGTGGAGGTAAAACAATTGCAGTATTAGGACATGGGGTTGAGAACATTTATCCAAAAGAACATTCTGAACTTGCTCAAGAGATAATAAGAGAAGGGGCACTAATCTCCGAATATAATAATAATGAAAAAATGAATAAGTTTGATTTAGTAAATAGAAATAGGATAATTGGCGGATTAACCCAAGCATCTCTGATTATTGAAGGAAGTTTAAAAAGTGGAACTAGTCATGAAGTCAGATTTGCAAAAGAACAAAAAAAAATAATCTTTGCCTTAAAGCCCATTGATTACAATCGCAAAGTCTCAGAATTGCCATTAAAATTGATAAATGAAGGTGCAATTGAAGTAGAATCTCCACAAGAGATAATAGACTACCTAAATTTCCATGAGAATAAAATAGAAAAGAAGAAAATTAAAGATGATCATCTAACATCAACTCTTGACAAGTTTATAAAACAGGAGAAGTCGAAATAAATGGTACGAGAAGAAGAAGGAAAAATAATATTAGATAACGGAGTATATGTAAAATTAATTGATGAACATTCCTGTCCTAAGTGCAAACAGGTTAGTGAAAATAATGAATTATGTTATAATTGCCAAAATAAAAATTATCCAAAAGAAATCTAGGAAGAATTATAAATTATTACTAATTAACGGAAATCATGTAGGGGACCTTTATTAAAAGCATTTATTAAGTTATAATTTTTCATTAATGTATTTTCTCTTAATTGGTCTCAATTCTTGGGATCGTTCCTCTATATTGTGCTCTAATTTAGAATAATAAGTATTAAAATTTAATATTAAATTAGAAACTATATTTTTACCATATTCAGTTATTTCATAAAAAGAATATTCATTTGTATCTTCTTTCTTTTGTAAAAAATTTTGTATTATTCCACCAAATTCTAACTTTTTTATATGATTACCAATTAAACTTTTTTCTTTTCCTGTAATCTTAGCAATATTCGAAAATGATAAAGGCCCATGATCTATTAATAATATAGATAATGCCAATCTAAATTTATTTCCTATGCTTTTTAATGCGAATTCAAACTCATTCGGTATTTGATTAAGATAATCTTTAAAATTAAATTTCATATTTCATCTTTTTTTTTAAGTATATAATAAAAATTTATCTAGGTATATAAAAATTTACCTATTTCTTTAAAGAAATTTGATTTAAAAAAATTAATAAATTAAATTTCTTCTAATAAAAGAGCATGTATATTGATAAAATTCAAATTCATTTTCATATTTAAAAATATATAACTTTTTTCGTCTAATAAACCCACTTACCATAGAACTGAATTGGCGTTTTGGAAATAAAACTAGAGTTTTTTTATGTTTTTCTAAAAAATTTGGATTATTAATAAAACAATTTAACTCTTGGACCGTAGATTCATTTTCTTTTATGAAAAAAACAAAAATATTAAATTCAGCATTATTCATCTCGTTTTCTATTTGTGATAAAATTTTATTCATTTTTTTATCATATTCAATCCCAACTGGAATTTTTATCAATTCAGTAGCTAGTTTTGTATTTTCAAAACCTTCTTTGATTAAAAAACTTTTAAATTGCTCTACAGTTGGAAGATTATCTGGATGATAAGATCCTAGTATCAAAATTTTTGTTTTTTTACAATATGAGTTTAAATCTTTAAAAAAGTTTAATTTTTCATAGAAATCTAAAAAATATATTAATTGATGTGCAGTTTTATGTTTTTACGATAAAATTATATAAATTAATTTAACTATACAATTCCATTTTCTCGTATATTTCCAATAAATTTTCTAAATAAATAAACTTATTTTCAACATAAAAAATTTCCTTCTCAGAATTAGTAGAAAATATAAAATTATCCTCAAGAACGAATAATCATTATTTAAAAGAACTTATAAAGACAAATTTAATAAATAATTACATAGTAAATGAGAGAAATCAGATAAAAAATCAAAGATGCCGCTCAAAGAGGTGGATTTCTTAAGCTATATTTTTTATATGCTTTTACCTTTTTCTGAATGCTATCAATTAAACCTGCTGGAAATTCGTCTAATGTTTTATCTTTAAATTGCTTATGGCAAGAACAACAAAATCTCAATTCGAAAACTTCAATATTTTTATGAAAATGATGATTCCTCCTTGCTGTGGTGTCGAGCTTTCTATCGCACTTAATACAATAATCAAAAAACCTGGTGATCTTCTTTTCCTTAATTTCATTCTCTCTCTTCTCAAATAATCCTCTTTCATTTACTATGAGGTCTCTGATTGCTACTCGCAGATGTTTTGACCTACTACCACCAGAGCATAGAACTGCTTCTTGTAATGACTTGATATAGGAATCTGGTAAATTAATCTTAATTAATTTCATAAATTTAATTCTCCTAAAAATTAAATCTCTTTCTGTTGAAAATATTGATGCAATCTAACTTTATAAATATTTTTTCCATTGCAATTATTTACAAATTATATGTAATTATTTTTTTCATTATTAAATAAGATTTGAAAATATTTAATACAGTTAATAACGTGGAAAAAATATTTTTCAATAATATTTTGAATTTTTAAATCTAGCAAATAAATAAGAAATGGAAAATTAATTATCTGCACTTATCGAAAATGTGTAGTAAGATCTATTAGTTCCGTGAGAAATCTGGAAACGTTGATGTTGGTCAAATTCCGAAGGCTTTTATAATTTTAAAACCCAAGTCTAAGGGTAAAGTGTTTGAGCAGGAAATTATGGATTGGGTTATTGAAAGGATTTCTGCTTATAAGAAGATTTGTGAGGTCGAATTTGTGGATAATATTCCAAAATCGGGTTCTGGTAAATTTTTTGGCGAAAATTAATCGATATAGATTTTAAATTATTTTAAACTTTTTCATAATACAACTTATTTTTTAGTTAATATTCTATTTCTTTTTGAAAGTATATAACCAATAGGATTAATTAAAAGAGTCTTAAATGATCTTAATAAAAATTGGAGAATAGGAGCTGAATATATTTGAAAGGTGGAAGGATTATGAGCATGGTCTAAAAACCATCGAAATCTATATGGCCAGTTTGGTTTTATAGAATATTTTTTCATCAGATGCCTCAATTTTTGTGATAATGGAAATGTGAATTTATCCAAGGAATAT
>JAHLWH010000279.1 GCA_019058015.1 Promethearchaeota archaeon | reverse complement strand
TTACAGCTATAGTATTATTAATTTCTCTATTATATCCAATAATGCATATCGCTATAAATATTCCTTCAATCCCGCTGTTAATAGAAGGTGATTTATTACCATTTGGAGGGGGAATCGTTAATGAACTAGAGTCATATACAGCAATCTTACCTGAGGCGGAGGGACTTCAAACTACATTTTATTGGCTAGGAATATCTTTTATGGTTTTTTTCATTCTTGGAGCATTATTTTTGATAATATCAGCGATTAGAGTTGTATCTGGGAATATAGAACTTAAGAAAGCAAGGAAAAAATGGTTAAGAAATGGTCTTTCTTATATTATTACTGAAATAATATTTTTTTATGGTATGATATTTGTAGTTTCATATGCTTTAGAACAAATCGGTCTAGGGATTGAAATAATTTTTACAATGAGGCTGGGAATGATTCTAATAATTGTTGCTGGAGGAATATTGATTTTTGCATATATTTGTGCAAAAATTGCAGGATAATTAATGAAATTATTCCTACCTGGATGGACCAGGATGAGTGGCCATGGAGAATGAAAAATACAATCACTTTAGCTACATATTTTAATACACACAGAATGATAAACGATTACGCAGAAAAATCCTGGAATTTAATTAGACAAGATCCTTGGAAATATATCCCAATTTAGAATATTGACCCTAAAGATTTTTTTTCTTTTTAAATTTAACAGTAATAGGTTGAAAGTATTGATAATACTTCTCATAATATAGTTTATGACATATTCTATAAATAATCGATTAATTGTGAAAAAGTTTATAAATATGATGTAGCGTAAGTTTTAAATGTCTAATTAAAAATGAATTAGATTTTAAGAAGTGGATAAAAAAAGAGTTGATATAATTATAGATGAATCTGATATTTTATTGGAAATAAAAAAAGCAGTACTCGAAGGTGAGGATGATTTGGCCTATGATTTAACCCAAAAAGCGCTCAAAGAAGAGATTGAATCTTTACGAATAGTGAATGAAGGTGTTGTACCTGGTATTCAAGAAGCTGGAGAACTATGGAAACGAAATGAATATTTTCTGCCAGATGTTGTGATGAGTGCTGAGGCATTCCGAATGGCTATGGAGGTTGTTGAGCCCCAATTATCTGCAGAGGAGATTGGGAAGGCTGGGAAAGTAATTATTGGTACTGTAGCTGGTGATATGCATAATCTAGGTAAAATAATGGTAAAAGCAACTCTAAGAAGTGGTGGATTCGAAGTAATAGATTTGGGAGAGGATGTTCCTACTGAAACTTTTATAAGTAAAGTAAAAGAATTGAAACCAGATATTTTAGGATTAGGATGCTACATGACAACCACAATGCTGGAAATGAAGGAAATCCTAAAAAAACTTCAAACAGAAGGTTTAAGAACTAATGTTAAAGTAATGGTGGGGGGTGTACCAACTACACAAGAATTTGCTGATGAAATCGGAGCGGATGCTTGGGGAAAAGATGCTTTTGATGCTGTAGAAAAAGCTAAAAAGGTTCTGGGGGTGGATTAAAATGGCTCAAACAGGAGAAGTAAAAAAAGATTTGGGTAGTGTTTTTGGTGTTGGAGGAAAAGATAGGCTTCAAATTGCTGTTCAATGTCATGATCATACTATGAGATTAGCAGGAATCTCTGGAAAGAAGTTTTATACTGAAATAGAATCAAATATTGAAGCTGGTACTTTAGTAGCAGGTTATTATGGGTTTGATAGTATCGCGCTTGGACTTGATGCCTATAATATTGAAATAGAGGCATTAGGAGGAAAGATGATTTATGGCGAAAATTCAATGCCTACTATCGATTTTCGTGAACCACTTATCAAGAATCCCGAAGATTTGAAAAGACTTAAAAAGAAGAGAATAAATTTTCACAAAGACGGACGATTTCCTTTTGTTTTTGAATTAATGGATCGAGGTTGCGAATATGGATTTAGTACAGGATTTTTTTGCGCACCATTTAGCATGGCAGTTGGAATGATGGGGTATCCAGCGCTTATTAAAGCTATGAGAAAAAATCCACAATTTGCTCATGAACTATTTCAATTTATTGTAGACGATGTTTTGGTTCCGTACATTAAAGTACAAAACGAATATTCCGGAGCTCTTATGGCGGTGGGGGCTGATGCTTGGGCTTGTATCCCAAATTTATCAGTAAAGGAAATGATGGAGTGGGTAGTACCCTATAATTTACGCCTATCGAAAAAAATTAAGAAATTTGGTGTAGTAGCTATGAACGTTAGTGGTGATTATTGCGAAGAACGACTAGAAAAATTTGATCCAGAAATTTTGCATGGAAGTTTTGATGTCCAAATTGCCAGTACGGGTGCTCCCGCTTTATTTCTTGCAATGGGACGTTGGCATGAATATCCTATGGAAGCTGTTCGAGATTACACAGCAAAGTATCGAAAAAAAGGTCAAAAAGTGACAATTACAGCAGGTGTTAATGCTCGATTGCTCCGTGATGGTCCAGCTGAAAAAATTGTAGACAATATAAAGAGATTTATAGATGCTTTTGCTCGAGATCATAATTTGTCCATTTTTTTAGCTAATATCCCGGCTGATGCTCCATCAGATCATATCCACGCTGCTGTAGCAGCAGTTAAGACTTATGGGAAATTACCAATAGCTGATAATTTGGATATCATTGAATTTGAGTTACCACATAGGGAGTCTTTTAATGAATGGAAACAAAAACCCACGCCATTTCCAAAAACAGAAGTTAGAAGAGGGCTTGCAGGATTACTATGGCAACAAATGGAACCCATAAATAATATAGAAGAGTTTAAAGAAAAGTACAAAGATAAAACATTAAAAATTTTATATAATCTCACAGACCAGAAGTATGGAGCTTTAATTACAGTAGAAAATGGTAAATTGGATGTAAAACATATTAGAAACGACAAAGAAACACTGGAAAACCTTGAAGTTGATGCCTCAATGGTATGCACTGCTGAATTGTTTTTTGATTTTAGTAGTGGAAATATATCCAAAATTTCAGCGTTATTTAAGATGCTTACCAGAAAGTTAAAAATTAGCGGAATGAAAAAAATGAAAGAATTAGGGGAGATAATGGCCCTTTTGAGTTGAGAAGCAAATTTTATCGTATAATAATATAAATAAATTTCTTTTTTTTTATTTTTACCACTTACATGGACCAGGATGAGTGGCTTTGGCGGATGAAAAATGCCATTGCAACTGCTGCGTATTTCAATATTCACAGAATGATCCAGGATTATGCTGAAAAATCTTGGAATTTAGTTAAACAAGATCCTTGGAAATTTATCCCAAAATAAGTAATTTTTTTCCTATTATATTTTTTAATTATTTTTTTTATGGAAATGATTTAAATCATTCTATATCTCATCTAAAATTGATAAAGAAGGAATTTGCATATACTTTTCAAATTCATTTTCTTTAAAATAGTTAGAGAAGGTTTGCTCTAAAATGATTTTTAATGTATTAACTCCCTTTTCAAAACCCTTAAAATCAATTGCTTTAAGTAGAGTGAATTCTTTGGTTACTTCTATTTCGTAGGCTCCACTTTTTAATTGAACGTTTTCATATTTATCAATTATTGTATCTAATTCCTTTTCTTCTTCTAATTCGGCACATAGTAAAATTAGATATTTATCAAAATGTTTCTTTTTAAGATAACTATCTCTAATAGCAGTAGCGTCTAAAGGTATTCCAATCCTCTCTTTAAACAAGATTTGCAAATCCGTTATTAATTTGCGAATTCTCGATTTATTATGTAATAAAATTAGATTTTTATGTAAAGCGAAGGATTGATTTTCATGATATTTGAGAGTTTTTAATTTTTTCGGAAACTCATACATAATTATTAATCAAGAAGAAAAACAATTAAATCTTTTTTAATATTAAATGAAATATAATTAAAAACTGTTAATATTCATGTAAATGCAATTAGGAAAATTAAAACTCGAAAATAATTTAATTTTGGCACCTTTATTAAATATTTCAACAGGGCCGTATAGAAGGTTTTGCCGCCATTTTGGAGCCATTGGATTGGTTTCAGTGCCTATGTTATATTCAAAAAGGTTTGCAGGCAAGCCAGAATCCGTTGAGCATGAACTCTTTAAAATTGAAAAAGAGGAACCAATTAGTGTCCAAATAATTGGCCCTGATACCGAATCAGTTAAAATGAGCGTTGATTTTCTTAATAGTTATGATTTTAATATATTGGATTTTAATGCAGGGTGTCCTTCCAGAAGAGCTATTAATTCAAAAGAGGGAGGATATCTATTAAAAGACATTGATTTATTAAAAGCAATTTTAAATACGATAATAAAATATTCAAATAAACCAGTTTCACTAAAACTGAGAACGGGATTTTATAAACCTAATGTGTATTTAGATATAGGGAAGATAGTAGAAGATTTAGGTTTTGAATTTATAACATTACATGGTAGAACTGTAATAAGTCGATTTCAAAGTACAACTGTAGAATTAGAGACAATAAAAAAATTAAAAGAATCGGTATCAATTCCGGTTGTTGGCAATGGAGATATCTTTGATCTGGAGTCTGCTAAAAAAATGTTAGATTATACAGGAGTTGATGCAATAATGATTGGAAGAGAGTCCATGGGGAATCCACAAATTTTTTCGGCTATTGAAAAATATTTAAAAACGGGAAAGAAAGAAACTTACAAAGTCCAAAAGGATTCATTGAAAAATATGATAGAAATTTATGAAAATTGTATTGATACCTTTCTTTCCGGGATTGATTACCCTCATGATGATTTTAAATTTGTTGAGTTAAAAAGAAATTCTTTATGGTTATCCAAATTTATGAAAAATGCAACAGTATTTAGAAATAATATTAGTAGAATTAAAACCCTATATGACTTTAAGAGAGAATTAGACAATTTCCTTAGTAATTAGGGTAAACTCCTTAATAATCATTTAAATTTTCTCACAATCAACATGCTCCAATTCATTATGTTGATATATTCTCTTGCCCCCCTGTTTTTTTAAAGCAATGAATGAAAAATGGAATACTAGTGCGGCACTCAAGAAAATAAGGGAGATAAAAAGATAATAAAGGGAGTTAAATAGAAGACAAATTACAAGCGAAATTATTCCTATTAAATAAGTAATTATTACTTCAAATTTATTAGGTCTTTCTGGGTTGTCATCACGAATTGATTCTATAATAAACTTAATAATACCAAATCCTGCAAGGGTTCCACATATAATGAAACTATTTGTATCTAAACTAAGAAATAATTAAAAAATACTCCACCAGATTATACTAATGATAAAGGTTATTCCAGATGATATTCGATGTGCATTTTTATAAGTTAATTCCATTAAATATATTATTTAATAATAATGTTAAAAAAATTTGGGTTTCTTTGGATGTAGATTAATACTTCGCATTTTGTTATCTAAATCACTTAGTCATTTCAATGATGATATACTTAAAAGTTTACTTTCATCTCTGTTTAGGTATATTTTTCCACCAAATCTTTAGGTGAGAAAACCCCATCTTCAGTAATAACAGCTGTAACTAATTCGAAAGGAGTAAAATCAAAAGCATAATTAATACAATTAACCCCTTCTGGAACAATTTGAACTTTTCCTAACACATGACTTACTTCTTTAGAATCTCTTTGTTCAATTTTGACATCTTCAAATGATTCGCTCATTGATAAAGTTGATACGGGAGCTGCTACATAAAATGGGATTTTATTATCTTGAGCAGCTAAAGCGACCATATATGTTCCAATTTTATTAAAAACGCCATCTGATGTAATTCGATCTGCTCCAACTATGACTTTTTGGATTTTTCCTAATCTCATCATTAA
Organism: Promethearchaeota archaeon; assembly: GCA_019058015.1. Lineage (GTDB taxonomy): Archaea > Asgardarchaeota > Lokiarchaeia > Sigyniarchaeales > SOKP01 > 6H3-1. The sequence continues at coordinate 33,987 of JAHLWH010000279.1, read as the reverse complement.
ACCTGAGGAACCATCTGAAATGACGCTTACTGGAATCTTATCATATTGCAATTCAAAAGCAGTTAATCGTGCACCTTGTAATCTCGGTCTGGTTTCGTCAGCAACTACTGAAATTTTTTTACCTTGTTCAATAGTAACTCTTACCGGAGCTAGTGCAGTACCATATTGAACAGTTGCAAGGGAGCCTGCATTGCAATGTGTTTGGATTGTATCTCCATCATCTAGTAATTCTGCTCCATATTTACCAATACTCTTGTTCGTGTCAATATCTTCCTGCCACATTTTTTTTGCTTCATCTATTATGATTTCAGAAAGCTCACTAGATTTTTTATCAACTCCCTCAATCTTATTTAAAATCCGATCTACTGCCCAAAATAAATTTACAGCCGTAGGTCTTGTCTGTTTTATTAATTCTCCTGCCTCTTTTAATGAGCTCAGAAACTCTTCTTTATTTTTATTTTTAAATTCAATAGAAGCTAGGGCCATTCCCATCGCAGCTGCAACACCTATAGCAGGAGCACCCCTTATATTCATTATCTTTATAGCTTTCGCGATATCTCTGTAATCTTCAAATTCTAAAAATTCAAGTTTGTGCGGTAGAATTGTTTGGTCGATCATTTTGACTTTATTTTCAATCCATTCAATAGAAGGAATCATAATCTTAACTAATATAATGTTTATTTAAAATTTAATAAAGAATAAGGAATTAAAGATTCAATCATTAATATTGATTTTTAATTAATATCTAGAATCTCCTTAATTAGTTTCTTTTTACTTTCTAAATTTGCTTGTCTTCTTATCATTATTCTCTGAGCTTGAGGGGACCCTGCCCCATGCATTGACTCTGTTCTATAACTCACGGAAGCAACACCCATAGTTAAATTCTCTATGAAGCGTAAGACTTTATATCGATCTTCAACAGAAACTTCATTGCATGTACTGAGATATTTCTTTAATAAAGATCCGACTACTTCAGAATTAAAATCTGCCTCAGATGGTAATGTACAAATAATCCCTCCTGCAATATCTTCTGCTAATCTACCAATTTCATACGGAAAACGAGTAACATTTTGTTTGCATACATTTGCTAAAAGCATGTCCATTTCATAATTCCCAGCTTCTCTCTGAAATCCTAATGAACTACAAGCAATTCCACAACTATAAAGGGTTTCATTTAAATGTACCATCTCAACTAATTTATCTTGAATGTGACTGGCTTTTTCTACTCCATTATATTCTGAAATCAAAGATGTTGCACCAATAAGAACATCTCCTACACCTACTTTGCAACCACCATATGATTGACGATGAAATCCCGCAAATCGATTAACTAATTCTCCCGAAAATTTAATCTCTCTCTTCATAAAAATACGATCATTTGGGATAAATACATCTTCAAAAATTACAAATATTTCTTGACCTCCGTATTTATAATTTCCAATATCTAATTTTCCTTTTTCCATTTTACGAGTATCGCATGATTGCCTTCCATATATTAATGTTATTCCCTTTTCATTTGTATCAACTCCAAAACTAACAGCATATTCCTCTTCACCGGGCCGTAAAGATAAAGTTGGCATAATGATGGCTCTGTGTGAGTTTAAGAATCCTGTCTGATGAATTTTTGCACCCCTTACTATAATTCCATCATCATTCTCATCCACAATATGTAAAAATGCATCCAGATCTGTTTGTTTGTTCGGTCTTTTACTACGATCTCCCTTTGTATCTGTCATTGCGCCGTCAACCATCAAATCTTGATTCTGAACCTCAATCCAGTATTTCTTGAATCGTTCATGATAATTTGTTCCATATTCCTTATCCATTTCATAAGTTACACTATATAATGCATTTGCAGTATCAAAGCCTACACAACGTTGGAAACAACAAGCCGTTTTTTGCCCCATTAATCTCTGCATTTTTACTTTTTTTATCAAGTCATCTACTGATTGATGGATATGGGTAAATCGATTTATTGTTTCACCTGTTAAATGAGAAGTTGCTGTCATTAAATCTTTATATTCATCGATTTGAGCTAATTCATAAATTTTCTTAACTGAATTAATTGAAGGTAATATTACTGGATGATTCCAGAAGTCTTTAATTTTCTCCCCAAACATATACAAATTTACAGGTCTCTTTATACTTTCTAAATATTCTTCTGGACTTTTCAGTACCATTTTTATTTTCACCTAAAAATTGTGATAATATAATAAAACAATAGTATTTATGATTTTATTTTTAAAATAATATTTATAATAATATTTTCTTGATATAAACTCAATATAAAACTTTGGATTAATTTGAATTGATTAAACTTTTTCTCATTACAAAATGTTCAATTTCATTAAAAAGCGTATGACCTTTTCTAATTACTTTATAACCAAGTTTTTCAAAAAAATTTTCCGCTGTTTTTCTAGCGTTTAATATAACAGATTCTAATCCAAGATTTATTGCATGCATTTCAATTTTTTTCATTAAACTTTTTCCAATATCCATTTTTTGATATTCTTTTTCAACTGCTAAGTATCTTATTTGTCCTTCTTTTTCATTATTTTTATGAAGACGTGCTGTTCCAACAATTTTGTCATCTAAAATTGCAATGAATGAATAAGATTCATGTTCTTTTTCATCTCTTTCGGATCCTTTTGGTTGATTCCAAGGTTTTCTTAATAATTTCCATCTTAAATCATATAATTCCTCAAGTTCTTCTTTTGAAGCCGCCTTCCGAATTGTTAATTTATACTCCATTACATTAACCATTTCTTAATCTAAAAAAATTAATTAATTTTGAATTGATTTTAATTATATAAAAACATGGTTAAAAATACAGATATCCCCAAATTAGTTAAATCTCCAATAATTTCTTGTTCCCGAAGAACAGATATCCCTGCTTTCCTTATGGATTGGGTTATTGACAAAATAAAACAAGGTTATGTTGATGTTGTTAATCCTTTCAATCGAAAACAAGTTTATAGAGTATCTTTAAGTCCTAAAGATGTGAAATGCTTTGTATGGTGGAGTAAAAATTTTAGTACCTGGATTGAATACTATAAAAACTACAATGATTTATTCAAATCCTATAAAGGGCACTATTTCCAATTCACAATTAATACACCCTCAGAGTTGGAATCAAATCTAAAAATATCATTAGAAAAAAGATTTGAGCAATTTGAATGGTTGGTCAATGAATTCGGAACTCTTGCGGTCAATTTCAGGTATGACCCAATAATATTTTATAAATCAATAGATTCAGATAAAGTTAAACATAATTTGCAACAATTTGATTATATTATAGAGAATATTGCAAGTTTTGGAATAAAAGAAATGATATTTAGTTTTGCTAATATTTATCTAAAGGTAAAAAAACGAATGTTAGCGAGGGGAAATGTACCTCTTGAACTCTCTTTTAAAAAGAAACAAGAAACTCTCAGAAAATTAAAAAAAGTATGTGATAAGTTCCAAATGACAATGATGGCTTGCTGTCAGCCGGATTTACTCAAAATCGATGGAATAGAACAAGCACATTGCATTGATGCTATAAAAATCCAAAAAATAGTTAAAGAAGAGATACCCTCACTTAAAGACACCGGACAAAGAAAAGATTGTGGGTGTCATAAGTCAAAAGATATAGGAGGATATACAGGTATCTTTAAGTGTATTCATAATTGCGATTATTGCTATGCTTCTCCAGCCAAAAGATAAGATTTTTTATAATTTTATAATTTTATCTTATTCAATTATTGATTATTTAATATGCAAGTTGGATCGGATTTGGTGTAAGAGTCGGTGGCGAGAAACACTTTGGCTCGACAGCCCCCACAAATTGTTTTATATACACATTTTCCACACCGGCCTTCAAACTTTAAATTTCTATATTGATTGAATTATAGTTAAGAAGAAAAATATAAGTTAGAGAACTTAAAGGAAATACCATTTTTCCTTTAATTTTAAAATTAATAATTGAAAATTATCCTCTAAATTATATTGGATAATTTTTTCAAGGGGTTTTTTAATATTTTTCAACGAGGTATAAAATAAGAATCATTGGAAATCTTATAATATAAAGCTTATTGGTTTTACAAAAGGAAACATTAAAATGATAAAATTAAATGATGATTTTTAAGAGATTATTATAGTACCTTTAAAATCCTAAGTAAATCTTTAAATAATATAATGACATTTAATAAAATTGCCAATTTATTTAAGTAAATTTGATAAAATAAGGAATAAATAAATGAGGAAAAAAACAAAATTACCCAAGAAATGTGATCATTGTAATACAAAATTAGTCTGTTGTGAAGAAATTAAGCCCTTTACTGAAGATTCTCAAATCATTGAGGCAAGAAGTTGTCCCGAATGTGAGAGAGTGTATTACATAGCTCAAGCAAGTAATCTCACTTTTTTACCCAAATAAAATATTGAGTTATACGTGTATGGTTTAAAAGGATGGCACTAAGGTTGTATCTTAGAGTTAATTGCTATACTATCCTAAAATTGAAATAAAAGATCTGAATTTTATTTTTCTTCTAATTTAGAAATCAATAACCTAAAATTATCCTCTAAATTATATTGGATAATTTTTTCAAGGGGTTCCTTAATATTAGCTAGATAAGGTAAAGAATGAGAGTCTGAACCAATACCTACAGGAACTTTATGTTCTTTTAATTTATCAAAAAATAATCTATATTCCGATGAGTAATATTGAGAATAACTATAGTTAAACTCAAAATAAATATTATATTCCTTCAGAAATTCAATTAAATCTTCTAAATAATTATAAATTAAATATCCCGGATCAAAATGTGCTAATCCCATGATGGGAAAATTGGACTCCGAGTTAATTGAGATTTTCCAATATTTTATTAATCTTTCAATTTTAATAGCATCTTTCATATTTTGAAGATATTCAAATAAAATTAACTGGAATTTATCGATCTCAATATTCTTCTTTATATAATCGATTGAACTTCTTAAATCAATTTCGACACCACTCAATAATTTTAGAGGTAATTTTTTTAACCTTAAGAATTCTTGATACTCTGAAATTTCATCCAAATACTTTGAAATTTTTCTCCTATTGTTTAAAGTTTTAATAATATTTGCCTTCCAAGTATTTGTAAAATGATCTGTAATTGCAATATAATCTAATCCTAATTTCAAAGACTCTAATACAATTTTTTCAATTGAATTTGCCCCATCTGAAAAATTAGAGTGTATATGTAGATTAACTTTAGGAAACTCCATGTTCTTTAATTCTACAATAATCCAAAGTTTTTAAAAATATTTATAAAATTTTTCAATATTAAAATATGTAAAATATTAAATTTTTGAAACCCAAATTAAAAAACCAAGCAAATTTTTTATAAAAGAAAAGAATCCCAGATTTCACTCTCCTTTGGAAAGAATTTAGGTAAAAATTATGTATTATACTTCGATGAAAAAAGAAATAGATTAGTAAAACCTATAAAAAAGATTCTTTTTCGAAAAATCCATAATTATTAAATATCAGATAATTATAAATTGTAATTATGAAGATAAAATGGATATCCCATGCATGCTTTCAAATTATAACAAAATCTGGTAAGGTTATGTATTTAGATCCTTATGAAATTCCTACTGGCTTAGAAAAGGCAGATATTATCATTTCAAGTCATTCTCATGGAGATCATATGGATGGTGCATCGATTAGAGAAATATCTAAAGATTCTACAATTGTAATTGGACCGAAAAGTGAATCAGGTAATTTAAAAAAATTTAATGGAAAAGGTCTTAAATTCGGAGAAATTTTCGAGGTAGAAGATGTTAAGATACAACTTGTTCCCGCATATACAATCAAAAAGAGTACTCATCCAAAAAATAGAGGGTGGGCAGGTATAATAATTGAAGCAGAAGGAAAAAGAATTTATCACGCCGGAGATACAGAAAGAATTCCGGAAATGAAGGACTTAAAAGATATTGATGTTGCGATGCTTCCATGTGGGGGAACTTACACCATGGATTTTGACGAATCTACTGATGCTGTGGTTGATATTAACCCTAAAATAGCAATTCCGATGCATAATTGGGGTAAGGATTTAAGCCAATTTAAGGAAATATTGAAAAATAAAAATCCAAATATAACAGTTGAGATTTTGGAAGATAAAGATCTTCAACTATAGTCTTTTTTTTTATTAATTGAACTTTACTTGGTTGTTTTAAGGTTTAATTTTTTAAATGCCATGAAAAATGCAACAAGAGAGAATATGGACATAGCAATTCCCAACCAGTAAGGTTCAAACGCCCATAATATAAAACCACCAAGCAAAGGTCCTATCATTTGAGCAAAACTATCCAAAGCAGAGGAATAACCATTTATTTTTCCTTGTTCTTTAGGAGTTACCGATTGAGTTATTTTACTACTGAGAGTACCCCTGGTACAAGAAGCTGCAAAGAGAACAAATAATAATAAAATTAAAGCTTGTTGCCAATATTGAGTAAACCCAATGAGAAAAAATATAACAGTAAATATACCTAACCCAAGTTTTAACATTTTGTTAAGACCTAATTTATTTAGAGTAGGCTTAAAAAGAGTAAATCTTATAATTGCTCTAAATATTCCTGAGAGCATCAATAACATTCCGATCTGAAATCCATCTAAACCAAGAACGCTAGCTGCAAATAATGAAAAAGTAGATACATATATAATGAAAGACACCGTGTGGAACCCCCATTGAGTCAATAAAAACATTGCATTTTTATTTTTTCTAATTTTAATTATTACTTTATCTTTTTCTTTTTTCACTCGATTATGTCTTGGCCAAGTTTCTTTTAAGAAAAAGATGGTTATAATAATTGTGAATAGCGATAATCCCGCAGCAACTAATCCAGGTGCCATGATACCCCATATTGATAAAACTCCTCCTAGACCAGGACCAATAAGTGAAGATAAAACATGGCATACCCCAACATTCGTCATTTGAATGGGTCTATCTTTCGGAGGTACGATATCGCTAATAATAGCTTTAGCAATAGGATAATTCCCTCCGAAAATTCCATCAACAATACGTGAAAGAAAAAGCATTTCTAAAGATGTTGAAAAAGCAAGCATTATAAATCCAATCATTGTTCCAATCTGAGATATTAATAATAATGGTCTTCGACCAAATTTATCACTTAATTTTCCCAAAATGATTGCAAAAAAAAAAGAAAACATCGCATTTGTTGCCAAGAGGAGACCAATAATAAATTCATTAGTTTCAAATACTTCTACGAAAATTGGTAAAAATGGAATTAATATCGAAAATCCTAGAATATCGATGAAAATCGCAATCCAGAGTGGAAACAAATTTGGATATTTAATTTTTTCTAACTTTTCAAAAGACCCTTGAAACCCATTAGAACTATTATTTTTTTCTTTTTGCATTAGGTTTTACAATAATCCAAAATTTTTAAAAATAATTATTAGATTATATAACCTAGAATTCCTTAAAATATTAGAATTATGAAATCTATATTCAAAAAAAAGTGTAGACCAGGATTTCAAGTTAAAGTGGAGATTTTAGAGGATAAAAATTTAATAGACTAAATTAAAATTTCTTCCATTTATTTCTTATAAAAAATGAATAGATCTTATTTTGAATTATAATATTCTGAATCCAAATTTGGAAATAGTTGTTTTTTCCTTCCGATTTTTTCTGAATATATAATCCCCAAATCGAATAGTTTTTTCAAGTGGTAGTGTATTGTTTTATGATCAACTCGAAATTTTTTTGTGATCAAATTATTATATATTCCAGGATTTCTTTCAATCATTTCTAGAACCTCTAGTGTAAATTTACTCTTTTGGAGTTTTAAATCAATGTTGCTAATAGGATTTTTATTATAATATGGAAAATATGCAATATAGTTTCCAATTCTTTTTTTTCCAATAATTTTATAAGTTTCTAAGATATCTAAATGCCAAACCAAATTTCCTGCAGCTATTCCAGTTTGTCGTAGTAATTCATTAAAATGAACCCCTGGGTTAGATAAAATTAGATCTATTATTTTATTTCGATTTTCATTTTCTAAGACCTCTTCTATGGTTAATCGATGAGCTCCTTTATCAATATTAATTAATCTATTTTTTAAGTAATTGATATAATCTTTTTTTGTGATAGCTAAACCTAATGTAGCTATAACTACAATGATAACGATAATTAAGATCCATGGCCAAATATCTGAAGAAATGGAAACTTCATAAAGTGTAATATAATATTCAGTATTTCCTTCAAGATTTAGAATAGTTGTTTCTAAATAACTCTCAGAAGATAATTCATTAATTAATTCTTCTGTTGGAATAATCTGCCAAGATTCATTACTTAACTCAAAAACTGCGATAAAATATGTCTTATTTGGATTTAATCCAAAATTTGAGGTCTTATTAAATTGAATAGTTAAATTTTGGATTGAATCATTTGAAATGAATTGATATATACAATTAAACCGATATTCAAACCGATTATTTTTATAATTAGGATTACCTGGTTGTTTAGATAATCCAAAATTCATCATATTAGTCTTTGTATTTATTTGAAACGATATTGATTGATTATTTTTTATCTTTATATAGATCTCCCGATTTTGAATTTTATTATCATATTGGATATCGAAATCTATACTGACATTTGTATTAATTCCAAATTGAATCCCATTTGAAAAATAATATGTAATTGATTCATTAGGATTGAGAAAATCATGAGTTGAGAAACCTGTAATGTTTTTCTTTTTAGCTAAAGTTGGAAGTATTGATAGATTGATTTGAATTAAAATGAAAAATATAATTAAAAAAGTGATTTTTATAAGTTTCTCCTGTGATTTAACATTTTGGGGATGTTTTCCAACCATATTAGTCCAATTTGTTTTTAATCAATATTTTTTTAATAGTTCATAAAAAATTCAGAATAAATTAAAAAAAAAATTATTTAATATAGATTTTCTTAGTTTTACTTTCTTTTCTTTTTCCATATGATTAATCCTGTTATAGCTAAAACCGCTACAATTCCTAATCCGATAATCCATGCAATTGTGAAATCTTGTTCAAGATTTATTATGGTCCATGTTGAAAAATGATTGGTTTCAGTCACTAAAAACCCATCTTCAAGAACAGTCTCCACCGGAATCCATGTTTGTGAATCCTCATCATAATAAGCCCAAGTGCCATGTTTATATTCATTTTCAGCTTGCAATTTTAATTTCGCTTGAATGCTTCCATTAACTTCTAAAGCTACAACAAACCCTGCTTGATAGCGAAATCTATTCCGATTTCTGTTTTGATGTATTTCTCCCTTTAAGAGTCCAAGTTCGGCTTGTTCCTCAGTACATGTCATATTCATTTTAAGATCTTTAGTTGAATTAATTTCAATCTCAAATATCTTATTCCCAATATTTAAGGAATCACACGATATATCTAAATCGAGATTAGCCGAACAATTGATTCTTAATTGTGTTCTCTGTCGAAAGCGATAATTAACTCTATTATGAGCCATTAAATGGATCTGTGTTGAGTCTCCATTGACATCAACTGTATTCTGGTTATCTGCTATCACATTTTGGGTACTATCGATGGAAAAAATTATTAAAAACAATAATACACCAAATAAAATCATTTTATTTTTTTTCATACTTTTAAACCTACTAATATGTTTCTAATATAAAAGTTTGAATTTTGATTATAAAGGATTGAGGAATAAATTTCCCCATTTAGAAAACTGTAGGTTTAAGGATTTTTTTTTAATTGAAAAAATAAAAATATCAAACAAATATTAAAAATATACGAACTATTATGTAAATAAAGCGATTACCAATAAATGAACAAGAAAAAGACAAGAAAAAGAATTTTAATTTTTGGAATCATAATTATTGGATCAATTTTTTTTGGATTTTTAGGATTTTTATATCCTCCAATTCCCACTAAATGGAATAAAGATCCTTATTGTATTGATCTTTACGAGCTCTACAATGGAGCAAATATAGTAGAGAATGAGCAAATTGTAATAAATCAAGAGATAAGCGACTATAATTATAATGAATCAATTGATCTTCTATCCATTGTATTTAGAGACGATTTTTATGACATTCAAATCATTATCCAATTTCATAATTGGTCAGGACACGAGAAATTTAATATCACAAATATAAAGATAGGAAATATTTATTGTATTAAGGGGATATCACTTCTTAATTCCGAGGGCGTTGTTATTGGCTTGGATATTATGGAGATACATAGTATCCGTACAATTATTCTTTCATTAGGGGGACTAGTAATAATAATTCCCTTAATTTTTTATTATTTCAAAATAGATTTTAAAAAATTGAAATTAATTCATAACAGCCCAAAGAAATCGAATAGAGGTTCTTAGTTTGCCAGATTGGATCGCTCACATAATGTTTGGAACAATTTTATCCAACATATTGGGAATTAAAAAGGAGAAAAAGATAATTTTTTTAATAGGAAATTTAATGCCGGATTTCTTAAGATTTCCTATTTTTATAACAGAATTTCTTAATCTAGAAATAATTTCATATTTTATTAGTTATCCTATAAATGAATCCTCTCATTCCATTATTGGTGTTCTTGCTCTTGCAAGCTTCATCTCAATTTTTTTCGAGAAATCTCTTAAACCATTAGAATCCGTCGAAATTAAACATCAATTTAATTTAAATGAAAATGGCTTTAAATTTAAACTACTTAAACTTCAATCAATTTGGCAAACAAAAATAAAGAGTCCTTTCTTCCTACTTTTTATAGGTGGTCTATTCCATTTATTTCTCGATATGGGTTTATGGCCCTGGGCAGGAGGGATAAACTGGCTCTATCCCTTTGATTTTGCAATGTTTCGATGGAGTTTTAAGTTATGGTGGCCAGGAAGTTATGATGCAATAATTTTACTAGCTCCGGTATTTATTGCCTTTTTGATTTTAAAATGGTTTATCCACTCATATAAGGTTAGAAATTTAGAGAGTAAAAGCAACTAACGTCCATAAAATTGTAATTGTAATTACTTCTGGTGTTATAAAATTTCATCGATGTCTTTGTCTTCTAAAAATTTTTTCGCTTCTGAAAAGTTTTGTGGTCCATATCGACCAAGTATCTCTTTTATCCTTCTATTAATAGTTTTAGAGGACATATTGTATTTTTGAATTAACTCTTTTTTCAGCATTCCACTTTTTATATCGATTAAGAAGATTTTTATGTCACCTATCTCTTTTCTAAGCGCCCTACTCAACCTTTTTTTGTACTCTGGGTTTTCCCTTGCTTTCATATAATTTTTTCTATATTCGGGATCTTGATGTTTCTTTTTCATAATATCGCTGTGTTTCTTATTGGCTTTTTTTCGCTTTTCTTTATACTCTGGGGTTTTCCTCGTTTTCTCTAACTTCATTTTAAACTCTGGGTCTTGATGCTTCTTTTTCATTATATCGCTTTGCTTTTTGTATACTTCTTTTCTCTCTTCTAGATATTTAGGGTCTTGATACTTCTTTTTCATTCCTTCGCTTATTAATTTTTTCCGCTTTTTCTGAAACTTAGGGTCTTGATATTTCTTTTTCAATGCTTTGTTTAATTTCTCGATTATTTCTTTCTGCTTTTTTTTGAACTCTGGGGTTTCCCTCGCTTTAATATAATTTTTTCTATACTCAGGGTCTTGATGTTTCTTTTTCATTGTATCGCTTTGCTTTTTGTATGCTTCTTTTCTCTCTTTTAGATATTTGGGGTCTTGATACTTCTTTTTCATTGTATCGCTTATTTTTTTTAACACATCTAATCTCTGCCTTCCGCCATCACCACCTGAGCTCATATTATAACCTTTTTCATGGTTCATTGAATCATATTCCCCAATCCAATATTTTTCCTTTACATTAAGCTCTTTTGGACTATATGCTACATCGATTTGTTTAAGATTAAATGCATTTTGTCCATATTTAATGATGGAATTCTTTAGATGAGTTCCATAAAACTTTTTCTCTGGATTAGCTTCTCTTTTATTCTTTAACTTTTCAGCCCTTTTCTTATGCCTGATCCATCTGTCTAGAATAGGATCATTATGATATCTCTTTTCTTTATCCCTTTCAGTTTTGCCGACATAGACTTTCTCGTTTTTAAAGTTTTTAAGCAAATAAATATAACCATGAGGGCGTTCTAATACTCTATTATATAAATTAATGGCATTATCTAACGCTTTTGTAGTGTCTTCGTCTAAACACTTACTTGAATATCTAAGAACCCTTGATAAAACCTTATCTGGAATATCTAAATTCTTCTCTAAATTTTTTTTTAAATCATAATTTAATTTTGGATTTTTCTTGATGTATTCTTCTGGATTATCAACATTCTCTAAATTATCTTTTATTGATCTGCAAAATATGTCAACAAGGTGATTTTTTATCAATGTTCTATCAAATTCTCTTTTGGCATTATTGTCTCGAAACATTTCCTTATCTTTATTATTATCATCTGATACTTTTTCTTTTTCCTTTACTTCTGAAGAGGATTCTTTTTCATGCTCATGGTTAGGAAGGTTTCTTCCTAATTCTTTAGCCTTTTCCTTTGAAATTTGCTCTTCTTCTTTCAAATTTTCGTTTTTTAGTTTTTGTTTGAGCTCGGTATTTCTCTTTTCTAATATCACTTCTCTTTTATCTTTTAATTTTTCATTATTTAATTTTTTTGAGTGAGAAGAATTATCGTTAAATTCCCTTAGTTGTTTTTCCATTTGTTCATTTTTTTTTATTAATTCTTTTAATTTTTGCTCGTGACCTTCACGCGTAATAATTCCGTTAAAATTCCCCTCTTTTAATTTCTTTTGACAAAAATCAATCAAATTACTATTTTCGTTTCGTTGTCTTTTTAAATCATTAAGATCATTTGTTATATCTTTAGGTTCTTTGTGCTTTTCTAAATAGTCCTTCACCACCTTCTTTTTGTCAATCTCTTTCTTGGATTCGCCAATTTTCTTTTTTTCTCTTGAAATATCTTGCTTTTTTTTTGTTTCTATATTTTTTGATTTTTTTTCCTTTATTTTTTCACTTTCGTTATTTTCCTTTTCCTTAACTTTTTTTTGTTCTTCTTGTTCTCGATTGATGTCTCGTGTTTTTTGTTTCTCTTTCGGAATTTCTCTTTTTTCTCTATCTGGTTCTTTTTTTTTTTTTTTTCTCCATTTTCTTTGATTTTATCTTTTTTCTCAGTTGGTTTATTTAGTTCTGATTTATTATTTTTTTTATCTGGAATATCGCTCTTTCTTTCTGGACTTTCTACTTTAATGTTAGACGTAAACACCATTCCTTTTTCATTACGTTCTTCATATTCGGTTCTTAGTTTTTCAATAAATTCAGGGCGATATTTCTCGTCCATTGCTCCCATAATTTTTTTTGCCATTTCAATATCGCTCTGAGAATCTCTTGACCTAATTTTTGCTCTATCGAGAATCCTTCTCATTTTCTCTCTTTCATCAAATTCGTTCTTCCCAGCTTTTTCAGCGTGTTCAATAATTCTCTCCATTTTTTTATGCTCATCAACTTCATTAATATTTTCATTCGGTTTCCAAATCTCCTTTTTTTGTTTTGTATCCTTTTTTCGTTCCTTCTTTAAATCACTCAATTACGGTCACCTTTGTTTTCTCTCTTGTTTTTCTAAATTTAATTCTTTCAGATAATTCGATATCAATTGTCTTTATTTGGTATTTCTCGCTTGTAGTTCTATTTAGGATTAACGCCTCTCTATTTTTTTGTTGGGTGAGTAATGTTTGTTCATTTTTGTTCTTCGAAAAAAGTTCAGCACCTCGTTCTTCCATGCGAAATAATATTTTTAACCCCGTTAATTCAACAATGCACTCAAACAAGCGATATAACTCATGGTCAATGACCATTACACCCACTCCTGCACTCCTAAGTGCCTTCATCATTTCTGAAAATACCATTTCAAACATTTCTTGTCTGATAAATCGGTGGTGGTCTGGGTTTTGTGTTCTCGGCTTGTGGAAGATTCTATGTGCTTCATCCACTACAATCAACATTCTTAAATCCTTAGTTTCGATACCAGAAGATAAAGTACGGATTAACTGAAACATCGCACTTACTATAAATCTCTGTTCGTATTTACTGCACATACTTAAATCTATATAGACTTTCTTCCCATTTTGTAGGTCTTTATACCATTTTGGTATGGTTTTCCTCAACCTTAGCGTATTTTGCAGAATTCTATTTCTCCTAAGCGGTTTAATTCTATTCTCAAATGCCGTCAAAAAATTCGTTTGGACTTCTTTATCATAAGGATTTTCTATTAAATATTCCTTTACAGCGTCAAATAATTCCATAATTTCTTGTGGCAATTCGTACTTTAATTCGAGATAGAATTGTTTTACCGAATATATTATTTCCTCAAATACATCTCTTAACCCTAAACAAGCTACATACATTTCCCCTGTCTCTTCAATTATTTTTTCTTTATTGAGAGGATTAATAAGCGGTGGACAGTAGGGGGTTTCAAAATTCTCATCTCCGTACCTATAAATTACATCTACATTATACATTCCCTCTTGTTTAGGTTTGAATAAGTTAAAAATCAGTACTCCTGAATTTTCTATTTGATTAATAACAAAACTGCTAAAAAGTGTTTTACCTGTATTTACAGTGCCACAAATTAAGCAATGTTGATTGAGTATTTTTTGAAAAATAACTCCTTCGTGTTCGGTAGGAACGCCATTTGATACGTGATTTCCTAATATTACAATTCCATCCATTAAAGGATTAGTATAAACGATATTTTCGTTTTCTAAAACATATCCCTTCTGCAATGGAGTATTTTTTGGAAAGTTGAAATCCACCATTTTTGGAGAAATTACATTAAATTTATCTTTTTCAAATGGATGTACCCTTAATAACTGCATAATCATATTATATTTATAAATAAACGATGATTTAGCGTTGTGATAACGCTCATTTTCAATACCAATACATAGACTTTTCAGAGAATTCTCAATTTCTATGTTTTTTAATTCGGCATCACGCAGTTCATAACCATAGAATATTTTCAGCTTATAACCATCTAAGCCCCATAAATTTGTATAATTATTAGCGAAATTCTGTACGTCTCTTGGAATTTCACCATCTGGATAGAATGATAACTCGTTTAATAATAAATTATCAGCCATTTTATGTTCTTTAAGATAATTCATCATTGATTTGTCTATTGAAACTATACGTTCCCATAAAAGAGACAAGTATATTATACCTTTATTTTTATTATTGAATTGATTAATAAAATTCTGAATTAAATTGATTTTACTTCTATAACGAATTGCTGGAAATTTTAATTGAAAATATTCTTATCTATCATCTTTATAAAAATCTTCTTTGATTTCTCTATTCTTTATTGGTCTTATCTTTACTACTCCATTTATACTTGGAAATTTCTGCCTTAGAAGTCCCAACATTTGATAACCTATGGCTTTGGCGCCTTCTAAATAGTCTGCTTTTGTAAAATACCTCCATGTTAGTTTGTTGTCTCCAAAAATTTCTAATCCAATAGGATAATTATGATTAGGAATGTAAAACAACCAAGAATCTTCCTTTTGTGGCTTGGCTGGTATTTGAGTAATCTCAACCATTGCCTTCCATATTGCTATATCATCCATTGAATTTTTTCCGTTCATCTTTCTATTCACCTCATAATTTTAAATTTTTTTTTGAGAGACTTTTAAATTAAACCTTTATAAAGAAAAAGCCTATTTTGTAAGAAATGAACTTTTTGAATTACATCTGTATATTCATAATTTATTTGACTTAGAATGAAAAATATTTTTTAGAATAAATTTGTTAGATTATATTAATCCCACGAGGAGATAAAGGAGGGTTAGGTTTCTACCTCAGCTCATAGGTTGTTAAAGATTTAATGGATTGGGCAGGAGGGATAAACTGGTTCTATCCCCTTAATTTTAAGTGGAGTTTCAAATTATGGTGGCCTAGAAGTTTTGATGCAATAATTTTGCTAACGCCAATTTTTCTCATTTCTTTAATTTTAAAAGCCATTATCCACATACATCAAACTAAAAACCATTCTAGCCTTATAAAATGAAAAAAATTTATCAAAAATTAACCAAATTATTTCTTCAAATCTTTTTATTCGGTTCTTTTATTATCTTTCTTTAATTTTGTAATCTCATTTATTGCAAATTTTAGAACTTGGATCTAATTCAATTGTTTTCTTAAAGCATTTGAGTGTTTTATCTAATTCCACATTATTTTTAATTCTCTGTCTCGACAAAAAATTCTCGAACCGATTCGAATTTAATCCCTTCCAACCTTAAGAGAATAAATAAAGAGAAAGAACCTTCAGAAAAGGAAGATTATTAATTTCTTTAGGTTTGCATAAAAATTAAATATAATTATGTGCGTTTTTAATCGTATGGCAAAAAAATATTTAATAATCACTGGGATTGGTTTGGTTTTATTATTTAGTTTTAGTTTATTTTTTATATTTAGTCTTAATATATACCCCACAGATATAAAGATAATAGAGATTCTCCACGAAAACGAGGATGATTTATTAAATATTGATGGTGTTGTAGGAGCGGGGATTGCACGGGACGAAAGTAATTATATTATCGGAATAGCCATATATGTGGAAGATAATATGACGAATATTCAAGACATACCAAGTGAATTAGGCGAATTCCAAGTTTTTATTATAAGAATAAGTGAAGCAAGTGAATTCGAAAAGGAAAAAATGATTATCAGAAAAGGAAAAAATGATTAAATACTTCAGTTAATATGCCTATTGATTAAATATAAGTTAAGCATATGTTCATAAAGTTTCGTTATATATGATCATTTAGTCAAGTACCGATAAATAATTTTAAAAAAATTGTTAATAAAGAATTAGTCTATAAAACTAAGATTTTTTAATAAGTTTAAATAAAAAACAAAAAAAAATTACTTAAGTTTCAATTATTTCCAGATCTAACTTATCCAGAATCTCTATTAAATCTATTACTTCAAAACCCAAATCGAACTTATCATTTGCATCAGATAAATTCGTTCTGCAAAATGGACAAGTTGAAGACACAACTGTAGCTCCCGTTTCTTTAGCTTCTTCTAATCTTTCCTTCGAAATTTCTACAGCCCAGTCGGGAAATCCAATTTTAACGCCTCCTCCTGCTCCGCAACAATATGCGTTTTCTCTGTTTCTCTTCATTTCAACAAAATTAATACCCGGAATCTTCTTATAAACTTCTCTAGGAATCTCATATATACCAGAGTGCCTACCTAAATGGCAAGGATCATGATAAGTTACAGTTTTATCATAATTTGATTTGAATTTTAATTTCCCTTCATCTAAAAGTTGTTTAACTAATTCAGCTGTATGATATAGTTTAAAATCGTATTCGACTCCAAATTTCTCAAAATCATTCTTTAATGTTCGATAACACCCAGCACAAGAAGTAATTACTTTAGTAGCTCCTACTTCTTTAATTTTTCCAACATTATAATTCATAAAATCCTTTACGGGACTAATTTGTCCGGTTCTTATAATTGGGCTGCAACAACAATATTCATCGATTAAGGTAAAATCAATTTTTGCTTTTTTAAGAAATCTTAGAGTAGAATCTCTTAAATTTTTTTGACGATAATTTGATGTGCACCCAATAAAATAGACCCATTCTGCTTTATCCGGTAAATTATATTCCTTTTTTAACTCTTCATTATCTGAATTTGGTTCGGCGTAAGGATTAAACATTTCTGGGTTCGTAGTGCGTTCCAATAAATTTTTCTGCTTTTCAGGACAAAAACCGTTTTTAACCGCTTCGGCTCTGGCTGCTTCAATAATATCCACCCAAAATTCATTGAATTTTACAAACCTGCAATTTTCCACACAATTTCCACACGTACTACATGCATATAGAATATTAGCTAAATTATCACTCCATTGAAGTTCATTATTCATTAGACCAAAAATGAGCCAAATCCGACCACCTGCGCTGTATGTCTCAAATCGATGCTTATTATAACTGGGACAATTAAATTCGGAATAAGAATGGGTAAATTTACAATATCCACACCTAAAACATCTATGTATTATATGTTTAACATCATCTAAAGCCATTTTAATTCTCCTCCTCACTCCAATTTCCTGGATTCATAATATCATTTGGATCTAACATCTGGCGAATATTAAAAAACATTTTTTTATAATTGGGATCCATTTTTTGAAGAGTTAGTTTCTGTGCACTCAATTCACCTTTCCAAGGAATGCCACCAAGCTCTAATGCTAAATGATTTGTTTCTTCAAGTGCATTTCTTGCATTCTGCATGTCGTCTGGATCAGCTCTATTGAAAGAATAAGAAAAGAACATTACGATATTATGAGTCTGTCCAATAAGTCTAGAACCTAATGTAGGAGGTATCCCATATTTTCTTGAAATTTCAGCCCCTCTACGCTATGCTTCAGGAATTTTTTCTAATGGCATGTTAGCACCAACATATTCAAAACCACCTCCTTTTCGGAAATCTGCAGCCCCTGATGCAAATATTGGCTTTTCTATATAAAGATCTATCATTTTTTGAGTTGCCTTCATATATCTCGCTCCATTTTTACGATATATTTTTTTTAGTATCTTTATTTTAGCATCAATATCTTCTTGACTATCTCCCGTAATATAGACCATAAAAAAGATATATCCTTTCATCCACTCGGGCTTGTCTTGTTTACCAAGGATTACATCTTCAATGAACTCCTTAGTTGTAATTTCTAATAGAAGATTTGGAATATTTTCTTCATCTTTCATCAATCCAAACACGATTTCCCTAAATTTCGGTTTTGGAAATATTTGAACCGAAAGTTTTGTTACGATTCCCATAGTTCCAAATGAACTTAGAAATAATCCTACTAAATCAGGGATGGGTCCTCTTGCAAACCAATAATCGGAAACTGCACAAGATCCAAGTTTAACCACTTCACCACTTGCCAAAACAACTTCCAATCCATTAACTATTGCACCGTGGTCTCCATATTTCTGTGATAAATAGCCTGATCCATGAATTAATACATTGCCAGCAATAGTTGCAGAAGGAGGGGCGTCAGGGATTGCAGGTTGCAGATCAGGATGATGCTCATTTAAATATGCAAGCAATTGTCCTGTAGAAACTCCAGGTTCAATGAGGGCATACCGGCTTAATTCATTTATTTCAATTACTTGATCCATTCTCTTCATATCTAATACAATACCACCCTTTACTGGAATGATTAATCCACTAAGCGTCAGTCCACCGCCCATGGGAACCAAAGGTATTTTTTCCTCGTTAGCTAATTTTACAATTTTTTGAACTTCCTCGGTTGTTTTAGGCATTACAACAAAATCAACGGGGCGAGGTAAAGAAGCTCCAGGATCTTGGGAATAAATATAGAGATCTTCAGGGCTATTGGTTGCAAATTCTCTACCTACAATGATTTGCAAATCTTTTAATATTTGATCGGTATTCATTTATATCAACTCTATTATTAATAGAAGATTCTTTGTTTTAACTTAAATAAATATATTTTTTTAGATTCGATAAATAGTTTGAAATTGAAAAAATAAAAATAAATATGAAACTTTTAAATTAATAGGCATCATCTGGGTTGGTGAAGAATATGATGATTGATTTGTGGCTTTTATTTAAATGGATTTTCTTGGTTACTATGATTATTTTTTTAATATTTTTCGTTTTTGTGATGATAATTTTAAGAATTATTCGTAGATATCATAAATTTCCAATTCCAGCATTTGCAACCCGTTTAATTGATAATCCTTGGCGGAGATTCATACAAAAACCTAAAGTAATTGCTGAGCGAATGCATCTTGAAGCTGGAATGATAGTCGTTGAGATTGGTCCAGGTAAGGGATCTTATACCAAAGCGGTAGCAAAGAAAGTTATACCCAATGGAAAAGTATACGCCCTTGATATCCAAGAATCCGTAATAGAATCTTTAAAAAAACGAATTGAAAAGGAAGAAATCTCTAACATTATTCCGATAGTTGGAGATGCCTATAACTTTCCCTTTGAAGATAAAAGTATTGATAGGGTTTTTGCCAATACATGTTTACCCGAAATTCCTGATCCAATTAGAGTTCTACGCGACTGTAATAGAATACTAAAACCCGATGGATTAGTATCTCTCTGTGAAATCCTTCCAGATCCGGATTATCCCCGAAGAAAGACCGAAATTCGCTGGGCAGAAGAATCAGGATTTGAGATAAAAGAAAAATTTGGAAATTTTTTTTCTTATCAACTAAACTTTACTAAAAAATCAAATAATAAATAATTACAATATTTAATCTGGTAAAAGAAAAAACTCTATTAATATTCAGGAATGGATTAAAAATTGATAAAAGATATATTTAAGAATTTTCAGAATAAGAAATGAAACAAAAGTTTTAAAAATTAAAGATTTTTTATAAAGCTATAAATATATATATAAATATCTATATTAAGTATGAGGAATGTAATATGACGTCAAAAATGATTTCTCTTCGAGAGGATATTTATAACGACTTAAAGCGATTGAAAAATCCAAATGAAAGTTTTTCCGAGTTAATTGAGCGTTTAATTAAAGGGCGAAAGAAAGATCCATTAAAACATTTTGGAATAGCAAAAGATTTACCAAAAGATATGCTAGATGATTTTGAAAATGCAGTTTTAGAAGCTAAGAAATTAGACGCAGCTAGAGCATCTAAAAGATTCTCAGAGCTGTGGGGTAATGAAGAATGATAATTTTAGATACAACAGTGATTATAGATCTTTGGAGAGGTTATTCAGGAGTTAGGAAATGCCTAAAGAAAAACATAGAAGAAAAATTATGTATCTCTGCTATTACAGTTGAAGAGATATATGATGGTCTTGGATACACTAAAGAAAAAAAGGGAATTACCATCTATAAAAAATTTAAACAACAATATACAAAAATACTCAATGATTATGAAATAATACCAATAAATCTAAAAATTTTAGAACAATCAGGAGTCATAAAAGGACAATTACGGGCTAAAGGGATTACTTTAGATGTTGGTGATTGTATCATTGGAGTATCAGCAGAAGTAATTAAGGCGAAAAAAATAATTACTCGAAATCCTAAGCATTTTATAATGTTTAAAGTTCCAGTTGAATCTTATGAGATTGAATAAGAAATGAATAAAAAATATTAAATAAAAAAAATAAAAAAATTTTAATAGTGATTAAAAGAAAAATCTTATTAATTAAATTAATTATAAAGCCCTTTCTTTTTTCATGGGTGCGTTATCGCTTGTACTAATATACCATCTTAAAAGTCTCTCTTTCAATTTTGCCTTGATTTCTTTCAAATTGAGATCATCTATTAAATTAATTTGCTCTTTAGGATCTGATTTTATATTATATAATTCTTCTTTACCTTCAATCCTAGCCACATATTTCCATTCTTCGGTTCTTATCATTGCAGCTCTGCTTACTGTGCTTGGGTCATCATAGGAGATTCTAATTTTATCATAATAAATTCCAATTAGAGGTAATTCTGGTGATTTAATTTTCACTTCAAAACATTGGGGTTCCCTAGGTAAATAGCCCCCTTCTGCAAACAGTGAATCGCGGTGCTCATTACTTTCTCCCTTAATTAGATGGATTAAAGATTTTCCAAAATGAGTGTATTTTATTTTTATATTGGCAATTTCTAACATAGTTGGAAATAAATCTATTGTTTCTACTAAATTATTGATTGGATTATTATTTGGTTTTATTCCAGGAATTTTTATAATTAAAGGAACTTTTATCAGGCAATCTTGGAAACCTGTGGGCCATTTTTCTGTTAAACCATAGTCAGTTGTATAGTCGCCATGATCTCCAAAGAAAAAAACTGCTGTGTGATTGTAATAATTTTTTTCCTTGAATTTCTCAATAATTGTCCCAAATTGGTCGTCCACCCTCGAAACCATCCCATAATAAGTGGCAATTATTTCTTTTTTATTATCTTCTGATAAAAGGTTTAAGTTATAAGACTCATGCATTTCTTTCATAAAGTGTGGTTTATCATCCAACTTGGGTGGAATTGGTGCAGGAATTTTCTGTCTATCATACATTGAAAAATAAGGTTCCTCAACAGAATAGGGAGGATGTGGATAAGCTAAAGCAAGGAATAAACAGAAAGGTTCTGGCGGATTAGAATCTAAAAACTCAAGCGCTTCTTGAATAATACTGTAATCTAAATCTTTAACAAGTTTTTCTCCTCTTTTTCCTGAATAAAATGATTTTCTAAATCGGTCTTCAATAGGAGGTGAATCTAAAAAAGCTTTTAGGTCAACTTTCGAAAAACCTCCAGTTCTTTTAGATATACTTGTTTTAAAAGCTTTTTTGGAAAACAAATCATTCCTTCCAATCATTCGAACATAATATCCGGAGTTTTTTAGGAATTTCAGTAAATTTTCTTCATGAGGTTGTAAAAGATAATATAGAGAACGGTGTCCTGAACAATGAGGATAAAGTCCAGTAAAAGTAGAGCATCTAGATGGTGCACATACTGGATTTACAGCAAAACAATTTGTAAATACTACGCCCTCTTTACCAACCTTATCGAGATTAGGAGTTTTAATTATTGGATTTCCCATACATGCAAGAGAGTCTGCACGCATCTCATCCGGTATAAATATTAAAATATTAGGGTTTTTTTTAGATGCCATAATTATCTTAAATATTTATTGATTTTAAGCAATTTATTTTTTTATAATATTGATATATATTCTTAGATAAAAGAATGCAACAATTAACTTTGGATAAACTGGAAAATTTAAAACAGATTTTAAAGAAAATGGAAAAGGTAGCTATTGCCTTCTCTGGTGGAGTTGATAGCACTTTTCTTATTAAAGTCGCAAAAGATGTTTTAGGAGATAAGATCTTAGCTGTAACAGCAACCTCGCCAACCTATCCAGAATTTGAAATAAAAGATGCAAAAATATTTACTGAACAAAATGGTATTAGGCATACTATTTTTAAATCTGAAGAATTAAAAAATGAAAATTTTCGGAAAAACCCTCTTAATCGATGTTATCTTTGTAAAAAAGGATTATTTTCCCTAATAAAGAAAATTGCTGAGAAAAAGAATATTAAATATGTATTAGATGCAACAAATTTTGATGATATGAATGATTATAGACCTGGTATAAAAGCTTTAGAAGAACTTGGGATAATAAGTCCTTTAAAAGATGTTAAATTGACAAAAAAAGAGATAAGAGCATTATCTAAAGAAATGAATTTAAAATCATGGAATAAACCAGCATTCGCATGTTTAGCATCAAGGATTCCGTATGGTATTGAAATAACTGAAAAGATATTAAAAATGATCGAAAAAGCAGAAGAAATTTTGAAAAATCTTGATATTAAACAAGTTCGTGTAAGATATCACAATGAAATAGCAAGAATTGAAATAAATAAAAACGATATTCCATTATTGTTAAAACATTCAGATGAAATAAATGCAGAATTAAAAAAATTAGGATTCATTTATATAACATTAGATTTAGAGGGATATAGAACAGGGAGCCTAAATGAGGTTTTAGACATTTGAAAAGGATATTGGAAGATTATAAGGAGGGAAAAATATCATTGGAAGAGGTTTTAGAAAAATTGAAAACTCTGCCTTACGAAGATTTAGAATTTGCAAAAGTAGATACTCATAGATCTCTCAGGAAGGGCTTTCCAGAAATTCTTTATTGTCAGGGAAAAACTATTCCACAGATAATGAAAATAGTTGAGAGTATGATAAAGTTTAAACATACGGTTTTGGCAACGAAAGCTAATAAAGAAATTTTTAATGCAATAAAAAAAGTCTATAATGAAGCAGAATATTATGAAAAAGCTAGAATTATTGCTGTTCAAAAGGAACCAGTAAAATTAAAGGAGGGAAAGATATTAATTTTAACAGGGGGAACGTCGGATATACCCATTGCAGAAGAAGCTGCTGTTATAGCTGAAATTATGGGCAATAAGGTGGAGAAATCTTATGATGTAGGTGTAGCTGGTATTCATCGTTTATTTGATATTAAAGATAAAATTTTTGAGGCAAACGTAATTATTGTAATAGCCGGAATGGATGGAGCATTGCCAAGTGTTGTGGGTGGATTATCATCAAAACCGATAATTGCTGTTCCAACAAGTGTAGGATATGGTGCAAGTTTCGAAGGAATTGGTCCTCTTTTAACAATGCTTAATTCTTGTGCATTCGGAGTCACCGTTGTAAATATTGATAACGGTGTTGGTGCAGGTTATTTTGCTAATTTAATAAATAGGTGAATCAAATGGAAATTGCATATTTTGATTGTTTCTCAGGCATCAGTGGCGATATGATACTCGGGTCCTTAATTGATTTGGGATTGGATATTGAATATTTAAAAAACGAATTTAAAAAAATTAATATCTCTGGCTATGAAATAAATGTTATAAAAACTAAAAAAAATGATATTTCTTGTATAAAAGTAAATATTACTGTAAAGGATAAGCAAAAACATCGGAGTTTAAAAGAAATTAATGCTTTAATCGATAAGAGCGAATTAAATCTAGAAATAAAGAAAAAAAGCAAAAATATTTTTCTAAAACTAGCTAAAGCAGAGTCAAAAATTCATAATATTGACATTAATAATGTCCACTTTCATGAAATTGGGGCGATTGATTCCATTTTGGATATTATAGGAGCCGTTATTGGTCTTGATAAACTCAACATTAAAAAAATATATAGTTCTAGTATTCCTGTAGGGAGAGGTTTTGTTAAATCGGCACATGGAAAATTACCAATCCCAGCACCAGCAACGAGTGAATTATTAAAAGGAATTCCAATATATTCTACTAAAGTTGAGGGGGAATTAGTTACCCCAACTGGAGCAGCAATAATTTCATCTTTAACTGAAAGTTTTGGTGAAATGCCATTAATGCAAATCGAAAAGATCGGATATGGAGCGGGTAAATCCGATTTTGATCACCCAAATTTATTAAGAATTTTTATTGGTGAGTCTTTAGAGAAATATGACACAGATACTGTGAATGTAATTGAAATCAATATTGATGATATGAATCCAGAACATTATGAAGTTGTTTTTGAAAAACTATTAAAAAATGGAGCTTTAGATGTCTATCTTACAAATATTCAAATGAAAAAAAATAGACCTGGTATAAAACTCAGTATAATTTCGCCATTGGAAATTACAGATCAACTTACCGATATTATCTTTAATGAAACCACTACTTTTGGTTTAAGAATTTATAAAACTAATAGAAAAAAATTATTTGTTGAGATGGAAAAAGTGGAAACAAAATATGGTGAAATAACCATTAAAATTGGAAAAACAAAAGATAAAATAAAATTAGTATCTCCTGAATATGAAGACTGTAAAAAATTGGCACAAGAAAATAATGTCTCTTTGAAGGAGATTTATGAATTAGCCAAATTAAGCTATTTCTCTAAAAAAGAGAAAATTTAATCTCTGCTTCCTCTTCTTGTTGGACTTTATGAATTAGATATTTACTTAAATTTCTTTTTATCTAAACCGATATCTCGTTATGATTTTAGAGAGATTCCAAATAGTCTCTTCATCATTTTCTTTTATTGCTTGATATAATTTCTTGAATATATTCGAAGCAATTGCATGATCTAAATCCTTCGAGATATCATCCTCAACAATCTTAACTGGTTCAACCATAACTTGGTTTGAACAACTTTAATTCAAAAAGAGGTATATCATCTCAATATTACTTTGCATGAAAATTTAGGAATAAAATTTCAAAATTATAAAGACGGTTTTAGGAGAATAGATTAGATTAAAATAAGTAATTAATTCTATAAGCTTATATGGAGATTAAAATTAAGTTTGGATTTGCTTCACTTATTATTATTTTATTTCAATCTACATTAAAAATATCTGGAGTGATTCTAACAAATAGTTTAGCTTTATTATCCGAAACATTGGATACAATAACGGATATAGGGTTTGTTTCTTTGACGATTTATTGTTTATTCCGTAGTTCAAAACCTCCTGATTACGAACATATGTATGGACATGCTAAAATTGAGCCAATTGGAGCATTACTTCAAGGTATCATCTTAATAAATTTATATGGTTTATTGATCTTTTTCACAATTCAAATCTTTATTGAGGAAACTTTTTTGCCTTCTAATCCAGATATAGGTTTAATTATAACAATCATTTCTTTCTCAGTGAATTTAATATTTTCTCGAATTCTCATCTGGCAGGGTAGACGTCGTATGAGTCTTATTTTGGAGATTCAGGGATTAAACTTGTTCCAAGACTCAATACGTTCAATTTTTGTATTGGTAAATTTTTTATTTGTGATATTTGGTATCTTATTTACTGATCCATTATTCAGTATCGCTCTTTCTCTCTGGATTATTTTAAGTGCTCTGAAATTATCCAAGAAGAGTATAAAAGAGATTTCAGATACAAATCCATTTAATTACCAAGATATAGAAGAAATACGCCTAAAAATTTTTAATTTAGAGCATATCAATGCTGTTGAAGATTTACGCATACGTTCAATCGGTAAGGAATTATTTTTAGAAGTTGGTCTATTAGTAGAAGATCATATTTCCCTTATCCACGCCCATGAAATAAATATAGCTATTAATGAAATGGCTAAAAAATTTTTTCCTAATTACGATTTGAAATGTATCATTGAGATGAATCCCGTTGCTGGGGAAGGATCATTAATCGAGAATATCATTAACTTAATATCTTCAATGATCTTAGAATTTCCTGGTATCATCGATGTTAAAGATTATGCCCTTTTTACTTTAAAAGATAAAAATTATCTTTCCATGACATTAGTTGTTGATGATAAACTTAATCTCAATAAAGCTCATGAAACATCTTCAGAATTTGAAAAAGTTTTAAAAAATCGGGCACCATTTTTGACTAGAATTACAACCCATATTGAAGCTAAACCTCTGGTTAGACAATATTCTTTTATTCAAATTGCAGAGTTAGAGGTAAACCCTCAGAAAATACAGGAAATAAAAGAATTGATCGAATCTATTTTAAAAGATTGTCCATACGTCAAAGGTTATCATGGATTTGAATTTTTTACCACTGGTGAAAATTATATACTTGAATTACATATATTTTTTGAAGGATCGTTGAATATTTCTCTTGTTCACGGTTATCTTACGAATATAGAACAAAAAATCCGAAAAAATATTAAAATTGAAAATCTCCATGTTATTATTCTCCATTCTGAGCCTCTAAGCGGACGAACGGACGGAATTATTTTTTAAAAAGATTTTATAAAAAGATTTTATAAATTAATTTAGAATGGAAATTTATATTGATTTAAACCTATTTCTTTTTGCATTATTTTAATATCTCGTTGAATACTTTCATTAATTGGAATCCCTACTTTAACTCTCTCCTTTTCAGCTTCAAATTCTTTTTCTCCCGCTGTATAAATTCTCTCTTGTCCCGGAACCTTTTTTGCACTCCTTAACCCCCTCATAATATTTCCAGCGGTTTTATTGAAAGTTTTTAAAGGAATAAAATTTTCGATATTAATTGCTAAAAAGAAATGTCCGACTTTTAAATAAGTTTTTCCACCTTCTTCGATTCCAATTGTGTCTCTTAAATAAATTCCATCCTGTAGTGCAGCTGAGAGTATTTCTACTAATGTTGCATATCCATATCCCTTGTATCCACTAGTTTCTTCTCCTTTTCCACCTAAGGGCAATAAAGCTACAGTTTTATTTGCTAAATCTTTTAAGACTTTATTTGCATCTGTTTCAGATTTCCCTTCATTATTAATCACCACACCTTCTGGAAGTGGTTTTTTAATTCTATCATATACCTCTACTTTACCTCTTTGAATGATTGAAGTTGCGCAATCAATAAGGAATGGAAATTCTTCATCAGTTGGTGCGCCAGCAGTTAATGGATTTGTACCTAACAATGGTTCTACTCCAAAGGTTGGGGGAATTGAAGGTCTAGCATTTGTAACGGCAATTCCAATCATGCCTTCTTTTATTGCCATTAGAGAATAATATCCGGCGATTCCAAAATGGGTTGAATTTCTAACTGCAACTGCTCCAAGTCCATATTTTTTAGCCTTTTCTATGGCTAATTTCATTGCGTTAAAAGCAATAACATGGCCCATTCCCACTCCTCCATCTATAAGAGCTGTTGTAGGTCCATCTTTAATAATTTTAAACTCCGTTTTTGGATTATAAATACCCGCTTTTACACGGTCATAATACATCTTCATTCTTTGAATTCCATGTGATTCAATTCCTCTTAAATCAGATGTTATCAACACATCTGCACAAATTTCTGCATCTTCTTCTGGAACCCCTAACCCAATAAATACATCTTTCATAAAATTCTTGAGTGTGACTGCGTCGATATATTCAATATTATCTGCCATAATAATCCACTTTCTTAAAAATCGTTATTAATTAAATAGATTGCCTTCAATAAAAAGGTTTGACATTTTAAATTCTTTTTTTAATAATAACAACACTTTAGGGTATCAGACGTGATTGAACAAGTTTTCTTTTTGGTTCAAATTCAAATTTTTCGTAATCAACGTGAAATTCATTATTTATCTCACTATATTTCTTTATCGAATACAACAATATACCTATCTCTTGTTTTGTAATTAATGGAAATTTATAGTTAATTGCTTTATATTTAACATCTTTATCTTGCTTCTTATATCTTTTAATAAACTCAACATGTTGTAGCAATCTTTTCTCATTAATTAAATCAGCTAATTTTTTAATTTTCCTAATACTTTTTTTAAATGATACCATAAATTCTGAGTCAATCTCATACCCTATTGAGTTTCTTGCTGAAATCATGGCAGCCAATGAAGTTGTTCCAGTTCCCCAAAATGGATCTAAAATAATGTCACCATAAATAGAAAACATATTAATCAATCTATATGGAAGTTCTATTGGAAATGCTGCTGATCGTTTTCGTAATTTTTTCTTATTATTATCATTATTTAAACTTTGAGATGCCCCTCTAATATCTACCCATACATCCGAAAACCATTTATTCCTTTCTTCCCAAAAATAGGCACTTTTAGATCTATATTCTGACTTAGGTGGTATTTTTCTTTTATTTTCCCCTTTTCTAAACAATAAAATATATTCATGTTCGAGAGTGACATAAGCGTTAGGGGGTAGCATTCCAGATCCTAAAAATTTTGTAGGACTATTTGTAGGTTTTTTCCACAGAATGCAAGGTAACTCAATAAATCCATTTTCTTGAAAAAAATTGGCTATTTTAACATGATTAGGAAATAGTTGAAAATTTTTATTTATTGTTCTTGTTGCATCTCCAATATTTATACAAGCGATCCCTCCTAATTTTAAAACTCTTACAGTTTCTTTCCAAACTTTATCTAATTCATAATGCATTAAGTTAAATGCTTTTTTACCCTTCTCTTCTTTTAATGCTTTTCCTATCTCTTCATTTAAGGATGAAAATAATGAATCCCACATTTCTATCATGGGATAAGGTGGAGAAGTTATTAATAAATCTACTGTGTCTGATTCTACTTCGCGCATATCAGAAGAATTTTTAAAAAATATTTTATGAGTAGTTTCCATTATCAATTCTGAAGTTAAAAAGATTAAAATTTATTAATACAATTAAATTTCTTCCAATTATTCATAAATAAATTTCTATTAAATCTTTATTATTATCAATGTCTATTTTATTATCAGATAAATGTTTTTTTTTCAATAGGAATAAAAACCTTTTTGAGTTTTTAATCCTAATTCACCCCTTTCAACCTTTTCCTTAAGAAGTTGTGGTGGTTTGTCTCTAGGATCTCCGCTTTCTTTATAGTAAGACATTTCTATATCATAGACAACATCAAGTCCAATAGCATCCATTATTTTAAAAGGGCCCACTCCCATTTTAGTATATATTTTCCATGCTTTATCTACTTCTTCAATATCTGCATATCCCCCTGCCCATATTTCCAAACATTCTTTTTTTACGGCTCTCCACACTCTATTAAATACAAAACCAAAACATTCTTTTTTTACAATAAGAGGTGTAATTTCTATACTCTCAAGCCATTTTTTTCCTTTTTCGAAAGTATCATCGCTTGTTTTAGAACCTTTCATTATATCCGCCATTGGGATTGAAGTTAAGTTATAAAAGTGAATATTTAATACTTTATCCTTTCTTTCAACAGCATTCTCAATCCTTGAAACTGCAATCGATGAGCTATTAGTAGCAATTATTGCATTAGGTGGAGATGTTTTATCAATTTGTGAAAATATGTCCTTTTTTAATTCTAACTTTTCAGGTACTGCTTCAATGATAAGATCTGCGTCTGCTACAGCTTCATTAAGCTTTTCGTGAAAAGTAACTTCTCCTTCTATTTGATTACGTTTTTTCTTTCTTGTTAATGAATTTGCTAATTTTTCACATCCTTTAGGATTCACATCATAAAAACGTACAGTATAATCTTTTAATGCTGTTTTTCGTATAATCTGATCCCCCATAAACCCAGCTCCTATTACTGCAACAACATTTATTTCTTTAACCATATTTTTTTTCACTAAAAATTTATTTTTATTTTTAATAATTAGTAATTTGATTAGAGTCTTAAAAAATATATTTTAAAAAAATTATGAAAAAAAAACATTTAAAATGATTAAGATAAAAATAAATAAACAAACAATTCAATTAAGATTTAGTTAATTGTTCAAGATAACTTATAAAATAATCATTTTCTTTTTCAGTTCCTATTGTAACTCTTATGTATTCTGAACTTAATTGCTCAGATACGTCGTGAACATAAATTCCTTGTTTTAATAACTTTTGAGTAATATTTTCAATACCAGTTTTCATTAAAATAAAATTGGTATAACTCGGAAAAACTGTAATTCCCATTTTTGAAACTGAAGTTATTATTCTTTTTTTTTCTTTTTCAATTTCTTTAATATTTTTTTTCATGTAATCCAAATTATGTAATGCATTAATAGCAGCTACGACACTAGGATAAGGTAGCATAATTTCTAAACCAATAAATTTCCTTTTTATAACATCTCCGCAAAGTATATACCCAATTCCAGAACCCGCTAAACCAAAAGATTTACTTAATGTCCTTACAATGGCTAAGTTAGGAAAATCAATCAAGAAATTTACATAAGATATCTTTGAAAATTCGAAATATGCCTCATCGATTAGAAATATCACATTTTCATTTTCCAAAACAGTCTTAACGTCTTTTTTATTTAATAGCAGACTTCCAGTGGGATTATTAGGATTATCAAACACTATCAAAGTTGGTTTACTAATTTCATCACCAAATTGTTCTAAAGAAATCTTAAATTCGGGTTCTCTTAATCTGATTTTTAATAAT
Source organism: Promethearchaeota archaeon (assembly GCA_019058015.1). Lineage (GTDB taxonomy): Archaea > Asgardarchaeota > Lokiarchaeia > Sigyniarchaeales > SOKP01 > 6H3-1. The sequence continues at coordinate 2,589 of JAHLWH010000279.1, read as the reverse complement.
GGTGAAGAGGTTTTTTGAACAGTATTTGTGATTAAAATGAATGTTGGGTCTGCAATAATTATCTGCCGATTTCTTGCAAAAAGATAAATGAATTCTTTTATCAATATATCTGAAGCTGAACTTAAAATTATGGAATCTTGAGGAACTTTTGTATAATCAGAGATTAATCCAATTAATTCTTCTACTTTGACTTGGGGAGTATAACGATTTATATTTTCAATACTTTCCTTTACAGGGTCAATAATTTCTTTTGGAGGGGGTTTAAACATCTCATTTTTATCTAATCTAATTCTCATATTTTAATGTCCTTCAATAATAAATTTAACATTCTATTTGCGTTATGAGTTCTTCTTTATATCCAATAATTACTTTAGTATAACCTTTTAGCATATTATCAACTTCAATATCACCCGTATCAACTCTCAAACACATTAATCCTTTCATCTTATCTGCTGTCGCTACAATTTTTATGTTTTCCTTTCCAACTTTTGAAATGATTTTTGGGGTTAATTGTTTATTTCCTCTTCCAAAAATGAACCCCTGCCCTCCAATAGGGGAAACAATTATTTCTACATTATTATATTTATCAAGTAATCTTAGAATACCTTCTTCATTTAAATCTTCTCCAACTCGTTTGTTATTATTTATAGCATCAATTCCAAGCAGAGTCTTAGGTAAATTTAACGAATCTGTAATTGCTTTAACAGTTGTACCGGGGCCCAATAAATATAAAATATCATTTTTCATGTTTTCAATTACATGATCGGCAATTTCTACTTTATTTTCCGCTGCAGTCTTATTGATTTTCGAACCTATTTTTCCTGATTGCAATAAGCGCTTGACATTTGGAACCTTTAAATAACCATACAAACTCGAATCTAATATACCTTTTCTGAAAGAATCTTCATTAATATCGAGAACTTCTTTTTCTTGAGTATCTGTTCCTTTTACAAAAGCATCTACCATTTCTGCTGCTGCTCTAGGGTTGAGAGCAAAAACAGAACTAAACATTTTTACGCCAGATGGGACAGCAACAACGGGCTTTTTCAATCCAATAGCATCAAAGATGTCTCTGGCAGTTCCGTCACCTCCACAAAAAATAAGTAAATCAATATTTTCTTCTAACATCATTTTTGCAATTCTTTTTGTATCTTCTGCTGAAGTATCGTTACCAATCTCTCCAATAGTATTAAATTTAAACTCTTTATTTTCTACAATATCTGCACCCATTTTACCAGGGGCTACAAGGAAAAAAATATCTTCTTTGTTTTCTAAATTAGATAATAATTCACTAAGTCTTTTTGGTGTTATTGGTTGAGCTCCCATTTTTATAGCTTTTTTAAAAATATCCCCATCTGTTCCTTTTAATCCTACACTTCCTCCCATCCCGGCGATTGGATTTATTATTAGTCCAATTTTTTTCATGTTATTAAGTGTAAAATGAAAATACTTCTAATACTCTAATATTTGTAAATTTTGAATATTTTTAATATTCATTGATAAATCTTAATATTATTGCTCTCTTCAAGATAATTTAATGCTAAATTTTTAATTTTAAAATATTAAACAGATGGTTATATAAAGAAATTATTTATAACGAATTAAATAATTTCGCAAAACAACATAAAGTTTTAATCTCTTGTGATGGTAATCTAAATTTCCTAATAAATTTTATTAACGTACGCTGAAATTTCTTAAAAGAGCTAAAAAAGTGTTATGCGACACTTGTTTCTACATGAACCTTTTAAAAGATAATATTTCAATTCCTAATTTATAGCATACTTGAGAAAGTTAAAGAAAATTTGAAACGAGATAAGTTCTTTTGAATTTAACTCAAACCCTCAACCCTTATTTATATTTCTGAGAAAAAGATATTATATCACTTATACCTTGATAATCGTCTAAACTTAGGAATATCTCCGCATATTCCACAAATTTCTAGATAAATTAAATTTTATCTTTGGATAATATGAAATTTAAATTGATCTGTATTTTACTAATAATTTCATAATCAGGTAATATAATATTTGAGAATTCTTTCAAATTAGAGGTAAAAACATCTATTTTTTAATAAATAAATAAAATATGAACACAAAACAAAAATTTGGTGGAAAATAGAGAAGTAAATTAAAAATAAACACAATGCTAATTTGAGAAAGTTTATAAATAAAAAAAAAGGATATATTTAAATACCCAATGAAAATCTTTTATAAGGGTAATTATCTATGAGACAATATAAATTAGCTTTATTGATCTCGTTGACCATTTTTTTTAGTGGCTTCACAACTATTTATCTCTATAATAACACCAATTTGTTGAAGGATAATATTGTTGAAAATTTAGAGAGCTTTTCAGAAGAATTAAAAATTTCTGCTTGGAATTGGACCACGACCGAGGTGGTCTCCACGGAAAGCACTGGTGATTCTTATTCTCCAACAATAGCAGTGGACGGTTCCGGAAACGTGCACATTGCGTGGAATGATGAGACGAATTATGGCGATTCGGGAACGGATCTTGATATATTTTATAAGCGCTGGAACGCGACCACGGCAGCCTGGACCACGACCGAGGTGGTCTCCACGGAAAGCA
>JAHLWH010000278.1 GCA_019058015.1 Promethearchaeota archaeon | reverse complement strand
TATTGCTTAAAGATCCACCTATAAATTTGGAAGATTTAACACTAATTTATGAACAAGCACTTATTTTCAATAACATTTTATTACTAATATTAGGAACCTTCTTGATAATGTTTTTAATCAATTATCTTCTGAGTATTTATTGGAAGAAAAAGGGAAAAAATGAAAATTAACTAAAAGGATTAAAGTGTTCTTTTGTATCTTTGATAGATATAATATGATATTAATATAATTGCTATTGAAAGGAAAAAAATCCCATAATTGTTATAATAAAAATAATAATTTACTTCTAGATTTTTATAAATAGTTGAATCTTCATCTACAATGTACACTATTTCTATCAAACCTTGTAATGGAGGGTCTAAAAGAATTGTTGTATTTAATTCTGTAATATTTGTTCTTTTAAAATAAGTATCATAAGGTTCTCCTTGCTCCCGTTTCCAGTTTTCTATAGGCTCAAGAATTTGAAGTGTTAAATTTCCCCCTGTAATATTTAAATTTATAATAATTTCTTGGTTGAATGACCTCCATGGAAATGTAACTATATCTAAATCATAGCTTTCTTTTAAGATGTTAACTTCTGCTTTTTCCCATACTATTATTGTTTTTGGAAATGGAGTAAATAAAAGTCCTAAACCGATTATGGAAAAAAAAATTATAAAAAATTTTTTCCAATTAATCTTTATCTGCATCTTAATTTAATTTCCAATTTTCAAAATTTCTATATTATTAAAAATTTAATTGTGGTTTAGTTTGTACGTATATCCAATTGTTTAAAACCATAAAATGTAATTAAAAAAATGATTATTGGTGCACTAAAAAACACTATTAAACTAAGAATTATATTACCATCAATAATAATTGATTTTCCAATAAATAAAATCCTTTCAAGAGAATAATAAATATTTTCTTTGTAATAGCTATATGATAGAAGTTCCATTTCAAGAGATACAAATATAGGTTCGACGTTAATATACAAAAGAGGTATTAAAAAAGAAATTATTGTATTTCTATTTAAGGCTGAAAAGATAACGGTTAATGAAAGTATAAACGTAAAATCTATAAATATTAGAGAGAATCCAGTTATTAAGAAATTTATTGATACAATTAAATTAAACTTAAATAAAAATACAATCCCAAATGATATAAAAGAAAATAATACAAAAAATAACATATAAGAAATTAAAAATATAATTTTTGTTAAAAGTACCCGATTTCGTGGAACAGTTGAATATAAGATCATTGCAGTTTTATTAGAGAATTCTCCAGAGATAATATCAACCGCTATTATTACAGGGATCATACGGAAAAATGAAACCATAGTCTTTTGACCTATAAATCCTGACCAGAATATTGCCCCATCTAAGAAATTTTGATCAATTGCCGTATTCGGATCAATAAAAGCTTGAATATTAATTAAAATATAAAAAGTGGGAGTTATTGATAAAATCATACATACAAGTGTTCTAATAGATATGAATCTTTTTTTAAAATGAAAGGAAAATAAAACTTTTTCATAATTTAATTTGGACCTAATATTATGCTCTTTTTTCATAATTACTTTCCTTAATAATTTTTTTATATATTTTACTTAAAGTCCCACTAATTGGAGTGAAATTAAAATCTTCATATTTCATCACAATTTTATTAATTTCCTCCGATACTTCAGTTCTAAAAATCAATTTTTCACTTAAAACTTTAGGTTTATCAAGAAACAGATCTTTTTCAGAGGAAAGAGACTCATAAAGATCATTTATTGAAATCTCTGTTTTATAATTCACACGATTTATTTCATATTCTTTAAATCCAAAAGATTGAGCTAATGTAAAAATTGTATTCGAAGCTCTTATTTTTCCTTTATTAATAATTGCGATGCTATCCGCTAATTGTTCTATTTCAAGAACGATATGGCTTGATATAATTATAATAATTCCTTCTTTTCTTTTTTCTCTTATTTTATTAATTAGTTCCTCTCTCCCTAAAGGATCAATGTTAGATAATGGTTCATCTAAAAAAGCTATCTTGGGATTACCAGCAAATGCTTGAGCTAATCCCAATCGTTGACGCATACCCCGAGAGTAAGTTATGATTTTTTTATTCCAATAATCTTTTTCTAAACCACTCCAATTTAAGAATGATTCTGCAATCTCCTTTTTTTCTTCTCTGCTATTCCTAAGGCCGATAATTAATTCAAGAAAGCCTCGACCGGTAAGATTTGGATAAAATTCAACATTTTCTGGCAGAAAACCAATCTTATTACGAATTTCACCTAAATTCTTTGAAATTTCTTTTCCTAAAATGAATGCTGTACCTTTAGAAGGCTTTACTAATCCTAATAGCATTAAAAATGTCGTTGTTTTTCCTGCACCATTAGGTCCTAATAAAGCAAAACAAGACTCTGAAATTTCTAAATCAATATTATCAACAACAATCTTGTTATTATATTCTTTTGTTAACCCTTGAATCTTAATGACGGAGCTTAAAATTTGAGGCATAAGACTGGACATCTTTCTAATTTATTAAATAATAAAACAGATAAATTTAAAAATCTTATTTAAAAATTAAATTTCAGGTTTTATTCGATTTGATTTAAGTTTTAAAGCGATTAGGTAAATTATCATTATGATACTAACTATAAGAGGAACGAAAACTAAATATGTATAATGATCCAAATAAGTTGTTGATATCATACCATATACTTCTAAGTATGATTCTGCTGTGATTATAACTGTTAGCTCATCGTAGTAAGGGAAATTTAAAATGAGTTCTTTGTATACTCCCGAAACATTATTTACTTGAAAAAAAGGAATATAAGAGTCATCATTAATCCAATTAACAAGTTCTTCATCATTTAGAACTATAAGAGAAAAAGTACCTTTGGAGGCGCCAAGACTGATGTGTACGACTTGATCGTGGGAGAACATTGGATATTTTTTGTGGACGTAATAAGATACATCTTCCAAGATACCAAATTGTCCAAATTTTTCGATAATTTCAATCTTGGGGAATGGAATTATTATTAAAGCTAAGCCTAAAGAAGAGAAAATTATAGCAAAAATCAAAATTTTTTTAAATCTATGTTGTGTTGCCTTTATAGAGATGTTTTCAATATTAACCATAATATAAATCCTCTTTTCGTTATAAGATATATATTTTAATTATTTATCTTCATTTCATGTTATTTTACATTTCAAATTTTTTCATCTATGTAAAAATTATGTTCTAAAATTTAATTCTTATTTGAAAAAATAAAAGGTTATCTATAGGCTATTAATTCATTAACGAAAAATTGAACAATTAAATAATATATACTGACTAAAACAATAAAGCCGATACATAAAATAATTATTTTTTTTAGGAAATTTATTGGAGTTGGAGATTGATCTTTAACATATTTGAATTTAGGGAGAAAAAATCCTGTGCTTGCATAATATTTTAGGAATTCATTATCGTATTTTTTCATTAATCTCCACTCCTCATAATATGATAAAAGACATTGAAAAAATGCAAAAAGAATCCAGGAAACAATCTCGCCCATTCTAATCCCAATATCTTTAAATCCAGGAATATAGAGCGCAAATGGAAATACCATAATTATAATACCCAAATTTTGTGGGTGCCGGATATGCTTATAAATTCCCCATTGAATAATATTTTCTTCCCGTTTCTTCCCTATCACTAAGGTAACTAATCCAGTTAAGAATAATCCCAATCCTATACCAAAAATTATTATTTCAATAACAATCAAAAAAGGAATTATTTCTTCCGAGAGAATATAATAATACCAAGTCCAACTTGCATAATTATAGCCAAAAAAAAATCTCCAAGAAAAATATAAGTACCCCCCCATGATTGTAGCCATAGGTATTAAAATACCAAGTATAATTGGTATGTAAGAGAAAATAGAACAAAATGAGAGAGTTATTTTCGCAACCAAGTTCTTTATCTTAGAAATCATCAAGATACCTCTCATCTGTAACAATTAATAATTTTGTGATAGTGAAACGATTTGAAAAGATTTTGTTTAAAAATATTATTAATGATTTCAATTTAATAATCTAATTAAATAAAAAAAAACATAAGTTAATAAAACTCTCTATTGTTGAAAAAATCATGCCTAATACAAAATTTATAGGAAAATTGAATGGTTTTTATTTTAAAATTAAATAATCAATATTATTAACCATTAAAAAAACGCCAGATAATAGTTTTGCAATTAATTTAAAAGGGAAAATTAAAGTGCTTTATTCCTAATTCTTCTTGCATTATTTTTATATCTTGTTGGAGATCCTCATTAATCGGAATTCCTATTTTACATCTTTCCATTTCTGCTTCAAATTCTTTTTCTCCAGCTGTATATATCCTATCACAACCTGGGGCTTTTTTAGAATTTCTTAAACCTTTCATAATGTTTCCAGTAATCTTTCTAAAAGTATTCAATGGAATGAAATTTTCAATATTAATTACTAAAAAGAAATGTCCAACTTTTAAATATTTTTTACCATTCTCCTTAATTCCAGCTGTATCTTTTAAATAAATGCCATCTTGTAATGCTGATGATAATATTTCTACTAATGTGGCATATCCATAACCTTTATGACCGCCATTTTCTTCTCCCTTTTTGCCAAATGATAATAATGCTGCTGTATTATTACCTAAATTATTTAAAATCTTAGTTGGATCAATTTCGGATTCATGTTTATTATTTATGACTAATCCTTTAGGAAGTGGTTTCTTATGGCGGTTGTACGCTTCGACTTTTCCTCTCTGGATTATTGATGTTGCACAATCATGAAGAAATGGAAATTTTTCATCGGTTG
>JAHLWH010000277.1 GCA_019058015.1 Promethearchaeota archaeon | reverse complement strand
GGATAGATATCAGGGGGGGAAAATACGAACAAAAATAATATAATAATAGGGATTGAGCCTAAAATAATCCATGGAAAGCGCCGACCCCACCGTTTCGTGTATTTTCGGGGCTTATCTGAAATAAACCCAACGATAGGATCGTTAATGGCATCCCAGATTGAGAATATAACAAATGCAAGAGTGTATAATAAGATCGGTAAACCAACTTCAACCTCGTAAAAATAGAGCCCATACGCCATGATAAAGAGAGAAACCGTTCCACTTCCAAAGTTAATTACACTGTAGGAGATGAGGGTGAATATGGATCTGTTTTTATCTTCCATATATTCATCTTTTTCTTTTTCGTTCATTTTTATCATTCATTAGTTTTCATTAAAAAAGTTTAAACTATTTATTTGGTAAATTATATTATCACTATTTAAAAATCTAATTAATAACGTCCTTTTTAATAATAAAGATTTTCAAAAAAAACTAAAAGTATGTAAGATTTCAAATAATCACTATTTAAAAATCTAATTAATGAAGTCCTTTTTTATAATAAAGATTTTCAAAAAGAACTAAAAGTATGTAAGATTTCAAATAATTTTTATTGTTATATTTTTTAAATATTTATATATTTCAAAAATTAAGGATATTAATAATTAAAATAGGTGGAAGAAATTACAATTACATTAGATGATTTATTAAAAGTCCCAATAATATTGAGTTATGATCTTGATCCAGAAGGAAAATTTGTTCTTTATTCTTCAAATGAGCCAGGAATTCCCCAGTTATTTATTATTTCTGTACAAGAAAACTCAAAACCGAAACAAATAACCAACGAAAAGGAAACTATTTTATCGGGTGCTATAGCGCCAAGTAGAGATAAATTAATATATTCCATGGATAAAGATGGAAATGAGTTACATCATTTGTTTTTGCTTCCTATAGATGGTGGTGAACCAAAACAAGTAACTAATACCCCTGCAAAAACTTTAGGAATAATATGGCACCCAAACGGTAATTTGATCGTTAGATCTACCATTTCTGGAATGAAATTCGATTTAGAAGTATTTAATATAAAAAATAGTGAAAGCTATCCATTTATGAAAGAAATTCCTGTTCTAGTTGGAGGAAAATATTCTCATGATGGTAAATGGCTCGCAACCACCACATATGAGTCGCTTGAAAGGAGTAAACTCATAGTTTTTAATACAGAAAACCCAAATGAATCAATTACATATGATATGGCAGGATATCCTTCATGGTCTCCTGATGATAAGAAGATTGCTTTCACGGATAATACTACAAAAAAACCTTTAATTGGAATCCAAGAATTTCAAGAAGAAGAAAGATTTGTTCTCGAGCTAGAAGAGGGAGAGGAAGTACCTCCATTTGATTTTGCAACTCCTGCATGGAGTCCTAAAGGCGATAAAATTTATTTTCCTATAGGGAAGTATGGTCGAGGAACAATAAAATGTTATAACATAGAAGAACGAAGAAAGGAATTAGATTTACAATTGCCGTTAGGTATATCATTATCGCCAAAAATTACTAGTGATGGAAAACAGTTAGCAGTCCTTCATTCATCTATAAATTCTCCTAGCGGAGTTTATTTTTATAATATTGATTCTGGAATTGTAGCTCCAATCACTCCTAGAGATTTCGATATTGATCTTTCTGAAATACCCCCTCTTCAATCTATTTGGTATGAATCATCTGATGGACGTAGAATTCATGGATACTATTTGTCCGCAACATCAAGGTCAAAACCAAATCCTGGGATTATCGATGTCCATGGGGGCCCATGGGGTCAAACGCCTGATGATTGGTTTTACGCTTTCTTTTTAGCACCTCTCTCTATTAGTGGATTTTCAGTTTTCTCTCCTAATTTTAGAGGATCAACCGGATATGGAAAAGAATTTCAGGACTTAGATTTGGGAGATCCTGGAGGAGGTGATCTAGAAGATGTGGTATATGCTGCTAAATGGTTAAAAAACCAACCAGATGTGGATGGATCAAGAATAGGTATAGAAGGTATATCATATGGAGGTTTCATGACTTTAATTGCCCTCACAAAGAAGCCTGATGTATTTAAATCGGGAGTTTCACTTGTCCCGATAACAGATTGGATTTATGACTTTAATTGCCCTCACGAAGAAGCTGATCTTTCAAATCAGATGTATACAATAAAATTATTTCAAGGTAAACCAAGAAAAGACAAGAAACAATTATATATTGACAGAAGTCCCGTTACTTATGTATCAAATATTAAAGCACCAGTAATGATAATGGCTGGAAGAAATGATCCAAGATGTCCAATACAACCAATAGAAGAATTCGTTGAAAATTTAAAAGAATTAAATCATCCACACGAATTTATAATAGATGAAAGTGCAGGACATGCCTCAGTTCTTTATGTTAAAGAAAAGAGTCGGAGAATACTAACAAGAATGATCGAATTTTTCAAGGAAACCCTAAAATAAATATTTGATATTAATATTTTTTAATTTTTTCTGTCTGGGCTTTTTCTATTAAATCATTAATTAAGTGAGAGCCTATCCGTTCTGTCAAGTTGATAAAAGATAAATATTCATCTCCTCTAACGATGGGATTGGACAATATGTCCAAGTTTATAGTTAGAGTATATTTGAATATACAATATTATCATATAAATTGATATAAATGAAGTGTGAACTCGAAAATTTAGATGTTCATTACGAAATCCATGGTGAAGGTATACCTTTCCTTAAAATTCATATCCTAATTTTTTCACCAAATCAATAATTGCCAGAGAAATTGCCATTTCAGGAGGGAAAAACCCTAATTTTTTCCAGTTATTTCCAAATTCTCTTCTATTAACATCTTCATTTAGATGTATTTGGCGTTCAGCTTCCTCTTCGGGAATCAGT
>JAHLWH010000276.1 GCA_019058015.1 Promethearchaeota archaeon | reverse complement strand
CATACCCGATCGTCCCGCGGCATTTCTAAGATCATTAATTATGCAGGCATATCGCACCATCCGTTCACCTCCAGGACCGATCTGGGCCACACGAATAAATTTATCATTTAACTCTTTTTGTATAATTTTTTGAACTTCGCCAGTATTTTTACCCCAAAGATGATTAGCATCTTTGATTTCAACATCTCCATCGTGTATCCATAAATAAATTGGGCTTTTTGCTTTCCCCTCAAAGATAATGGCATCAAAGCTTGTGTGTTTCAATTCAGCTCCCCAATATCCTCCAACTTCCGCTTCACCAAAACCACCTGTTAATGGTGATTTTGCTCCAACGCTATTTCTACCAGATCCCGCAATTGGGATTCCTGTTACCGGACCAGCAGCAAAGATCAATTTATTATCTTGACCTAATGGATCTATACCAGGTTTTAGTTCCTTGAGAAGAAAGTAAGCAACAAAACCTTCTCCACCGATATATCTTCGATAAAAAATATCATTCGGATTTTCAATCGAGATTTTTTCTTTTGATAAATCTACCCTAAGAATATTACCTTTATATCCAAACGCCATAGATAACCCCTATTTTTCGATAAATATTCTATTTTTAAGTAATTCTATAACTTCTATCTATAAATTTTAATTCAAGTTCATGAATTATTTTAAAACATATTTTTAAGATTTATAATTATGGCAAAATTATATTTAATTAATATTGCCAGATTTTTAGTTTATGTTTAGATATGGCAAAATTATATTTAAGTTTTTGCCATTATATACATTATATATAATTAAAAAATTTTTAAATAAAGATGCCAAAACTTAATGATAAAGATTTAACTATTATTGAGGCTCTCGATAAATATGGATCCAAGACTTCAACAAAAGATTTAAGTAAAAAAATTAATATTCCTCCTAGAACAATACGTTATCGTCTTTCCAAATTAAGGGAAAGAGGATTTCTAACGCCTTATCACGTTTTAACTCACGAACGCAAGCTTGGTGTTGGAGAAAATATTATTGTATTGCGTATAAAGCAAGAACAAGATAAAAGATTAAAAGAACTCTTCGATATAATTCCGTGTGTTTATAATTATGCTTCCACATATGGCAAATACGATGGTTATGTTATACGTTCTCTCTTTTCATTAAATAAACCAAACACAAATTTCGAATTATTGGATGCCCTGAAGAGATGCGGATATATTTCAGACTTTTATATTTTTGAGCTAGTAGATTATTTGATTAAAAGTGTAGATCTTACATATTTTAACCCCGATGATGGATGGATATGGGATTGGAATAAATGGCTTACCGATATAGAGAATTGTTCTAAGTATAACAACAATTTTGATTTAAAGTATGAAGAAAAGATCAGCAAAGTTGAATTTGATTATAAAGATATATTGCTAATTGATAATTTATTAGAAAATGCAACCATTACATTAAAACAACTCAAAAATATTTTAAACTTATCTGAAACCCAAATAAGCAAAAGAATTCAAAGACTACAAGAGAAGGGAATCATTAAAGGATATAAATCTGATTGTACTTTTGCTGATGACAAAGACCTTATTCATTTTTATTGCTTTCTTGAGATTACTACAAGTAATGATAATATTCTATCATATTTTTATCAACTACCGTATCAATTCATTATAAATATCGAATCTTCTAATAAATTATGTCTTTCTTTTTTACTACGCGCAAATGATTTTAAAAATTTTTTAAAAGGATTTGATCTACTTAGAACACAATTTAAATCGTCTTTTTTTCAAATATTGCATAAAAAATCTAAGTCAAATTATCAACAAATTTTTAGTTTATTTAATAAATATACAAATTCCTGGGAAATCCCAATTAAAGATTATATTTCCCTTATAGAAAAAGGATATTAAATCTAAAGGTAATCATTTTTAACGCGTGTAAATATTGTGAGTATAATTATTAAAATTCCGATTATTATAAAAAACGCGAAAATGTTCCACATTACTATAATTCCAATAAAAGGATAAATAATTGCTTGGATAAGACTTCCAAACATATTAACAGTGCTAAGAATGGTTGCCCGATTTTCAGATTCAACTTGACTGTTAATTGCATTTACGTATAATAAGTATCTAGGATAACCAAATGCTACAATAATCAAAATAATTACAATGCCTAATAATACATTGGTGGTTAATCCTAAAAAGATATATGAGAAGCCAGTTATTAAATTAAACAAAATTAAAAGTCTGATTTTACTTTTAAACCATTTTGCAAATTTTGGTATTAAATTAATGAAAATTACATTAACAATATTCATCATAGAAGTAATAAGACCAAAAAATAAAATATGAACATTAATTTCTTGTAGATAAGGCTGATAAGTCCAAAATAAGAGAAATATTAACACATTTATGAATAATCTGTCAAAACATAGAATTCTTAGTATTTTATTTTTTTTAAGTTCTTTAAAACCATCCTTTATTATATTCAAATACCTTTCTGATTTGTATTCTTCTTTATAGATGGGTTCTTTGAATGTTAATGACGCAATAAACGCTCCCATATAAACAAATGCTAAACACGTCATAGCAAATTGTAATGAAATAAATACTGCAATAATTGACCCAATTGGAGCAGAAAGGGTTAATGCAATCAAATTCATTGTTCGATTTCTTGCTAAAATTTTTGGTAATTTTTCTTCTTTTCCCAACTTTCTCAATGTATTATATAAAAAAGCTTCTTCAGTGCCTGACATTAATGCTAAACCAAGACCCCAAAAAGTCTCTGCAAAAATAAATAAGAGAAAACTTGGAATAATACTATATAGAATCGCTGCTAGTGCTATTGAAAGTGCAGATAATGATAACGCAGTTTTTCTCCCAATATAATCCGCAATGGCTCCCGATGGGATTTCAAGAAGAAAAATTACAAATGTAAAATAACTTTGCAATAACATTATCTCAAAAAATGTAAGTTGACCCCAATCAGTCATATATGGGATATATATGCCCCTAACTGTATGTATCCCTAAAAT
>JAHLWH010000275.1 GCA_019058015.1 Promethearchaeota archaeon | reverse complement strand
TATTCAGAAGATTTAGATTTAAGTATTAAAACAAAACTTTTAGGATATAAATTGGTTTTTAATCCTGAAACAAAGGTTTATCATAAGATTGAAAGAAATAAAAAAATTACGAAACTAAAAGTATATTTAACTAATAGAAATTTATTGATTTTTATTCAAAAATATTTTACTCCCTCAAAACTAATCAGGATATTACTTGTTTATTTCATATTTGATTTTTCAGTGAGAATTTTCTTTTATTCTACAGAAATAATAAAAAATATCTTCTCAAAAAAGAATAAATTATTTATTAAAAAACTTCTATATTTTTTAAGATCAACGATAATAGGACTAAAACTTGGATTAAAAAGGCGAACTAATAAAAGCTGTCAAAAGGAAATTTTAAAAGAATACAAATTTCTTATGAAAATTTCTTAAATAAAAATATGTTATTTGCTCCTTTATTTGTTTTATCATATTTTATTAATTTAAAACTAAGATTTAATTCTTCAATAAATTTGACAATTTCCTCAAAAGTAGCATATTCATATGGAAGTCCTCCTAACCAATCTTTGATATCGATAATGGGATCCATGCCTCTTTTTTTTTGATATTCATTTAATAATTTAAAGGGATTTTTTACTAAAATTAAGGGGTAAATGATTTTATATAAAGCAAATAGTGAATAATCCATCAAAATTTTACCTACTTTTGGTAATAAATTATAAAATTCTTTTATTTTTAACCAATATTTAGAGGATTTAGTTTTATTATAAATCGCAATATAAAAAAGTCCATTATCTTTTACTAAAGATAATGCATTTCTTATAGCCTCCCACATTCTACCAGTATGATGAAGTACCCCCCATGAATATACAATATCAAATTTATTAAAATTTGAGATAAATTTGTTATTTAGAATCGAACCTTGATAAACATTCCAATTTTTTGGATTTTTAACTTTATCTCTTAAATATTTTGCACATTGAACAGAAAAATTATCTACGTCAAAACTAACAATTTTTTTAGCTCCTAAATGGTATATTGCATAAGAAAATAATCCGCTCCCGCATCCAATATCTAGGAATGTCTTATTCTTAACATCTCCAAGATAACTAATTAGAGAACTTTTAGCAATTTTTACTCTTATTTTTGTAATGTTTTTAAGATAATTATTCCAATTCTTTCCAAATGAGAAGGTTATTTTCCTTTTTATTTCTTTTCCGTTATTTACATTATTTTTTTGGTTCATATCCATAAACAACTAATATAATTTTATTTATAATTCCAATTACAATTTTTCAAAAATGTATTGGATTATACCCCTCATTTTCAAGAAAAGTTTCATACCATAGTTCAAACATAATTAATGTCCAAGCTCTATTTTCATAAAGGGGATGTGATCGATTTTTTTTCACTTTTTTAATATATTTAGGATTCACAATATTATTCCTTTTTTCTAGTTTTTCTAAAATTTCTCCAGAAATTTCTTTCATTCCTCTTTTTAGCCAAAAATTTACTGGTGTACTAAACCCTAATTTTTTTCTTTTTAAAATTTTAGGTGGCAAAATATCCTTCATAGCCAATCTGAGTATATATTTCTCGTTAATCCCTTTCAATTTTAATTCTGGAGGTATTGTTGCCGCCCAATTTACAATGTTACGATCTAAGAAAGGTACTCTCAACTCTAAGGATGCAGCCATAGACATTTTATCTGCTTTCATATTATATTGATTTGGAAGTTGGTAATTTAAATCATAATTAATCATTTGATTAATAACATCCAAGTTGTTAATAATCATTTTTTTTAATATAGGTTCGACTTTTTCCGCCTTAAATGAGAGAATTTTAGTTTTTTCAATATCCCTAACATGTAAATACCCTCTTAATAAGCGGTCTTCTTCAGTTTTGGATAAGTTAAGATATGAAAGTATAATTTGAAGTTTATCAGATGGAATTAGATTAAGAAATTTTATCATTATTTTAAAAAGTTGTGTTGGTACTACACTAATGATATCTTTCATGAAAAACCATTGATAATTCGAATAATCCACAGGCATAATTCCAGCTGCATTTCTCTTAAAATACCAAAAATATTTTGAATATCCTGCAAAAACTTCATCTGCGCCATCTCCTGTAAGGGCAACAGTTACATTACTTTTTGCGTGCTCAGCCAAAAAATAGATTGGAATTATTGCAGCATCAGAGATCAAATCATCTAGATGCCAAATTAATTTAGGTATTAATTCATAGCAAGATGATTTTATTATATATTCATTCTGGTCTGTGCCATAATAATCTGCGACATACCTGGAATAAATGGTTTCATTTATTGGTGCTCCCTCTTCGAATCCTATAGAAAATGTTTTTACCGGTTCATCCATATATTTACTCATTATTCCTACAACAGCGGTTGAGTCAAGACCTCCCGATAAAAAAGCTCCAAGAGGGACTTCACTTATTAATCGCTTTTTAATGCTTTCTTCTACTAAAACAGACAATTCTTTGGCAAGTTGATCTTCATTTTTATCCCAGTTAATATCAAAATTAATATTATAATATTTTTCTATTGATATATTCTCGTTTTTTAAATCAAGAATTAGGTAACTTGAAGATGGAATTTTATATATTCCCTCGAATAAGGTTAGATTTGATGGAATATACTTTAAAGAGATAAAGAAATTAAAAGCCTTCTTGTTTAACGTCCTATTAATACCATGTAATAAAATGCATTTAATTTCAGAACCAAAAATAAATCTTTTTCCATTAAAATAATAATAAAGAGGTTTTATTCCCAGTTGGTCTCTTGCTAAAAATAAGATTTGTTTTCTTAAATCATATATACAAAAAGCGAAAGGTCCATCGAGTTTCTTTAATAATTCTCTGCCCCATTCTTCATAAGCATGAATAACAACTTCTGTATCAGAATTTGTATAAAAATTATGCCCTTTATTTTCTAAGATACTTCTTAATTCTAAAAAATTATAAATTTCTCCATTAAATACAATCCATATATCTTCTTCTTCATTATGCTGAGGTTGATGACCTGTTTGAAGATCTATTATTGAGAGCCGACGCATTCCAATTGAAACTTTTGAATCAGTAAAATAGCCCACATCATCTGGACCTCTATG
>JAHLWH010000274.1 GCA_019058015.1 Promethearchaeota archaeon | reverse complement strand
TTCCAACTCTTTTATTACCACTTATAATTTTGATTTTTTTAGTTATAGGTCTATGGGCTTGGCATTTAGGAGAGATGTAATGAATGACAAATAAAGACTTTTTAATAATTTAGTGTAAAAAGGAGTAGTCATAAATACAGTATGTTTTATATATTTTTCCTCCCATTGCTTGAATTTCACGATTTGTCATTACATTTGGGCATACTTTAGTGTGTTCAATATCAGGTTTAATATGATTAGAAAAAAAGCAAGGGATTTTTCCTCTTACACTTTTTCTTATATTAAATAGATAAATAGCATGAAATGTAATAAATGTAAATTATTCTAACAATTATTTGACAGAAATACTTACATTTATTATAATAATTACAAATAATTAGAAAGGGGGTTAAAATTAGTATGGTTAATAAAAAACTTGGAAAAAGGATAAAAAAATTGAGGGAACAAGTGGGATATAATCAGCAAAAGATGGCAGAATTATTAGGCGTTTCGCGTCCTACAATATCCAACATAGAAAACGGGGAGAGGAAAGTTTCTACTGATGAATTAATAAAATTCTCAGGGATATTTGATCTTCCTATAGAGGTTTTACTTGATTTTAAAAAAGAGGTTGAAGTAATTTTGGATGATACCAAAAAGAAAGTAGAAACAGAACCTCAGATTAGAATAAATGTTCCTCTGAAAAATTTAGAAAAATTCAAAGAGGTTTTTCTCTATATATTGAACAAGGTTGGCTCAAAACCAAATATTGGAGCGACTACAATATACAAACTCCTTTACTTCATTGACTTTAACTTCTATGAAAAGTATGAGGAGCAGTTAATAGGAGCAACCTATAGAAAAAACAGGTATGGACCAACGCCATTAGAGTTCAAAGAGATTGTTAATAAAATGATCAAAGAAAAAGAAATTACTAGAATTAAAAGCAAATATTTTCAATACCCACAAACTAAGTATTTACCACTAAAAAGACCAGATCTTTCAAAATTAAAAGCTAATGAAATTAAAGTTATTGATGATGTTTTGAATTTACTTTCTGATTTGAATGCTTCTCAAATAAGTGAATATTCACATAATGATATTCCGTGGTTAACCACAGAAGATCAAGAAATTATTGAATATGAGTCTGTTTTTTATAGAACATCTCAATATTCAGTAAGAGATTACAATGAAGATATTCAATAAGATTGAACGTCTTGATGAATTTGATAAAGACATAAAAAAGCTAAGGAGATTCAGAACACTAGAGGAAGATCTGGAAAATTTTACTAATACAGGATTAAAAGCTTATCATAAAATAGGGAAAGATTATAAAGGTATATCTCAGATACCAGGTCTAAGAATAAAGTATCCTAAAATATATAAAGCAACAAAGTTTACCTGCAGATCTTTAAAGGGAAGGGGAGTAAGATCAGGAATTAGAGTTATCTATGCTTATTATGAAGATATAGATAAGATTGAGTTTATTGAAATTTATTATAAAGGGGACAAAGATACTGAGGATAGAGAGAGAATAAAAAGACATTATGGGAGCTAAGGTCTTGAAAGCATGCTTTTATAAAGGCAAGGGATTTTATCTCTTGCCTTTTTGTCTTGTTATATATTTTTTACTAGCTTGAATTATACAACTAGGGTAAAAATAATAAAAAAACAACCCCGAAAGGGGTTGTTTTCTCCGGTTTGCCTAGAAGCTAGGCTTCTACTTTCCTCAACTTATTAATATTTTATCCCCACCTATAGTTTTACTCCATTCCACAGACGTAAGCATCCATTGTTACGTCATAAATTTTATAGTAAACCTGTGTTCCTGGAGTAGCGACTAAATTATAAGGCTCTCTATCTGGAACAGTTGCTGGCCCACACCATTCAGTTGTGTCTTTTAAATCAAATTTATAAACGTTATGGTATGTATGGCCGATAGTATACCAAGCACGAGTTTCTGTTGGAGTAAACCAAAAATGGTATCCCGCAGGATTACCAAGATATTTTATTGTTCCTAACCAAAGTGCGTTAGGATCGTTGGCTTCTCCTGAAACCGTTTTAGCTTGAACCGGGGATGAAACTGTTAATAAAAGAAGACAAGCAAAAACTAATCCTATTAAAAATTTTTTCATATTTTTCACCCCCTTTCTTAAAGATTTTTTAATGAAAATATCTTTATGTTTCTATACAATCCTCCTTTCATTTATTTAAAATAGCTTTATTTAATTATCAACTCCAAATAAAAATAGCTGCCTATAAAATATGTTATTACTGTTAATATACAGTTTAATGTATTAATTGATAGTTTTATAAATAAAATTATAAAAAATTACTTCTTTAAAATGATCAAATTCCCATAAAATAGCCCCTTAATCGCTTTCTAATGTTGAAGTAATGAATTTTATATAAAATGGTGGAAAAATTTTAAACACTCTCTACCCTAAAATCAAATACAGGGTAGATAGAGATTATTCTTTAAAGCTTATCCCAACTACTTATTTTATTATTCTCCTTTTCTTTTAACTGCAAAAATAATTCTTAAAATACCCAATCCTGTAATAGCATAAAGATTAGTATGATTTAAATATGATCCTGCTTAAGAGATAATTACTTTAAGATTACATCCCTTAATCTTTCTTACTTTCCTCTATCACTTCTAGGCATAAATATTTAATTATGCATTAGGATCGTTTGCGTAATTCAGGCTGTATTATTCCTTCATCCCAGCGTGCTCGCCTGCCCTAATTACTCGTGTATTATCTTTGGATCCATAATAGGGGTTCCATAGTGGACGCTATGTAATTGATAATCTCGTTCGCTCCAACCCCAAATCGTCTCTCCTGTCCAATATGGTTCTAATGACTCTGTGCTTATTGCAAACCAGATTGCTTTATTGCTATATAGGAACAAGAAATTATACTTTACATTATTGTATACAGCAGTTCCAGCTGCAGCTAGGTTTGGTTTTGACCAATAACCATAATCAGCTTTTGTTTGTTTAACATGTCCGACTACTTTAACATCTCCTGAGGTAAAACTAATTGAACCAACAGAGAAATCGCCATTCTTTGCTTCTTTGATATGAATGCTGTAATCCCAAGTAGCTCCTTCTTTTAAGCCACCCCAGTCATATCTTGGATAAGCTACAAAACTGCCATTGAGATCCCATTTATTCTTTATTTTATGGTCTTCACATTCGTATATGTCTACCGTTAAACTGCCTGAGTTATCCCCGTAAGCACTGTCATATATGTTGAAATTTACTTCACTTCCTGTTCCATTGAATAGTATTGTATATACATGTTCAGGATTGAAATCACCCCAAAAGACATTTTGCCCGTCTACTAAAACATCTAAACCCAGTACCGATGGGTAAGTATTTTCGCCTAGTGTCCAACCGTGTGGAGCTAAAGGATCGTCCTTGAAACCATCGTTGCGGTAAGCCCACTCTGCATCGGCTATGCCGTAATCGCCCCAATTAGCAAAGCGATATGTTCCACTAGCCTCCAATAGATATGTAACTCCGC
>JAHLWH010000273.1 GCA_019058015.1 Promethearchaeota archaeon | reverse complement strand
TCATGGATTGTAATTTTCTCCTGGGATTCTTCTTTCCGAGTTGATATTTTGCTCATTATTGAGATTATTATTTTTATTGTGGGTTTGTTGTTATTTTTTTGGGGGTTAATCCATCTCGTTAAAGGTAAAAAAATTGGATTAGATATTGTTCAAACGGGACCTTATAAACTTATTCGCCATCCTCAAAATCTTGGAATTCTTATAATGCTGTTTCCTTTTGCCTTATACACGCCAGGTTTTATTGATGACGGAATTCGAATAGGCGATATTCTTTCTTGGACATTGTTCTTTCTCCTTATGATTTTTATTTCTGATTTTGAAGAATATCGATTAAAAGAGAAATTTCATGAAAAATTCATAAATTATCGAAACACTACGGGATTTTTTTTCCCAAATCTACGCCACAATAGGAGAAATCAAGGTAAAGGTGAAAAAAATAATTATTTGAAACGTTATGGGTTATTAATTTTATGTTATGGTTTATTTATTCTAATTGCGTATTTTATAGTCCAAGATCTTTTAAGCAAAGGTATTTTTCTTAAAACGAGGTAAATTGCAATTTGAGCTGAACTTAAACTTATCTTAGTACTTTCCCAATGTAAATCTTTTAATAACTATCTGGAATAACAGAAACAGAAGAAATCTTTTACAAGTACATTTTTCATGAAAAAATATCAAAAATAACAGTAATCTAATAGATAGAGAACTTGAGAATTATGATTTAAAAAATTGACATTACAAATCTTTTATAAAAAAAGATACTCTGCTAATTCGGGTTTTAACTCAGATATACTAAAAGCATCATTCCATACCGGAACATCTTCCATAACTTCTCCAAATTTATCTAAATATTGTTTAGAGAATTGTATGACAAAAAAATTTTCCCAAACATAAGATTGCTCTATAAAATCTGTATTTCGCACCAAATCTCGAACATTTTCCTTCTGTATTTCATTCCTATCATACCTTAATCTCACAACTTTAATTTTTTTTCACCTCTTATCCTATATTTGTCCATTTACTCCTTTTTAGGAGAAATAAAATCTCCATCTATTACAACATTTAGCTTATCATTATTTTTAATAATCAACTTCAATAAATTAGACCTGTTTAAACCAACAAGCTCACCCAAATCATCAATCTTCATTCGTTTTATCCCCTTTAAAATTTCCTTGACTTCATTTAAAATCTTTAATATATCATCCGCTTTTTTCTCTACGAGTGCCCACTGTAATTCATGTCGTATCCCAACTACATCTATTCCATAAACATTTTTTAACTCTTCCATATGTTCATTGATCCAATCTTTAACGATATCATTAATAATTCTCCAGGCTTGAAGCCAAGCTCGTAAATTATTTCCTTAGATATTCTCTCTCCATCTATTCTTGAGGAGGGTAAATCTTTTAGACTCACTACGATAGTTTCATCCAGTTTCTTGGCATAGTCTTTTAGATATTTTATGAAATTTAAAGAATGGATCTGTTAAAAATGCGGAGAGTTGAAAATCTTAAAAAAATAATCTCTTCTTCAGAGATTTTTAAATCGTTAAAAATAATATAAAAGTTAACTTTTCCATCAAATTTATCCTTTAATAAACGAGATCTTCACATCTCCTAAATTAGATAAAGATTATATGGTAATATTAATATATTATTATGTAAACCTTTAAAAAATGGAAAAAATGAAACTATTATAGACAAAAAATTTTTTTATAATATATCTCGTAGAGTTGAGTTAAAATTATAGAAAATTTAATTTTGGTTGAGTAATTATTGAAAAGTCGAGCGAAATTAAGAAAATTATGTAAGAAAATATCAATTTTTATAATAATTTTAATTTTAATTGTACCAGTTATTGAGCTGATTTTACCTAATTTTAATTTTTATAAGCCACCTTCAAAGTTAGTGTCTCAATCAGATGATTCAGATATAAATGCTATTTTGTGGAAATTTGGTCAAGGATTAATTGGAACTGGACCAACTATGCAGCCAAGGTTGGTTAAATTTACTGATGATGGGGAATCATATATTGTTGTGGGAATGGACGGAAGTCTTGCCACAATCGGATTGAATGGTCATATTAATATGAGTTATATCACGTTTGGAGAAGTCATTGATTTTGATTTAATAGATGATATTTCAGGAGATTATGCTAATGATATCGTATTAAATGTTTATGATCAAGAACATGCTAATGTAGTAGCAATTTCTTCTAAAGATGGTAAAGAATTATGGTCTTACAGACCAAATGTAGAAAGTATTGATCTGGAAACTTACGATACTCAATATTTTACTCCATATACATGGGATGTTAAAACAATTAATGATATAAATGAAGATGGTATATCGGATGTTGTTATATCTTCATGGTATAAATTAATTGTTTTAGATGGCATAAATGGAGATGAACTTTGGGTAAATAATCAAGATTTTACTAATGATATTTGGACAATAGAGTTTTTGGACAATATGGTTATTGCGGGTTCAGAAAATGGAGAATTAATAGCGATTAATGCAAAAAATGGAGAAAAAATTTGGACTTATATACTACCTCCAATAAAAATGGTTGGCCGTTCTCCAACGGGAATTTCGGAACTTGATGTACCTAATTCTATTGACGATGTTCTAATAATAAATGATGTTAATAACGATAATATTAAGGATCTCTTAGTAAATTCAGATAATGGGGAAATCATGTTAATTTCTGGAAAATCTGGTATTATACTTGATGAAGTTAAAGTTTTTTCACTTACGGATATTAATCTGGATTGGGGAAGCCCACTAATTGGTCCTGCCGATCTCTCCTCACAAGTTATATCCTCACCATATTCGAGTGTAGAAAGATTGTTTCGAACTTCAGGAGCAAAATTTTTTGAAATTTCAGATATTAATGGAGATGGAATA